>NZ_JBSSHR010000005.1:0-379559 GCF_059089345.1 Micromonospora sp. BS32
CCCCCCCCCCGCGCCCCCCCCCCCCCCCCCCTCACCCCGCCACCCCCCCCCGGGGCCCCCGGGCCCGCCCGGGGCGGGGCCGCCACTGCGTCCGGCTTCCCCTGGTCGAACTTTCGTCTTATCGAGAGAAAGTCGAGTCCGAATAGGCGAAAGGTATGGACGTATCGACATGAAGCTTGTTAGCGTCGGCCGCGTGCCGACGTGTCGAGCCACCGGCACAGCACACCGGCCTTCGGCGGCCGGCAGGCCCTGACCTCACCGTCCACTCTCCACAACCCAGCTCCGTCACCCGTCGCCCGGTGCAGCCGCGAAGCACCGCCGACCCGCGGTCGCCGCGTCCCCGGCGACGGGCGGTTCAGCACGCCCGGACACCGTCCGGAAGGGAGCCACCGCGCCGACCGGAACGGACCGGGTCGTCCTGATCCCCACCGCGTAGATCGACGGAAGGAGTCATCATGTGTTACGGATACGACGGGGCGGGCGCACTACGCCGGTCCGTCATCGACCGACGCAGCGTGTTGCGCGGTTCTCTGGCCGCGCTCGCCGGCGTCGGGCTCGCCTCGGGCCTCGGCGCGACCGGTGCCCAGGCGACCGCCCGTCCCACCGGGCAGCGGCACGTGCCCCCGGGCCTGATCAGCATCCAGCTGTGGACGATGCGTGACGCGCTCTGGGGCGCGCCGGGCTACGACGCCACCCTCACCCACCTCGCCCAGATCGGCTATCCGCGCGTGGAGCTGGCGCTCGGATACTTCGGGCGTACCGCCGCGCAGCTGCGGCAGTTCCTGGATGGCATCGGCATCAAGCCGACGTCCAGCCACGACGGGATCAGCGGAGACGCCGCCGGCTTGGCGCAGAAGATCCAGAACGCGGTCACCCTGGGCCAGTCGTTCATGGTGGTGCCGTACCTCAACTCGAACCGCGAGGACGACTGGAAGCGCTGGGCGGAACAGATGAACGTCGAGGCAGCCGCGGCGGCCGCGGCCGGCCTGCGCTACGGCTACCACAACCACGCCCACGAGTTCACCATCGACCTCGGCGGCGGCAAGCGCCCTTGGGACGTGTTGACCTCGGAGCTCGATCCCCAGCTCGTCCACCTGGAGATCGACCTCTACTGGGCCGTCACCGGCGGCATCAACTCCGGCGACGGGGTCGCCGACCCGGAGGGCTTCGCGATCGACGTGATCCGGTCCGCGCCGCAACGGGTCCTGCAGTACCACGTCAAGGACCGGCACGAGGCGGACGGCGACATGGCCGACCTGGGCACCGGGATGATCGATTTCCCCCGGATCTTCCGGGCGCACCGGGTGCTCGAGTACATCGTCGAGAACGACACCCCCGACCTGACGCCCCAGCAGACCGCCGAGGTCGGCTACCGCTACCTGCGCAGGCTGCGGTACTGACCCGCGGGCCGCACCGCTGACAGGCACCGGCGCCGACGCCGCGTCCGGCCCCCGGGGCCGCCACGCCCAGCATGGCGGTGGCGGCCCCGGTTGGCCGCGCGAGCGACCGCGGCAACGACGCGCGGGACCCACTCAGGCGACGGCGGCCGCGGCGGCCCGCCCGGCGGTCCGGCCGGAGAAGAGGCAGCCGCCGAGGAAGGTGCCCTCCAGGGCGTTGTAGCCGTGCATGCCGCCGCCCCCGAAGCCGGCGACCTCCCCGGCGGCGTAGAGGCCGCCCAGCGGTTCGCCGTCGGGGCGCAGCACCCGAGCGTCCAGGTCGGTGTGCAGGCCACCGAGCGTCTTGCGGGTGAGCACGTGCAGCTGGACGGCGATCAGCGGGCCGGCGGCCGGGTCGAGCAGCCGGTGCGGCGGGGCGACCCGGATGAGCCGGTCGCCCCGGTACCGGCGGGCGTCGCGGATGGCGTGCAACTGGGCGTCCTTGCCGAACGGATGGGCCAGCTCCCGGTCCCGGGCCTCGACGATTCGGCGAACCTCGGCGGCGTCGAGCTGTGGGCCGCCGGTGCCGGCCGCCAGCTTGTTCATCCCGTCGACCAGCTCGGGCAGGGTGGCGGCGACGACGAAGTCCGCCCCGTGTCGCTTGAACGCCTCGACCGGCGCGGGCGCGCCGGGGCGTACCCGGTGCAGGAGCTGCCGGACGCTGCGGTTGGTCAGGTCCGGGTTCTGCTCGGAGCCCGACAGCGCGAACTCCTTCTCGATGATCTTCTGGGTGAGCAGGAACCAGCTGTAGTCGTGGCCGGTGGCGCGCAGGTGGCGCAGGGTGGCCAGGGTGTCGAAGCCGGGGAACAACGGCGCCGGCAGCCGCCGGCCGGTCGCGTCGAGCCAGAGCGACGACGGGCCGGGCAGGATCCGGATGCCGTGGCCGGGCCAGACCGGGTCCCAGTTGCGCAGCCCCTCGGTGTAGTGCCACATCCGGTCCGGGTTGATCACCTGGCCGCCGGCCTCCTCGGTGATCGCCAGCATCCGACCGTCGACGTGCGCCGGCACCCCGGCGACCATCCGGGTCGGCGGGGTGCCCAGTCGCGCCGGCCAGGCCCGCCGGACCAGGTCGTGGTTGCCGCCGATGCCGCCGGAGGTGACGATCACCGCCTGCGCGCCGTACGCGAAGTCGCCGACCACCACCCGCGAGCTGCTCACCCCGCGCGGCGCGTCGTCAGGTTCGAGGACCGCGCCGCGCACGCCGGTGACCACGCCGTCCGCGGTGACCAGCTCGTCGACCCGGTGCCGGAACAGCAGCCGTACCCGGCCGTCGGCGACGGCGGCGCGGACCCGGCGGGCGAACGGCTCGACCAGCCCCGGGCCGGTGCCCCAGGTGATGTGGAACCGGGGGACCGAATTGCCGTGGCCGTGGGCCGCCCCGCCGCCGCGCTCGGCCCAGCTGACCACCGGGAAGACCCGGTGACCCAGGCCGCGCAGCCAGGCCCGCTTCTCCCCCGCGGCGAAGTGCACGTACGCCTCGGCCCAGCGGCGCGGCCAGTGGTCCTCCGGCCGGTCGAAGGCGGCGCTACCCGTCCAGTCCTGCCACGCCAGCTCGACCGAGTCGCGGATGCCCATCCTCCGCTGCTCGGGTGAGTCGACCAGGAAGAGCCCGCCGAACGACCAGAAGGCCTGACCGCCCAGGTTCTGCTCCGGCTCCTGGTCCAGCAGCAGCACCCGGCGGCCCGCGTCGGCCGCCTCGGCGGCGGCGACCAGCCCGGCCAGGCCGGCCCCCACCACGATGACATCGGTATCCATGGCACCGACGGTACGTACCGGCGTGCCAAAATCATCGGCAATGGGGCGCAGGATCCGGCCCCGCTTTTGTAACCCGGATGACAAGGAAGCCCGATGTCCGACGCGTTCGTCGACCTCGAGCCCGGCCTCGCCGGGCTCGACCCGGTGGTCGGCGACCACGTCCGCGCCCTCCGCGCCGCCCTGCACGAGCGGATCCTCGGCACGGTTCGCGTCGCGATGCGGCAGCAGGGCCGGTCGCTGACCGGCGGGCAGGGCCGCGGCCTCGCCCTGGGCGTACGGACCGCCGTGGACACCTTCGTCGACGCGGTCGCCGACCCCGGCCGGGACCTGGCCCCCACCCGGGCCGTCTTTCACGCCCTCGGCCGCACCGAGTACCGCGAGGGCCACCGGGTGGACGCGCTGCGCGCCGTGCTCACCGTCGGCGCCCGCGACCTCTGGGCCATCCTGGTGGAGCACGCCACCGCGGCCGGCCCCGCCCCCGCCGACCTGTACGTCGTCGCCGGCGCGCTCTTCGGCTACGCCGACGTGCTGGCCGGCGCCGCCGCCGAGGGATACCTCGACGAGCAGCGCGACGCCGCGCGGGACTGGGCGACCGCGCGGCGGCGCCTGATCACCCTGCTCGTGCAGCCCGAGCCACCGGCCGACGGGGTGCGGCGGGCCGCCGCCGACGCCGCGCGCTGGCCGCTGCCCGCCACCGTCGCCGTGCTCAGCGTCGACGGCACCGACGCCGACCCGCTGGCCGGAGCCATCGGCGCCGGGGCGATCGCCACCGTGATCGACGACGCCGTGCGGATCGTGCTGCCCGAGCCGCACACCCCCGGTCGCCTCGCCCGGGCCCGCCAGGTGCTGGGCGGCCGGCGGGCGGCGGTCGGGCCGGCCGTCGAGGTGAACCGGGCCCGGCTCTCCTACCGGCTCTCCCGCCGGGCGCTGGCGCTGACGCTGCGGGGTGTCCTGCCGGCCGGCGTCCCGGTCGACTGCGACCAGCACCTGGTCACCCTGCTCACCCGGTGGGAACCCGGCCTGGCCGACCACCTCGCCGACACCGTCCTCGCCCCGCTGGCCGACGTCCGGCCCGCCGCCCGGCAGGCTCTGGCCGCGACCCTGCACACCTGGCTGCGCCAACAGGGTCAGGTGGTCGCGGTCGCCGACGAGCTGCACACCCACCCGCAGACCGTCCGGTACCGGATGCGCCGGCTCCGCGAGCTGTTCGGCGCGACCCTGGACGACCCCGACGCCCGGCTCGCCCTGGAGATCGCGCTGCGCCACCGGCTGCCGGCCGCGACGGCCTGACCCCCGGGGCAGATCACCGATTCCGCCGCCACGGTCGGCGACTTCGTACCAGCATGTCGGGTGACGCCCCGCACCGCGACGCCCGGCGCGCGGCCGCCGGGAGAGCAGCCGGGAGGCGGGAGTACGCGGTGGAGGCACTGATCCTGATCGTGGTGCTGGCCGCCACGGTGGTGATCGGCACGACCATCGGCGGCCGGTACCGGGTCGCCCCGCCGGTGCTGCTGATCACGATGGGTGCCCTGCTCGCGCTGCTGCCGCCGTTCTCGCACGTGGTCCTCGAACCCGAGGTGGTGCTGCTGCTCTTCCTGCCGGCCGTGCTCTACCGGGAGAGCCTGGTCATCAGCCTCCGGGAGATCCGCGCCAACAAGCTGGTGATCGCCTCCCTGTCGGTGGCGCTGGTCGGGGTGACCATGGTCGGGGTCTCCCTGGTCGCGCAGGGCCTGGGCCTCGACCCGGCGGCGGCCTGGGTGCTGGGGGCGGTGCTGGCGCCGACCGACGCCGCCGCGGTGGCCGGTCTGGCGAAGCGGATGCCCCGGCGCATCCTGACCACCCTGCGCGCGGAGAGCCTGGTCAACGACGGCACCGCGCTGGTGCTCTTCTCGGTCGCCGTCGGCCTGATCGTCGGCGGCACCACGCCCGGGCCGCTCGGGTTCCTCGGCCGCTTCGTCGCGTCGGCGGCCGGTGGGGTCGGTGCCGGCCTGGCGGTCAGCCTGGTCGTGGTGCTGATCCGCAAGCGCATCGACGACCCGATGCGGGAGGGCGCGCTGAGCGTCCTCACCCCGTTCACCGCGTTCCTGCTCGCCGAGGTCGTGCACGCCAGCGGGGTGCTCGCGGTCGTGGTCGCCGGGCTGGTCCTCTCCTACGCCGGTCCCCGGGTCATCCGGGCCCGCTCCCGGGTGATCGCGTACGCGTTCTGGGACCTGTCCACCTTTTTGATCAACGGATCGCTCTTCGTGCTGCTCGGGATGCAGATCCCCCGGGCGGTGCAGAGCGTCACCAGCAGGTCGATGACGCAGGCGATCACCATCGCGGTGGCGGTGACCGCGGTGGTAATGGTGATCCGGCTGATCTGGGTGCAGCTCTTCTCGTACGGCCTGCCGGTCGTCCGGCGGGGCCCGGCGGTGGACCGGCGGGTCCGGTTGGCGGCGGGCTGGGCCGGCTTCCGGGGCGCGGTGTCGCTGGCCGCCGCCCTCGCCGTGCCGATGACCACCAGGGCCGGCGAGCCGGTACGTGGCCGCGATCTGATCATCTTCTGCACCGCGGTGGTGATCGTGTCGACCATCCTGATCCAGGGCACCACGCTGCCGGCCGTCGCCGAGTGGGCCGGGCTGCGGGGCGACCGGGAGCGCGGCGACGAGGTACGGCAGGCCCGGCTGAAGGCCACCGAGGCCGGCCTGACCGCGTTGCCACAGGTGGCGACGGATCTCGGGGTCACCTCCGACGCGGTGGAGCGGCTGCGCGCCGACTACCAGCGGCACCTCGACGAGTCGGCCGCCGCCGGCGGGGGCGAGGAGGCCGACCGGGTGCGCGAGCTGGACCGTCGGCTGCGGCTCGGCGTCCTGGAGCACAAGCGCCGCGAGGTCACCCGGCTGCGGGACACCAACGAGATCGACGACAGCGTGCAGCGGGAGGTGCAGGCGGCGCTGGACATCGAGGAGATCCGGTTGCTCGGGCCGGACGTCGAGCAGTAGGTCGACGGAGCCTGCCGGGGCGCCACGGGTCGGCAGGCCCGAGGAACCCGCCGCCGCCCGCGGTCCGGGTGAGCCGGACGCATCGAGCCAGGTTGGTGCCGGTGCGGGTCGGCCGCGACCCGACCATCGACACCGGTAATGCCCTTCGTACTTTTTTAAGTTCTTGAAGTTAGCCATGTTTCGTTACCTGGCCGTTATTGACGTGACCGCCGCCACTCGGATTGACTGCGACGGAACCGCTTCCGAAACCGGTTCCGTCCCCTCCCCCCGCGCTCCCGGGAGCCCCCGTGCCGATCACCATCGCCGACGTCGCCGCCCGGGCGGGCGTGAGCAAGACGACGGTCTCGCGGGTGCT
Source organism: Micromonospora sp. BS32 (assembly GCF_059089345.1). Taxonomy (NCBI): domain Bacteria; kingdom Bacillati; phylum Actinomycetota; class Actinomycetes; order Micromonosporales; family Micromonosporaceae; genus Micromonospora; species Micromonospora sp. BS32. The sequence continues at coordinate 6,528 of NZ_JBSSHR010000005.1, forward strand.
CAACGGCAGGGGCGAGCTGGACGGGGCCACCGCCGCTCGGGTCCGGGCCGTGATCACCGAACTGGGCTACGTGCCGAGTGCCCGCGCGGTCGGACTGGCCCGGGGCCGGACCCGGGTGGTCGGCATGCTGGTCCCCTCACTCACCTGGCCGTGGATGGGCGAGGTCCTCCAGGGCGCCGCCGACGTGGTCGAGACCGAGGGGTACGGCCTGCTGCTGTCCACCTGCGACCGGGGCGACGAGTCGATGCGGCGGTTCGCCTCCCAGGTCTCCGCGAAGTCCTTCGACGGCCTGCTGGTCGTCGAGCCCGAGGGCACGTTGGACTACCTCACCACCCTGCACCGGCGGGGGCTGCCGGTCATCCTGATCGACGACCGCGGCCACCAGCCCGGCTTCCCCTCCGTACGCACCACCAACGCCGACGGCGCCCGGGCCGCCGCCACCCATCTGCTGGCGCTCGGCCGGCGGCGCCCCCTGGTCGTGACCGGACTGCGCCGATTCGGGTGCACCCGGGACCGGTTGGCCGGCTTCGCCGACGGCTACGCCGACGCCGGCCTGCCGATCGACCCCGACCTGGTGGTGGAGGGCGACTTCACCGTCGAATGCGGACGGGCGGCGGTGCAGCGGCTGCTCGCCGCCGGCGTGCCGTTCGACGCCGTCTTCGCCCACAACGACCTCTCCGCCGCCGGGGCGCTGCACGCCCTGCGCGACGCCGGCCACGAGGTCCCGCGGGACGTGGCGGTCGTCGGCTTCGACGACCTGCCGCTGGCCCGGCACACCCACCCGCCGCTGACCTCCGTCCGGCAACCGCTGCGCGAGATGGGCGCGGCCGCCGCCCGCGCCCTGATCGCCCACTTCGACGGCACGCCGCTGCCCGACCACCCGACCGTCATCCCGACCTCCTTCACCGTCCGGGGCTCGACGACGAGCGCCTGACCCCCCACTCACCCACCCAGCACGCCGGTCGCGGACGGCCGGTGGCGACACCGCACACCCTCCACCCACCACCACTCCGCTCCCGGGCACGGGAGCACCGAGGGAGACCACCATGAGAAGACGACAGTTCGTCGCCGTCGCGCTGGCCGGCGCGCTGACCCTCGCCGGCTGCGGTGAGACCGCGAACACCAAGGCCCGGGACGCCAAGGGCGGCGCGACGGTGCTCAACGTCGGCATGCCCAACGGCCCGCAGACCGAGAACCACAACCCGTTCCTGACCACCTCGTCGGCGTCGTCCCTGGGCTACCGGTGGCAGATCTACGAGCCGCTGATGATGTGGAACCCGGTCAAGCCGGCCCAGCCGTTCAAGCCGTGGCTGGCCACCAAGGCGACGTGGAACAGCGACTACACCTCGGTGACCGTGACCGTGCGCGACAACGCCACCTGGTCCGACGGGAAGCCGGTCACCGCCGCCGACGTCGCCTTCAGCTACAACCTGGTCAAGGCCAACGAGGGTCTGAACCAGTACGCGACGCCGTACAAGTCGGTGTCGAGCAGCGGCAACGACGTGACCCTCACCTTCGACTCGCCGCAGTTCGTCAACCAGCAGAAGGTGCTGGCCATGGTGCCGATCGTGCCGCAGCACGTCTGGTCGGCGATCAAGGACCCGACCACCGACATCAACAAGAACCCGGTCGGCAGCGGCCCATACACGCTGAAGTCGTTCACCCCGCAGACCACCACCCTGTCGGTGCGCACCGGCGGGTACTGGCAGGAGCTGCCGAAGGTCAAGGAGCTGCGCTACACGTCCTACACCGACAACAACGCGCAGACCACCGCATTGGCGAACGGCGAGTCGGAGTGGAGCTTCGTCTTCATCCCGAACGTCAAGACCGTCTTCGTCGGCAAGGACCCGGCGAACCACAAGGTGTGGGCACCGCCGGTGCTCGGCATCCACGGTCTCTACGTCAACACCACGAAGAAGCCGTTCGACAACCCGGCGCTGCGCCGGGCGATGAACCTGGTGATCAACCGGGAGGACATCTTCAACCAGGCCGAGGCGGGCTACTTCCACCCCCTGGTGCGCAGCGTGACCGGCCTGCCCAGCCCGGCCGGGGACGCCTACATCTCCGCCGAGTACCGGGGCCAGGAGCACAAGGTCGACGTCGACGCGGCGAAGAAGCTGCTCACCGACGCCGGCTTCCGCTACTCCGGCAGCACGCTGCTGGACCCGACCGGTAAGCCGGTCAAGCTCACCCTCACCGACCCGGCCGGCTGGTCGGACTACCAGACCAGCCTGGAGATCGTGCGGGACAACCTGTCCAAGATCGGCGTCACGGCCACCGTGGACAAGGCCAACCAGGACGCCTGGTTCCGCAACGTCGAGGAGGGCAAGTTCGACGCGACCTTCCGCTGGACCAACGGCGGCGCCACCCCGTACGACATCTACCAGACGGTGATGGACGGCCGGCTGCTCAAGCCGATCGGCAAGGCCTCCCCGGCCGGCAACTTCGGCCGCTTCGACAACCGGGAGGCCACCGCGGCGCTGGCCGCGTACGCCAACGCCACCGACGACGCGGCGCGGACCGCGGCGCTGGCCACGCTCCAGAAGGTCTTCGTGGAGCAGGCCCCGATGATCCCGGTCGGCGCGGACAACGTCGGCGCGGCCTACAGCACGAAGAACTGGACCGGCTGGCCGGACGACGCCGACGCCTACGGCGCGGCCCAGCCCACCCAGCCGAACGCGGTCGACGTCGTGCTGCACCTCAAGCCGGCCGGTTCCTGACCTCCGACGTCCGGGCGGCGATCCCGCCGCCCGGACCCCGGCGGACGCTCACCCCTTCCCGAGCAGACAGGAAACCGGCATGACGACCACCACCACGGACGCACCGGCCGTCCGCGAGGAGGTGCTGGAGGCGGTCGGCCTGACCAAGCACTTCCCCGTCCGCAGGCGGCTGCGTGGCCTGTTCTCCCGCACCACACCGGCCGTGCACGCGGTCGACGACGTCGACCTCACCCTGCGCCGCGGCCGGGTCACCGCCCTGGTCGGCGAGTCCGGCTCCGGCAAGTCGACGGTCGCCCGGCTGCTCGCGCAGCTCTACCCCCGCACCGCCGGCACCGTCCGGCTGCGCGGCGAGCCGATCACCGTCCGCGGCGGCCGGCCCTTCCGGGCGTACGCCCGGCGGGTGCAGCTGATCTTCCAGGACCCGTTCGCCTCGCTGAACCCGGTGCACACCGTGCGCTACCACCTGACCAGGGCGCTGCGCATCCACGGCAACGCCGGACGTACCCCGGCCGAACTGGACGCGGCGCTGGCCGACCTGCTCGGCCGGGTCGCGCTCACCCCGGCCGAGCGTTACCTGGACAAGTTCCCGCACGAGCTCTCCGGCGGGCAGCGGCAGCGGGTGGCCATCGCCCGGGCGCTCGGCGCCGACCCGGACGTGCTGCTCGCCGACGAGCCGGTCTCGATGCTCGACGTCTCCATCCGGCTCGGCGTGCTGAACCTGCTCCGCGACCTCAAGGAACGCTTCCACCTGGCCATCCTCTACATCACCCACGACATCGCCTCGGCCCGCTACTTCGCCGACGAGACCCTGGTGATGTACGCCGGCCGGCTGGTCGAGGGGGGCGACAGCGAGACCGTCACCCAGCGGCCGGCCCATCCGTACACCCAGCTGTTGATCGATTCGGCGCCCGACCCGGACCGGATCACCGGCGACGCGGCGCCCGACGAGCGGGACCGCGGCGACGGGGAGCCACCCAGCCTGATCCGGCCACCGGCCGGCTGCCGGTTCCACCCGCGCTGTCCGGCGGCGATGCCCCGGTGCGCCACCGACCTGCCGCCGCGCCTCGACGTCGGCGACCGGCCCGGCCACTGGGCCGCCTGCTGGCTCTACGACCGGGCGGAGGGAACGTCGTGAGCGGGAGGAGTGAGCCGGGTTTGCGAGCCCCGCAGCCGCGAGCCGAGGAGGCACCGTGACCTACCTGTTGCGCCGGCTGGCGTTCTATCTGTTCACCGCGTGGGCGGCGCTGACCATCAACTTCTTCATCCCCCGGATGATCCCCGGCGACCCGGTGAAGTCGCTGATCTCCCGCTACCAGGGCCAGCTCAGCACCGACGCGATCCGCTCGCTCTACGTGCTGTTCGGCATCGACTCCGACGACAGCATCTGGGAGCAGTACGTCGACTACTGGCAGCAGCTCCTGCACGGCGACCTGGGGCTGTCGTTCACCGCGTTCCCGGCGCCGGTGTCCGAGGTGATCAGCGACGCCCTGCCCTGGACGCTCGCCCTGGTCGGCATCACCACCATGGTCAGCTTCGCCCTCGGCACCGGCCTCGGGGTACTCGCCGGCTGGCGGCGCGGCTCCTGGCTGGACGGACTGCTGCCGGCCACCACCTTCCTCTCCTCGGTGCCGTACTTCTGGCTGGGGCTCGTCGCGATCGCCGTGCTGGCCGGACCGGGCAGCTTCTTCCCCTCCTCCGGCGGCTACGAGCCCGGCCTGGTCCCGGCCCTGGACACCATCTTCCTGGGCAGCGCGGTACGACACAGCCTGCTGCCCGCCGCGACGATCCTGATCTCGTCGATGAGCGGCTGGATGCTCAGCATGCGCAACATGATGGTCACCGTCGCCGCCGAGGACTACATCACCGTGGCGCACGCCAAGGGGCTGCCGGAGCGCCGGGTGGCCTGGAACTACGCCGCCCGCAACGCGCTGCTGCCGAACGTCGCCGGCTTCGCGCTCTCGCTCGGCTTCATCGTCGGCGGCACCCTGCTGGTGGAGATCGTCTTCTCCTATCCGGGGCTCGGCTTCCTGCTCTTCCGGGCGGTCAGCGCCAAGGACTACCCGCTGATGCAGGGCATCTTCCTGGTCATCACGCTCTCCGTGCTGGTGGCGAACCTGCTCGCCGACGTCGCGTACCTGGCGCTGGACCCGCGTACCCGAAAGGAGGGCTGAAGCGATGAGCATTCCCACCTCCAGCATCGAACAGGTCATCCCGAAGCAGGGGGCGATGGCCCAGCCGTCCGCCGCCGCCCGGCGCCGCCGCTGGCGCTTCGTCACAGGCGGCAAGGCCGCGACCGGGCTGGCCGTGGTCGGCGGGTACGTGCTGCTCGCGGTGATCGGCCCGTGGATCGCCCCGTACGACCCGGACGCCCGCAGCGCCGAGCTGCTCCAGCCACCGTCGGCGCAGCACTGGTTCGGCACCACCCACCTCGGCCAGGACGTGTTCAGCCAGGTGCTGGTCGGTACCCGGGGGGTGATGCTGGTCGGCCTGACCGCCGGGCTGGTGGCCACCGTGCTGTCGGTCCTGGTCGGGGTGACCGCCGGCTACCTCGGCGGGCTGGCCGACGACGGCCTCTCCGCGTTGTCCAACGTGTTCCTGGTGATCCCGGCGCTGCCACTGATCATCATCGTCACGTCCACCGTCGCAGAAGCCGGCGACCTGGTCGTCGCGCTGGTCATCGGGCTGACCTCGTGGGCCTGGGGCGCCCGGGTGCTGCGCGCGCAGACGCTGTCGCTGCGCCGGCGCGACTACGTGGAGGCGGCCCGGGCCACCGGGGAGAGCACCTGGCGGATCATCGTCTTCGAGATCCTGCCGAACCTGACCGCGATCATCGCCTCCGGCTTCGTCGGCACGGTCATCTTCGCGGTGCTGTCGGAGATCACCCTGGCCTTCATCGGCATCTCGTCGGTCTCCTCGTGGAACTGGGGCACCATCCTGTTCTGGGCGCAGAGCCAGCAGGCCCTCGCGCAGGGCGCCTGGTGGTGGTTCGTGCCGGCCGGGCTGGCCATCGCGCTGCTCGGCACCGCCCTCGCGCTGATCAACTTCGGCATCGACGAGTTCGTCAGCCCCCGGCTGCGCAGCGGCGGACGGTCCCGGGTCCGCACCGCCGACGGGCGCCTCGTGCGGATGCGGGTCGGCTTCACCCCGGTATTGGCCCGGCCCACGCCACCGCCGCAGCGCGCCGAGCCCGCCACCGCACCGCAGAGGGAGGGAATCCGATGAGCGAGCCGGTGCTGGAGATCAGGAAGCTGAGCGTCGACTACGGGCTCGGCGACGAGGCGGTGCACGCCGTCCGGGAGGTGGACCTCACCCTGCACCGGGGCGAGGTGCTGGGGCTGGCCGGGGAGAGCGGCAGCGGCAAATCCACCCTGGCGTACGGGCTGACCCGGCTGCTCCCCCCGCCCGGGGTGGTCAGCGGCGGCGAGGTGGTCTATCACCCGGTCGACGGGCCGCCGGTGGACGTGCTGTCGCTCTCGCCGGCGCGGCTGCGGGCGTTCCGCTGGGCGGAGACCTCCATCGTGTTCCAGGGCGCTATGAACTCGCTCAACCCGGTGCACAAGGTCTCCACCCAGCTGCTCGACGTGATCCGGGCGCACGAGCCGGGGACCACCCGGGCGGCCCGGCTGGCCCGGGCCCGCGACCTGCTCCGGCTGGTCGGCATCGCCGCCGACCGGCTCGACAGCTACCCGCACCAGCTCTCCGGCGGGATGCGGCAACGAGTCATGATCGCCATGGCGTTGGCGCTGGAACCGCAGATCGTCATCATGGACGAACCGACCACCGCGCTGGACGTGGTGATGCAGCGGCAGATCCTCGGCCAGCTCGCCGAGCTGCGCCAGCGGCTCGGCTTCGCGGTCCTGTTCATCACCCACGACCTGTCGCTGCTGGTGGAGTTCTCGGACCGGATCGCCATCATGTACGGCGGCCGGATCGTCGAGGAGGCGCCCGCCGCGCAGCTGTACCGGCACGCCCTGCACCCATACACCGACGGGCTGCTGCACTCCTTCCCGGCGTTGCGCGGGCCGCGCCGGGAGCTGACCGGCATTCCCGGCTCCCCGCCGGACCTGCGGGCCATGCCCACCGGGTGCGCGTTCCACCCGCGCTGCCCCCGGGCGTTCACCCCCTGCGACAGCCAACTCCCCCCGCTCGGCGCGCCCGCCGACGACGACCCGGCGCGTGCCGTCGCCTGCTGGCTGCATCCGACGGCCGAGGCGGTCCCCCGGTGACCCGGCCCGACCCGGCCCCGACCGATTTACCCGCTACCGCGAGGAGAACCATGGACACCGACCTCACCCGTCCGGCGACGACCGGTCAGGCCGACCCGATCGACACCCTCCCGCCGAGCTTCCGCTGGGGCGTGGCGACCTCGTCGTACCAGATCGAGGGCGCGGTGGCCGAGGACGGCCGGACCCCGTCCATCTGGGACACCTTCTGCCGGGTCCCCGGCGCGGTGGCGAACGGCGACACCGGCGACACCGCCTGCGACCACTACCACCGGATGCCGCAGGACGTCGCGCTCATCGCCGACCTGGGGCTGGACACGTACCGCTTCTCGGTGGCCTGGCCGCGGGTGCAGCCGGGCGGGCGCGGGCCGGCCAACCGGGCCGGCCTGGCCTTCTACGACCGGCTGGTCGACGAGCTGCTCGGCCGGGGGGTCGACCCGTGGGTGACCCTCTACCACTGGGACCTGCCGCAGGAGCTGGAGGACGCCGGCGGCTGGCCGGCCCGGGACACCGCGTACCGGTTCGCCGACTACGCCGAGCTGGTTTTCGACGCCCTCGGCGACCGGGTGGACACCTGGACCACGCTGAACGAGCCGTGGTGCTCGGCGATGCTCGGCTACGCCTACGGGGGGCACGCCCCCGGCCGGCGCGACCTGGGCGACGCCATCGCCGCCGCGCACCACCTGCTGCTCGGGCACGGGCTGGCCGTCCAGCGGCTGCGGGCGGCGGCCACCCGGCCGGTGGAGCTGGGCATCACCGTCAACCTGGCCACCGCCGACCCGGCCACCGACAGCCCGGCGGACCGGGACGCCGCGCGGGCGGCGGACGGGCTGGGCAACCGGCTCTACCTGGACCCGCTGATCCACGGCCACTACCCCGACGACGTACTGGCCGACCTGGCCCGCGAGGGGGTACGGGTGCCCGTCGAGGAGGGCGACCTGGCGGTGATCTCCGCCCCGATCGACGTGCTGGGCGTCAACTTCTACTTCGGGCAGCTCTTCTCCGGGGTGGACGAGCAGGGGCGGGACCGGGACGACGCGGGCCGGCCGGTGCAGCGGGTGGTCCGGCGGGACCTGCCGCGCACCGCGATGGACTGGGAGATCGTCCCGGAGTCCTTCACCGAGCTGCTGGTCCGGCTCGGCCGGGACTACCCGGGCGTGCCGCTGGTGATCACCGAGAACGGCGCGGCGTTCGACGACCGGCCGGACGCCGACGGCTTCGTGGCCGACGACGACCGGGTGGAGTACCTGGCCGAGCACCTGCGCGCGGTGGCCCTGGCCCGGCTGGCCGGGGCGGACGTGCGGGGCTACTTCGCCTGGTCCCTGCTGGACAACTTCGAGTGGGCGTACGGCTACGACAAGCGCTTCGGCATCGTCCGGGTCGACTACGACACCCAACGGCGCACCCCGAAGCGCAGTGCGCTCTGGTACCGCGACACGGTCCGGCGGGTCCGCGGCGAGCGGTGACCGGTCGGGCGGCGGGCCGTCCGGGACGTCCCGGACGGCCCGGACGGCCCGCCGCACCCTGCCCCCCAGATCCGAGGCGCCCTTCCCAGGGCGCTTTTTTCATGCCTTGACATAAGAGGTGTGACGGTGTTCCCTCAGTCATGACCGTCGATTGATTTCCCGGCCAGGGGCCGGCCCCAGCCGAAGGGAGCACCCGTGCACCCCGTACCCCCCACCACCCGCCGCCGGTCGGCGGCCGTCGCCGCGGCGGTCTGCCTCGCCGCCGTCGCCCTCGCCCCGCCACCGGCCGCCCAGGCCGCCGGTGAACGGGTCGACGTCTGGCTCACCACCACCTCCGACGCTGGCGGCCGGACCGTCACCCGCGGCCTGCAACCACAGAGCCCGGTCGCCTTCGGCGCCGGCGGGACCGCCACGCACACCATCACCGTCGACGAGAACACCCGGTACCAGCAGTTCGAGGGGGCCGGCGCCTCGATCACCGACACCACCGCCTACCTGCTGCGCGGCGGGCCGGTCAGCAGCGCCACCCGGGACGAGGTGATGCGCCGGCTGTTCAGCCCCACCGACGGGATCGGCCTGTCGTTCGTCCGCAACCCGATCGGCGCCTCCGACCTGTCCCGGCCCGGCAACGTCTCCCTCGACGACACCTGCTGCGACCTCACCGGCTTCGGCGCGAACGGCTACGACACGAACGTCGAGCTGCTCACCGCGCAGGCCCGGCAGCTCAACCCGGCGCTGCGGGTGATGGTGGTGCCGTGGAGCGCCCCCGGCTGGATGAAGGACAACGGCCGGATGGACCAGATGGGCTGGCTGAGGTACGAGTACTACGCCACCTACGCGCAGTACCTCGTGAAGACCATCCAGGCGTACGCGGCCCGCGGCGTGCCGGTCGACTACCTCTCGGTGCAGAACGAGCCGAACTGCTGTCAGGCCGGCAACCCGACCGCGATGGACTACCCCGGGATGAGCTGGAACTCCTCCGGCCTGGTCGAGCTGACCAAGAACTTCGTCTACCCGGCGTTCCGCGCCGCCGGCATCACCACCCGGGTGCTGGTGCACGACTGGAACCACGGCGACTACGGCACCATCGGCGCCGGTCTGCTCGCCGACGCCGCGGTCCGCACCGACCCGCTCTTCGGCGGCATCGCCTGGCACGGCTACTGGGGTGACCCGGCGGTCGGCAGCCAGGTGCACGACCAGTACCCGGCCGTGCCGCAGTTCAGCACCGAGCACTCGGGTGGCACCTGGATCGGCAACCAGCACAACGAGGACATGGCCGACATCGTCAACTACGCCCGGAACTGGAGCCGGAGCGTGGTCAAGTGGAGCCTCGCGGTCAACCAGAACATGGGCCCGCACAACGGCGGCTGCGCCACCTGCACCGGGCTGATCACCGTGCAGGAGGGCGGGACCCGCGCCGGCCAGGTCGACTACACGGTGGAGTACTACACCGCCGGCCACCTGACGAAGTTCGTCCGGCCCGGGGCGTACCGGATCGCCTCCACCGCGAACGCCACCGTGCCGAACGTCGCCTGGCGCAACCCGGACGGCTCCAAGGCGCTGATCGCCCACAACCCCGGCACCTCCACCCAGTCGGTGAAGGTGGCCTGGGGCGGCCAGTCCTTCACCTACTCGCTGCCGGCCCGTACCACCGCCACCTTCACCTGGTCCGGCAGCCCGTCCGGGGGCGGCGCACCGACCGGGGCGATCACCGGCCTGGGCGGCGCCTGCCTCGACGTCACCGACAACAACTCCGCCGACGGCACCCCGATCCAGATCTGGTCGTGCACCGGCGGCGCCAACCAGCAGTGGACCCGGGCCGCCGACGGCACGATCCGCTCCCTCGGCAAGTGCCTCGACGTGTCCGGTGGCGGCACCGCCGACGGCACCAGGGTCCAGCTCTGGACCTGCAACGGCACCCCCGCCCAGCAGTGGGTCTGGACGGCCGGTCGGGACCTGGTGAACCCGCAGGCGAACAAGTGCCTCGACGTCACCGGGAACACCTCGGCCAACGGCACGAGGACGCAGATCTGGTCGTGCACCGGTGGCGCCAACCAGAAATGGACGCTCCCGGCGTGAGGGAGGCCGGCTCGGCGAGGACGCGCGCGCCGGGCCGGCCGGCACGTTGCGACAGCGGTGGTGCGTCGAGTAGGTTCTTCGACACGCCGTCGAGCCGGGAGGAGGTCAGAACAATGTCCGATGTTCTGCGCCCCCTCCGCGCCCCGGCGTTCACGCGGATCTGATCCGGGGCGCTCGCTTTCCGGAGGATCCACCCATGACCGACCTGGTCATCCGTCCGCTCGTCGCGGGCGAGGAAAATCTGTTCGAGTCCATGCCCGACCCGCTGCCTCAGCTTCGCAAGGTCGCCTACGCCGACGGGCTCGCCGCCGGCGGCTACCGGCCCGAGCGCACCTGGATCGCCCTCCGCGCCGGCCGCGTGGTCAGCCGGGCGGCCTGGGTCCTACCGCCGGGCGCGGTCGGCGCGCCCTGGCTCGAACGGTTCGACCTGGACGCCGAGCCGGAGGTGGGCGCCGCGCTGCTGCGCGCCGCCCACCAGGCACTCGGCGGCCCCTACGTGTACTACGCCGCGATGCCGGCCCACTGGCGGCGTCGGCCGGAGGTGCGGGCGGTGGTGGAGGCGCCCATGGCGGCGGCCCGGCTCGCCGGGCTGGTCGAGCGCGGGGAGCGGCTGCGCTGCTCCTGGACGGGCACGCCGCTGCCGGCCACCTCCGGCCGGTACGCCTTCCGCCCGGCCGCCGACGCGGCGGAGATCAACGCCCTGGTCGCCCGCATCGCCGACCCGGACGTGCTCACCGGCCGGGAGGTGGCCCGGGCGGTCGGCGGCGTGGACCTGGCCACCGACCCGCTGGCCTGGCTGACCGCGGTCTCGGACTGGCGCGTCGCGGTGGACGCCGGGCGACCCGTCGGCCTGGTCGGCGCGGCCGGGGAGGCCTGCTACCCGCTCATCGCCTACCTCGGCCTGCTCGACGAGGCCGTCAGCGGTGAACTGCTGGCCGACGCGGTCGGGGTGCTGGCCGCCGGCGGCGCGCGGGAGGTGATCGCCGACGTCGACGCGCACCGGGTCGCGGTGGTGGCGGAGCTCGAACGCACCGGATTCCGGCAGCTGCGGGCCCGGGTCGTCTTCGAGCCCGACGCCGCTCCGCCGGCCGACCCCGCGGACGCCTCCGGCACCGTCGCCGCACGGCCCGACCAGGGGTAGCTGGTCGAGGTGCGCCCCGACGGGGTCGGGGCGCACCTCGCGGGTCAGGAGCCGGGCCACGCGTGTCCGCCCGCCGCTACAGACTTGATGACGCGAACGAATCGCGGACGATGGTCGCCGCGGACACCCGAACCGGATTTCCGATTCGCTGACGACATCAGGTTCGTAGCGTCCGAACCGGCGACTCGGGCAGCCGCGGATGAGGCATCGGGTCCGCTCCCGTGACCGGGTCACCGCCTCGACGGTCGGCCGGGGGTCCCGACCGGCGCCGCGCGGTGCCCGGCGAGATGACGAACCGCACCACCGGCAGGTAGATCCGCAGCGAGTCGGTGACGGCACCGAAGTGCGACGACCCGCTGTCCGCCACGTAGGTCGTCGCGACGGTGGTCTGCTCGATCGGGTGACCGGCCCGGGTCGCCTCCAGCAGGACGGCCATCTCGTAGTCGAAGTGGTCCCCGGGTACGCCCAGCAACCAGGTGAGCAGGTCGGCCGGATAGGCCCGCAACCCCGTCTGGGTGTCGCGCACCGAGCAACCGGTGACGGCGCGGAACACCAGCCGGGTGATCGTGTTACCGGCCCGGCTGCGCAGCGGAACCCGTCCCTGGAACCGCCGTACGCCCAGCACCATCCGCCCGGTGGCCCGCACCCGCGCGGCCACCCGCAGGATGTCCTCGGTGCGGTGCTGGCCGTCGGCGTCGGCGCAGACCACTCCCCGACCGGGGTACTCCCCGACGACGAAGCGGAACCCCGTCCGCAGGGCCACGCCCTTGCCCCGGTTCGTCCGGTGACGCAGCACGGTGCACCCGAGGTCGCGGGCCGCCCGGAGGGCATCCGAGGACGCCGGGTCGTCGCTGCCGTCGTCGATCACCACGATCGGGAGGTCGGGTGCGGCGGCGCGCAGCTCGGTGACCAGCGCGGGCAGTCGTCTCCCCGGCTGGAACACGGGCAGGAGCACGATCATGGGTGGCTTCTCCTTGTGTGGCGTCATCGACACGCGCCTCTTCGAATGGGCCCTCACCTACCCAGTTCGACGCCCCGTCTCCCACCTTTCCCGGCACGAGCTTCGGCGGTCGGCGGCGGCCCGGACCGCCCGGGCGGTCGCCGCCCACCGTTCGACCCGCCGCACCGAGGCCACGATCGTCCGCTCCCGATGCAGCAGGGCCGAGGCATCGCCGGCGCCGAGGAACGCCAACCTCGACGCGAGATGGACGGCCCGTTCGGTCCGCCTGGCGCCGGCTGGCTCACCGCTCGTCGCAGCCACGTCGAGCAGGGCCGCGCCGCGCAGGCCGAGCACCTTGCCAGCGAGGAACCTGATCCGTGGCAGGTGCCACGGGTGGGAGACGATCCCCAGTGGATGCGCCGCGTCGAAGTGCTGCCCGGCCAGCAGCCCGTCCCGGACGGTGTGGACGAGGTTCTCCAGGGTGCTGCGGGAGCCGGCCTCGACGCGCAGGTCCGCGTACCGGTCGAGACCGGCGGCGCGTGCCTCGTACCGCATGAGGTCGGCCTCCCGGAACCCGACCGGCGGTGCGTCCGCCCCCTCACAGGCCTCGGCCCAGCCCCCCGCGAACACGATCCGGGGCGACCGGCCGTGCCCGATGGCGCGCCGGAAAGAGGCCTCCCGCGCGGTGACGTAGTCCGCCGCCGCGTGTACCCGGGCGCTGCCGGCGGGGGTGAGGGTGTACCGGCCGTCGACGCACCGGACGCCTCGCCCGAACACGATGAGCACCAGGGCGGTCGGCGATGTCATGGCCTCGGGTAGCGGGTCAGCGGGTCCGCGAGCGCGGGCGGCGCGCCGGACGCGGTGGCGCCGTCGTGCTCACCGTGGGCGGGCCGCCGCGGGGGACGCCGCCGTCGCGCAGCAGCCGGGCCATCGGCAGGGTGGCCGCGCCCATCGCGACCGCGTCGGGCCCGAGCTGGCACAGCTCGATCGAGGTCTGCGCGTACGGCTGGCGCAGCGCGTGCCGCGCGGTGGCCTCGCGGATCTGCGGCAGGAACCGCTCGCCCAGCGCCAGGCCGGCCCACCCGCCGAGCACCACCCGCTCGGGGTTGAAGAGGTTGACCAGCGTCGCCGCTCCGGCGCCCAGGTAGCCGACCGTCTCGTCGAGCACCTTCTGCGCCGTTCGGCTCGACGAGCGCAGCAGTTCACCGAAGGCGCTCTCCTCGTCCGCGCCGGCCGCCGGGCGCCCCCGGTTGGCCTGGCGGAACCGGTCCAGCACCCCCTCCGCGCCGACGTACGCCTCCAGGCAGCCGAGGTTGCCGCAGCGGCAGCGGCGCCCGCCGTAGACGATCGTGGTGTGCCCCCACTCGCCGGCGCTGCTGTGCGCGCCCCGGTAGCCCACCCCGTCGGCCACCACGCACGCGCCGACCCCGGAGCCGACCAGCGCGACGACGGCGTGCCGGGCGCCCCGGCCGGCGCCGAACCACATTTCGGCCTGGCCGAGGGTCTTCGCACCGTTGTCGACGTGCACCGGGATCTGCGTGCCGGCCCGGAGCATGGCGCCCAGGGGTACGCCGGCCCAGCCGAGGGTCTGGGCGTGCACGACGGCGTCGGCGGTACGCTCCACCGTCCCGGAGACCGCCACCCCGAAGCCGAGCACCGCGGTGGGGTCGACGCCGGCCTGGGCGACGACCGCGTCCAGCCCGTGCAGCAGGTGGGCGACGACCTCGTCCGGGTCGGGCTCGGCGACGGCGATCGGGTACTCCGCCTTGGCCAGCGCGGTCATCGACAGGTCGAAGAGTTCGACCTGCACCCGGGTCTCGCCGACGTCGGCGCCGACCAGGTAGCCGTAGCCGGGGGCGACGCGCAGCAGCACCCGGGGCCGGCCGCCGTCGGACTCGACCGAGCCGGCCTCCTCGACGATCCCCTCGTCGATCATCTCGCCGACCAGGTTGCTCACGCTGGCCAGGCTCAGCGCCGTGGTCTGGCCCAGCTCGTGGCGGCTGAGCGGGCCGTCCAGCCAGATCCGGGTGAGCAGCACCGAGCGGTTGGCGCGGCGCATGTCGCGCACGGTGGTGCGTCTGGCGTCCATGTCCGCCGCCGTCCTCCCCTGGGCGCCACCGGCCGGCGACCACCCCCAGGATGCATCAACAGCACGATTAATGCCATGAACCAAGATCTGGCAGAACCGTTTCACGGTCGTCGATGCGAGTCATTTACATTTAACAAACCTAACTGTTAATCTCGCCTCCATCGACGAGGAGGCATGTCATGCGGCTGCGGCGCGGAACGACCGTCCTGATCACCGGCGCGGTGCTGGTCACCGCCGCCGCCCTGCCGGCCACCGCCGGCCTCGCCACCGGCACGGACAGCACCCTGGTGGCCTGCACCGCGCCAACCTGGGTCGAGGGCGTCAGCTACCCCGCCGGCACCCGGGTCACCTACGCCGGCCGGCTCTACGAGGCACTGGTCACCCACACCCCGCCCCCGGGCGCCGGCTGGAACCCCGTCGCCGCTCCGTCACTCTGGAAGGACCTCGGCGCGTGTGACGGCGGTGGCACACCCTCCCCCACGCCGACGTCGACGCCCTCACCCACACCGTCCCCCACCGCCACATCGACGCCGTCCCCGACGGCG
This sequence comes from Micromonospora sp. BS32, assembly GCF_059089345.1. Lineage (NCBI taxonomy): Bacteria > Bacillati > Actinomycetota > Actinomycetes > Micromonosporales > Micromonosporaceae > Micromonospora > Micromonospora sp. BS32. Next base: position 21,731 of record NZ_JBSSHR010000005.1, read on the forward strand.
ACGTCCACGCCGCCCGGGTCGGAGACCTGCGCGGTGCGGTCGCGGCCGACCGGGAAGGTGCTCCAGGGGTACTGGGAGAACTGGGACGGCGCGGCCAACGGCGTCCACCCCCCGCTGGGCTGGATCCCGATCACCGACCCGCGGATCCCCGCCCACGGCTACACCGTGGTCACCGCCGCCTTCCCGGTGATCCGCGCCGACGGCACCGTGCTCTGGGAGGACGGGATGGACGCCACCGTGAAGGTGCCCACCCCGGCGGAGGTGTGCCGGGCCAAGGCGTCCGGCCTGACCGTCCTGCTCTCGATCGGCGGCGCGACCGCCGGGATCGACCTCGGCTCCACCGCCGTCGCCGACCGCTTCGTCGCCACCGTCGTGCCGATCCTCAAGCGGTACAACTTCGACGGCATCGACATCGACATCGAGACCGGACTGACCGGCAGCGGCGACATCACCCGACTCTCCCCCTCGCAGGCCAACCTCATCCGCATCATCGACGGGGTGCTCGCCCAGATGCCGTCGAACTTCGGGCTCACCATGGCCCCGGAGACCGCGTACGTCACCGGCGGCAGCGTCACCTACGGCTCGATCTGGGGGGCGTACCTGCCGATCGTCAAGAAGTACGCCGACAACGGCCGGCTCTGGTGGCTGAACATGCAGTACTACAACGGCAGCATGTACGGCTGCTCGGGCGACCCGTACGCCGCCGGGACCGTCCAGGGCTTCACCGCGCAGACCGACTGTCTCAACACCGGGCTCGTCGTGCAGGGCACCACCATCCGGGTGCCGTACGACCGGCAGGTGCCCGGCCTGCCCGCGCAACCGGGCGCGGGCGGCGGCTACCTCGCCCCCTCGGCGGTGGCCCAGGCGTGGAACACCTACCGGGGCGGGCTGAAGGGCCTGATGACCTGGTCGCTGAACTGGGACGGGGCGAAGGGCTGGACCTTCGGCGACAACGCCCGCGCGCTCCAGGGCCGATGAGGCCCGGCCGGTGTCCGTCGACATTGAACGAAGAGAGCCCCGCAGCCGTACGTCCTGGGTGAAGGGAGCTGCTCATGAAGCGCATCACCCCGCTGCTGACCCTGCTCACCGGGGCCGGGACGGCCGCCGTGCTGTTCGCGATGAGCGCCCAGGCGGCGCCGCGAAGCGACCGGACGGCCCCGGTGGCCGCCCCGGCGGCCTCCGCCTCCGCCGCCCGGTCCGCCGCCACGGCCACGCCGCCCGCCGTACCGGCCACCCCCGCCGAGCCGTCCGAGCAGCGCGGTCGCCCGGGCGCGCCGGCATCGGCCACACCCACGCCCACCCCGCCGGTGAGGAAGGTGACCGCCAACTGGACCGGCCGGCTCGACGGCGGCGCCACCATCGCGATCACCGCCCGTGACGGCGAGGCGGTGGCGTACGTCTGCGACGGCAGGCGGCTGGAGGTCTGGCTGCGGGGCACCGCCGCGGCCGGCCGGCTCGCCCTGACCGGCAAGAAGGACGCGACGCTGACCGGCGCCTTCGGCGACGGCCGCGCCTCCGGTGAGCTGGTCGTCGGCGACCGGCGATGGTCGTTCACCGCCACGGCGACCCGCTCGCCCGCGCCGGTGCTCTACCGCGCCACGGCCCGGCAGCGTCAGGCCGGGGTGGACGGTGGCTGGATCCTGCTGCCCGACGGCAGCCAGGTCGGGATCGTCACCCGGGACGGCACGCCGGTGCCCGCCCCGCCGCTGGACCCGGCGTTCGGCACCACGATCGTCGCCGGTACGACCGTCACCGCCGAACCGGTGGCGGTGCGACCGGACGCGGACGAGTGATGAGCGGCCCCCGCAGGTCCCTGACCGACACCGGAGATCTCGACACGGTGAACGTCCGGGTGCTGGCCGATCCGATGGCGCCCGACCCGCCACCTGAACCGGTCGGCGCGCCCCGGGCCTCGCTGACCGTCCCGCTGCTGGTGGGGGCCGCCGTCTCGGTGGCCCTCGGGGTGTACGGCCGGGTCCACGAACCCACCGGGATCGCGGTCAACCTGGCTGGGTTCTCCAGCCCGCAGGCGGTGAAGGTGTGGCTGGGCAGCGGCGCCGCGGCCTTCGCGGTGGTGCAGCTGCTCTCCGCGCTGGCGATGTGGGGCCGACTCGGCGGCTTCTCGCCACCCTGGGCGGGCACGGTGCACCGCTGGTCCGGCCGGGTCGCCTTCCTGCTGACCGTACCGGTGGCGGTGCACTGCCTCTACGCGCTCGGCTTCGCCGACCACGACCTGCGGACGCTGGTCCACTCGCTGCTCGGCTGCCTGTTCTTCGGCGCCTTCACCACCAAGATGCTGGCCCTGCCGAAGCCGGGACTGGCCGGCTGGTTCCTGCCGCTCGTCGGCGGGCTGGTCTTCGCGATCCTCACGGGGATCTGGCTGACCTCGTCGCTGTGGTGGTTCACCACCGTCGGCGTCGGCACCTGACGGGAGACCGCGACATGGACGACATCCTCGGCTGCCCGAGCCGGCGGGCGGTGCTCGGCGTGGCCGGCGCCACCGCGCTGCTGGCCGGCTGCCAGACGTACGGCGAACCGGCCGCCCCGGCCACGCCCCCGCCGGCCGACGGCGCCGCACCCGCCGGGCCGGCGCGCCCGCTGGCCACGCTGGCCGACATCCCGGTCGGCGGCGGGATGATCCTCGCCGCCGAGGGCGTCGTGCTGACCCGACCGACCGAGGACGACGTCCGGGCGTTCTCGGCCACCTGCACCCACCAGGGCTGCACGGTCACCACGGTCCGGGACGGCACGATCGTCTGCGGCTGCCACAACAGCGCCTTCGACATCGCCGACGGCTCGGTGCGCGGCGGCCCGGCCCGGCGGCCGCTGCCCGGGGTCGCCGTGGCGGTCGACGGCGACCGCGTCCGGCTGGCGTAGACGTCGACGGCCGACCGTCGAAACTTTCGGAGATACGCTTCCGGCGGTACGGGCGCCGACCGGAGGAGAGCGGGATGCCGGACCAGCGGACGACGCTGCCGGAGATCGCCTCCGCCGCCGGAGTGTCCATCCCCACCGTCGCCAAGGTCCTCAACGGCCGGCCGGACGTCGCGCCGGCCACCCGGGCCAGGGTCCAGGACCTGCTCGACCGGCGCGGCTACACCGCCCGCCGCAGCGGTCGGCCGGCCGGCGGTGCCGGCCTGATCGACCTGGTCTTCCGGGACCTCGGCAGCCCGTGGGCGATGCAGATCCTCGACGGCGTGGAGGAACTCGCCGAGGCGCTCCACGAGCGCGGCGCGCGGGTCCCCGACGACATGAGCATCGTGGGCTTCGACGACCTGGACGGCGCCCGCTGGTCCGCCCCGCCGCTGACCGCCGTCCGCCAGCCGCTCACCGAGATGGCCGGGATGGCCACCCGGATGCTGCTCTCCCTCATCGCCGACGAGGAACTGGACAGCAGCCGGATCGAACTGGCCACCCCGTTGATCGTGCGGCAGAGCACCCGCCGGGCGTCCTGAGTCACGGTCGGTGCCGCCAGCACCGGGACCGGACGGGACGGTACAGTGGATCCCTGCACCGGCGCCCCGGCGGGCGTCGCGAGCGAGCGTCAAGCAGCGGCGCTGGTCCCCGGTCCGCACTCCGTGGAGCCGCACTCGCGGCCGACGGGCGTGGACCGATTCCGTCACGCGCTGCCCGGCTCCGCCGGATCGACCGCGCCGGTTCGCAAGGACGTCAGACGCCATGCCGCAGTCACCGCTGGACCTCACCGAGGCGCTCGCCCAGCTGGCCATGATCCGCCACGACGAGACGAGTCTCGACGCCGTCCTGACCCGCATCGCCGAGGTGGCCCGGGACACCATCCCGGGCGCCGCCGAGGTGTCGGTCACCCTGGTCCACGACACCGAGGCGCACACCGCGGCGTACACCGGTGAGCTCGCCCTCCAGCTCGACGAGTGGCAGTACGAGCAGGGTCGGGGGCCGTGCCTGGACGCGGCGACCACCGGCACCGTGATGATCGTCCCGGACATGTCGGCGGAGGGCCGCTGGCCGGAGTGGGCCGCCCGGGCCCACGCCGCCGGAGCCGGCGCCTCGATGTCGATCGGGCTGCCCATCCAGGAGGCGGTGGTCGGGGCGCTGAACGTCTACGGCACGACGGCGGGCGTCTTCGAGGACGTGGCGCAGGCGGCGCAGACCTTCGCCGACCACGCCGCCGTGGCGCTGGCCAATGCCCATCTCTACGACAGCACCGCGACGCTGGCCCAGCAGATGCAGGCGGCGCTGCACAGTCGCGCGGTGATCGAACAGGCCAAGGGGATCATCATGGGTCAGCGTCGGTGCACCGCCGACGAGGCGTTCGCCATGCTGGCCAAGGTGTCGCAGAACTCCAACCGCAAGGTCCGGGACGTCGCCGAGGCGCTGGTCCGCCAGGTCACCCAGGGCCCTTCCGTGCCCGGCCAGCCGACCCCGCAGCGGGCGCCGCGGGCCGGGGGCTGACCGCCGGGTCAGCGGCCGGTGCCGGTGGCCCGCTCGACGAGCAGGGCGGCCACGTCGCGCAGCTTGCGGTTGGTGTCCTGGGAGAGCTTCGCCAGGATGCTGAACGCCTCCTCCGCGGTGCACCGCCGCTCCCCCATGATGATCCCCTTGGCCTGCTCGATCACCGCCCGGCTCTCCATCGCCACCCGCATCTGCTCCGCCAGGGCGGTGGCGCCGGCGTACAGGTGGGCGTTGGCCAGCGCCACGGCGGCGTACGCGGCGAACCCCTTGGCCAGCTCCACCGAGGCGTCGTCGAAGGCGGACGGCGCCCCCGCGTAGATGTTGAGGGTGCCGACCACCGCCTCCTGGATGGGCAGCCCGATCGACAACGAACTGCCGACGCCCACCGTCCGGGCCCGGGCGGCCCACACCGGCCAGCGGTCCTCGACCGCGGTGTCCGTCACCGACAGCGCGTCGCCGCTGACCGAGGCGTCGAGGCAGGGCCCCCGCCCCTCCTGGTACTGCCACTCGTCCAGTTGCAGGGCGAGGTCCCCGGTGTACGCCACGCTCTCCGCCGTGGTCCCCCGGACCAGCGTCACCGAGGCCTCGACGGCTCCTGGAAGGGTGCGTCGGGCCAGCTCGGCGACGGTCTGGAGCACATCGTCGACCCCGGCGGTGTCCAGCCGGATCCGGCCGAGTTCGGTCAGGGCTTCCTGCGGGGACATCGGGGTCTCAGCCATTACGGCCCCTCACTGCAAAGGCGCCCCTCGTGGATGCGACGGGGAGGGACGCGCGGCCGGCGTCGGACGTCGGACCGGCGCCCGGCCCGACCCACGGCGGGCGCTCCGTCCGGACGGAACGGCTGCCGGGGCACGCGACGCCCGGGGCGCCGCGGCACCCCGAACCCTACTCGCCGTCGTGACGCGTCGCCCCGCGCGAGCCCGACCGCAGGGTGCTCGCCGGCGGCCCGGCCCAGCCCCGGAGGTGTGGAAACGGGCCGTGGCGGGTAGCGTCGGACCGGGTCGAGACACGCGCCCGGGACCAGGCACCCATTGCGGTGCCGCCACGTCCGGTCGATCCCAGGGGGCGCGATGTCCACCAGTCCACCCGACGGCCGATTTCCGGTCGATCCCAGACTCCTACCCGCTCCGTCCGCTCCGGTGATGACCCTCGCCTGGGAACGCGAGGGCGCCGTCACCGTGGTCCAGGTACGCGGCGAGATCGACATGAGCAATGCACATCTGATCGTGGAACTCGCGGCGCACCTGTGCGCCGCACCGGGCTGCCGGGTTCTGCTGGACCTCTCCGGGGTGCGCTTCATCGACCTGCACGGCCTGACCGCGCTGACCGAGGCGGAGCACCGGATCCGGGCGGGTGGCGGTGTCCTCACGCTGCGCGACCCGGCGCGCTGCGTCACCCGCCTGATGCGGCTGATCGGAACGACCGTGCCGACCGTCCGGGCGCACCCCGACGGCACGCCATGGGACGGGACGGTCCCGTCCGTGACCGTCGCCGCCCGGCCCGGGCCGGCGCCCGCTCAGCTCAGGTAGGCCGGCGGGACCGCGTCGGTCAGCCAGACCCCGTTGGCGCTGCGGTAGAACGCGTGGCCGTCCCGCGCCATCGCGGCCGCGTCGACGGCGAGCACCACCACCGCGCCGCCGCGCCGGGCGCCGACCCGCCGGGCCGTCTCCACCTCGGGCGAGAGGTGTACGTGGTGCCGCCCGCCCCGGTGCAGCCCGGCGGTCCGGATGGAGTCGAGGGCGGCGGCGCCGGTGCCGTGGTAGAGGCGGGCCGGCGGCGGCGTCGGGGTCAGGCCCAGCTCGACCGGGAAGGAGTGGCCCTGGTTGGCGCGGATCCGTTCCACCCCGTCGGCGCCCCGCTCGATCGCGAAGCGCTGCTTGTCGTTGCCGGCGACCACCTGGTCGAGGGCGGCCCGGTCGATCCGCATGGCGGCCAGCAGGTCGGTCACGGTGACCCAGCCGCCCCGGTCCGGGGCGAGGCCGAAGCGTCCGGGGTCGTGCCGCAGCGCCAGGGACATCCGCTTGCTCAGCCGCACCAGCGCACCGCGTTCCATGGTGGCATTGTGCGACATCGACGCGCCGGTGATCGACGATTGTCGCCGCGCCCCCGGGCGGCCCGGGGGCGCGGCGTACCGGATCAGAGCGCCGCGTGCACGGTCTCGGCCAGCGAGGTGGGCCGCCGCCCGATCAGCTTCTCCAGGTCCTGCACCGGCACGTACAGCTCGCCGCGGGCCAGGCCCCGGTCGGCGTCGGCGAGGGTGGCCGCGTACGGCTCGGGCAGGCCGGCGGAGACCAGCAGCGCGGTGTACGCCTCGACCGGCAGATCGGTGTAGCCGACCTCGCGGCCGCTCTGCCGGGCCACCTCGGCGGCCAGTTCGGTCAGGGTGAACGCCTCGCCGCCCAGCTCGTAGGTCCGGCCGGCGTGCCCGTCGGTGGTGAGCACCTCGGCGGCGGCCTCGGCGTAGTCGGCGCGGGTGGCGGCGCTGACCCGCCCGTTGCCGGCCGAACCGGCGACCCCGTGGGCGAGGTACGTCGGGAGCTGGCCGGTGTAGTTCTCCAGGTACCAGCTGTTGCGCAGCAGGACGTACGGCAGGCCGGACGCGCGCAGCTCCTCCTCGGTGACCCGGTGCTCGGCCGCCAGCGCCATCTCGGCGGTGTCGGCGTGGGCGATGCTGGTGTAGGCGACCAGTCCGACGCCGGCGTCCCGGGCGGCGGCGATCACGTTGCGGTGCTGGGCCACCCGCCGGCCGGCCTCGCTGCCGGAGACGAACATCAGCTTCTCGGCGCCGGCGAACGCGGCCCGCAGCGACGCCGGGTCGGTGTAGTCGGCGGCCCGGACGACGACGCCCCGGTCGGCGAGATCGCTGAGCCGGCTCAGGTCCCGGCCCAGCGCCACGATCCGCCCGGCGGGTACGCCCCGGCGCAGCAGCGACTCGACGATCAGGCGGCCCAGCTGGCCGGTGGCACCGGTGACGACGATAGACATGACGGGCTCCTTCGTGCGTGGTTGCGGTTACCCCCGGACCAACGGGAAGCATTTCGCAATACTTCCCGTTGGAGAGTAGGCACCTTGAAGTAAGTCACGCACTGATGGAGAGTGACCACGTGGAACCCGACCCGTTCAACCGCAACTGCGGCAGCCGGCAGGTGCTCGACCGGATCGGCGACCGGTGGAGCGTGCTGGTGGTGCTCACCCTCGCCGAGGGCGACCGCCGCTACGGCGAGCTCGCCGAGCGCATCGGCGGGATCAGCCAGAAGATGCTCACCCAGACCCTGCGCGGGCTGGAGCGCGACGGCATCGTGACCCGTACGGTGCACGCGAGCGTGCCGCCCCGGGTCGACTACGCGCTCACCGACCTGGGCCGCAGCCTGCTGGACCTGGTCTCCGGCCTGGAGGCGTGGGCCACCACCCACCTGGCCGAGGTGGAGCGGGCCCGGGCCCGCTACGACGCCCGCTGACCCGGGCCGGACGGGCACCGACCCGGGCGGCGGGGCGTTTCCCTCAGCGGCCGGACCGGTCCCCCGGACGACAGAACCGGGGCGCGTCTGGGCCGTCGAGTCGTCCCGGTGGCAGCCGGCGCCCGCAGACCACCAGCAGCAGGTCCTGGGCGAGGCCGCGCAGCGGCGTTCCCTCCCCGAGCCCCCAGTCCAGGTCGGTGGCCCGCAGCGCGACCCCGGAGAGATCCGTGCCGAAGAATCGCACGTTCCGCGGCGACATGCCGGCCAGCACCAGCGCGACCCGCTCCGGCGGCACCCGACGGTCGAGGCCGAGGCCCACGGTGATGTCCAGGCCGTGGACGACGTCGTGGGAGAGCGCTCCGCCGACGCCCCCGCCCGGCGGGGTCCACCGGTGCTCGACGTTGTCGGCCACCGCCGCGACCAGCTCGTCGGTCGACATCCGGGCGGCGTCGCGGCGGGCGGCCCGGTCGGCCATCCGGTTGACGTCGCCTCGGGCCCGGGCCAGCTCCCACAGCGCGCGGGCCACCGACGTGCGGAACGGCATGGTGGTGTGCGCGACCACCTCCCGTACCCGCCAACCGTCGCAGAGGGTGGGGGCGTCCCACTGCTCCCGTCGCAGGGCCGCCAGCAGTCGGGCCTGCTCGCGGCGCTCGGCCGTCACCGCGGCGCGCAGCTCGTCGTCACTCATCGGGTCGCTCTCCTGTCCGATCGGTCCCCCGTCACGGGGCTCTCCAGGAGGTACGGGCCGGCCGGCGGAAACTGAGCGGTGCGGGGCCGTCGGTCCCGGCGCGTATGGTCGCGGTGTGCGGGAGGAGACACCGGGCGACGTGCCGTGGGAGCCGCTGCGCACCGAGCTCACCGGCTACTGCTACCGGATGCTCGGCTCGGGCTTCGAGGCCGAGGACGCGGTGCAGGAGACGCTGGTGCGGGCCTGGCGGTCGCGGGACCGCTACGACGAGCGGCGCGCCTCCCCACGGACCTGGGTCTACCGCATCGCCACGAACGTCTGCCTGGACATGCTGCGCAGCGCGCAGCGGCGGGCCCGGGCGATGGACCTCGGCCCCGCCGCGACCCCCGGCTCACCCCTCGGCGAGGCCACGCCCGAGCGGTTCTGGGTCCAGCCGGTCCCCGACGCCCGGGTGCTGCCGGAGCACGGCGATCCGGCGGAGCTGGCCCTGCAACGGGAGGCGGTCCGGCTGGCCTTCGTCGCCGCCCTGCAACACCTACCGCCCCGGCAGCGCGCCGTGCTCATCCTGCGCGACGTGCTCTGCTGGCGGGCCGAGGAGGTCGCCCGGCTGTTGGACAGCACCGTGGCGTCGGTGACCAGCGCCCTGAACCGGGCCCGCGTCACCCTGCGGGCCGCGAACCCCACCCCCGGGGAGGTGTCACGCCCCGCCGACGCGGCCCAGCGGCAGTTGCTCGCCCGCTACTGCGCGGCGTTCGAGGAGCACGACGTGGCGACGCTGGTCGCCCTGCTCCACCAGGACGTCACCATGTCCATGCCACCGCTGCCCTGGTGGCTGCGCGGGCGGGACGCGGTCGGGCGGGCGCTGTCGGACCCGACGGCCGGGTGTGCGGGTGCCCGGCTGCTGCCCGTCGCGGCGAACGGCTCGCCCGCCTTCTGGCAGACCCGCCCCGGCCCGGGCAGCGTCCACGCGCCGTTCGCCCTGGTCCTGCTCGACGTGGACGGGGGCACGATCCGGGGCCTCACCAGCTACCTGGACGTCGACCGGCTGCTGCCGTTGTTCCGGGCCCGGTAAGGAGCGGACGTGAGGGCCGTCATAACGGCTGGACGGTCGGCCGGGCGGTGCTGTTAGCCTTTCGGGCAGGTCATGAGCGCCAGCGTCAAGCCCCGGCTCGCTGGCCGGCAACCCTCCTCCACGGTGGGGTGCTCCGGGTGAGGACCAGGCACCGGTGTGGCACCGGTGCAAGCGTGGCCTGGTTCCCAGGTCATCCCCGACCCAGGAGAACCATGTCTGCTCACCGCACCGCCCCGCCCCTGTCCGGCGCGGCCCCGTCGGTCCGACGGTCGGCCGGCGTCGCGCTGGTCAAGCGGCGGCACGTCGACCTCATGCGGGTCTGCAGCGACGGCTGTCGCCGCCCCACCGCGCAGTAGACGACCCCCTCTTCCTCGTACCACTCGCAGCGGTGCGCCCGTCGGGCGCACCGTCTCCCGGCGTGCCTCCACGCCCGCCGACCGATCAACCCGGAGACACCTGTGCGCTTCCTTCCTGCCCTGTCCAAGGTCGCGACCCTCGGCGCCGCGGCCGTCCTGGCGGCCACCACGCTGACCGCCTGCGGCGACGACTCCACCAGCGCCGCCGACAACCCGTACGAGCTGCTCCAGCCGGGCGTGCTGCGCGCCGGCACGCTCACCGACGCGCCGCCGAACGTGTATCTCAAGGACGGCAGGTTCACCGGCTTCGACAACGACCTGCTCACCGCCGTCGCCGGCAAGGTCGGCCTCAAGGTGGAGTTCGTCGGCACCGACTTCTCCGCGCTGCTCGCCCAGGTCAACAGCCACAAGTTCGATGTGGGCAGCTCCTCGATCACCATCACCGAGGCGCGCAGGAAGACCGTCGACTTCGGCAACGGCTACGACTTCGGCTACTTCGGACTCGACGTGCCGGCCGGGTCCACGATCACCGGCTTCGACCAGCTCGCCGGCAAGCGGGTGGTCGTCGTCCAGGGCACCGTGCAGGACGACTACGCCACCGGCAAGAACCTCAACCCGGTCCGGGTGCCCGACTACAACGGCGCGCTGAACCAGCTCAAGGCCGGCACCGCCGACGCCTGGATCGCCCCGGCGGAGATCGGCGAGAAGTCCGCCGCCGACAGCAACGGCAAGATCACGGTGGCCGCGAAGCAGCTCAGCCCCGCCCCGACCGCCTACGCCGTCGCCAAGGGCAACGACAAGCTGCGCGAGGCGCTGAACTCCGGCCTCGACCAGGTCATCGCCGACGGCACCTGGACCCGGCTCCAGGAGCGGTACTACCCGGGCCGGCCGATCCCGGCCGACTTCACGCCGGGCAGCGGCACGGTCGCGGCGCCGTCGGCGTCGCCCTCCTCCTGACGGTACGGACGACGAGCGAGCAGGCGGACGGTGACGAACTAGATGGACACGTTAGGCACCCTGTGGGAGACCTTCTTCGACACCGACGCGATGCGCGAGGCGCTGCCCGAGATGCTGACCGTCGGGTTGCCCAACACGCTGATCCTGGCGATCACCGCCGCCCTGCTCGGCTCGCTGTTCGGCATGCTGCTGGCCATCGCCGGCATCTCCCGTACCCGCTGGCTGCGCTGGCCGGCCCGGGTCTACACCGACATCTTCCGCGGCCTGCCGGCGGCGGCGACCATCCTGCTCATCGGCGTCGGCCTGGCGCCGCTGGGCATGGAGGTCTGGGGTCCGAACCCGTACCCGCTGGGCATCCTGGCGCTGTCGCTGATCGCCGCCGCGTACATCGGTGAGATCTTCCGCGCCGGCATCCAGAGCGTGGAGGCCGCCCAGTTGGAGGGCGCCCGGGCGCTCGGCTTCTCCTGGGGCGAGGCGATGCGCCTGGTGATCGTCCCGCAGGGGGTACGCCGGGTGCTGCCGGCCTGGGTCAACCAGCTGATCGCCCTGATCAAGGACTCCAGCCTGGTCTACTTCCTCGGCCTGGTGGCCAGCCAGCGGGAGCTGTTCCGGATCGGCCAGGACTACGCGGCCACCACCGGCAACGAGTCCGCGCTCCTGCTGGCCGGTCTGTTCTACCTGCTGCTCACCGTGCCGCTGACCCACGCGGTGAACGCGATCGACCGGCGGCTGCGCCAGGGCCGTGCGGGGACCGTGCCACCCGATGACGACGGAGGTCTGGCGGTGGCCGGCGAGGCCGCGCTGCCGACCGGAAAGGACCAGCGATGACCGACACCGGCACCACCACCTCCGTCAGCCTCGCCGTTCGCGACGTGCACCTCGCGTTCGGCGCGAACAGGGTGCTGCGCGGCGCCGACCTGGACGTCGCCCGCGGCGGCACCGCCTGTGTGATCGGCCCGTCCGGCTCCGGCAAGTCCACCCTGCTGCGCACCATCAACCGGCTCATCGAACCGGACCGGGGCGACGTGCTGCTCGACGGGCGCAGCGTGCTGCGCGACGACGCGGACGCGCTGCGCCAGCGGGTCGGCATGGTCTTCCAGCAGTTCAACCTCTTCCCGCACATGACCGTGCTGCGCAACATCACCCTGGCACTGCGGAAGATCCGGAAGCTGTCCGAGGACGAGGCGGTCCGGGTCGCCCGCGCCCAGTTGGAGCTGGTCGGGCTGGCCGCCAAGGCGGACTCCCGGCCGGCGCACCTCTCCGGTGGGCAGCAGCAGCGGGTGGCGATCGCCCGGGCGCTGGCCCTGCAACCGCAGGTGATGCTCTTCGACGAGGCCACCTCCGCGCTCGACCCGGAGCTGGTCAAGGGCGTCCTCGCGGTGATGGCGGACCTGTCGGCCGGCGGAATGACGATGGTGGTGGTCACCCACGAGATGGGCTTCGCCCGCTCGGTCGCCGACACCGTCGCCTTCATGGACCACGGCGTGGTCCTCGAGGCCGGCGAGCCGGCCGCGATCTTCGAGGCGCCCGAGCACTCGCGGCTGCGCCGCTTCCTGTCCCAGGTGCTCTAGCCGACCCAGGCGATCAGCTCGCTGCTGACGCGGAGCGCCGAGGCGAGGGCCGGGGCGGCGGGATGCGGTAGCCGCCGACGCGGGCAGAGTGTGACCGGGAACCGAATCCGTGATCCCGGCGGCCGGCCCGAGGCCGGCCGGAGACGACGAGCTTCGGAGGTGCGCGTGTTCGCTCTGGTGGTCCGCTTCGACATCCACGACGAGGAGTCGGCGGCCAGCTTCGACGCGTTGACGCAGCGGGCGGTGGCGCAGATCCGGGCCGCGGAACCCGGCACGCTGGTCTACGCCACGCACCGGGTGCCCGACGAGCCGCTGGCCCGGGTCTTCTACGAGGTGTACGCCGACGAGGCCGCGTTCCGGGCCCACGAGCAGGCTCCGCACGTGATCGCGTTCCACGCGGCGAAGGACCCGCTGGTCGCCGCGCGGCGGGTCGAGTTCCTGGTGCAGAGTGCTGCAACGGGTTTACCTCTGAAGGCACGGTAACGCTCGTGATTCGGCTCGGCCCGACTGCCGACGCGCCCGGGGCGTGGTACGCGTGGCAGCCGGGCGGGCGACGCCGCGATCAGGGGGTGGTGAACAGGGCCATGCCGGTGGGCGCGGACCGTGCGCCCATGTACACCTGCGGGTTGCCGAACCGGTCCCGAGACATGCTGAACTTGACGGTCATCGAGTAGGACCGCGAACATGGCCACCCCACCCGCGGTGTACAGGTGCTGGCCGCGATCTTGCCCGTGTAGTACCGGGTGGATGAGCCGATCGAGTCGGTTGGAATCGATGTCCCGTCGATAAAGAAGCCGAGGTTCTTGCCCGTCGAGTTGACCTGAACCGTACCGACCGAGGCACTCCAGGCTGACGGAGCCTGGTTACTGCACGCCACGAAATGGAAGTCGACCTGTCCGTACCTGACGCTGGAGATGCCCGAGCCAGGGTAGACCGAGAACGTCGGCGAGGTGCAGGCCGCCTGCGCCGCCGTCGGCGCCACCGCGATCGCCCCGGCGACGATGGGGGCCAGGGCGAGCGCCTTGGCCACGCGCCGCAGGAGCGTTCTGTTCTTACTCATCACATTTCCTCCGTATCGGGGTAGGCGTCGCAACTGCGGTTGGCCGTGCCACCGTCCACCGCGTCACGACGTCCTTTCGAGGACAGAAGATGTCTATCCGGGCGACCGCTCGTCGGGCTACTGCAAGATGGAGCGCGCGATGTGCGTGCGTTCCTCGGTGGCGGGCTGGAACCGGTCTCGAGAAATGTCGAGGGCGTAGTGGGCGTGTCACCACTTAGCAAATTTCTACGGATCGCTAACCAGATCATTGTTAGTTATCTGGGGTTTCTTGCCGCCGGGTTCAACTCGACGCTGGCTGCAAAGCAGCTGCTGACGTGGTTGAAGTCGGTGCTGGTTGAGCGGGCACGGCTATCGACGCGTGGAAGCTCGGGCAAAGGAGCTGAAGCGCCGGGCTACTCCTTGGGGGGTCGCTGGCGATGCGGGTTGGTACCGCGGCAGGGCGAGGCGCTGAAGATGTACTCACCGAGCCGTCGCCGGGCGTGCAACCGCTGTGCGGCCTCGCTGCTGCGGGGCACCGGATCTCGGTCGGAGGCTCGGCACGGGTCTTCACATTGCCGTCGCCGGTGCGGCACGTGACGATGGAGCTCAATGCTCGCATCCGAACTGGCGTTATCGCCGCCAAACGTGGCGTCAACCGCCCCCGCTCCACACCATAGGCCATACCTGGCTACACGGAACCAGCTGAACGACTACTTTGGTGTGGCGGCATTGGCGAGAATCATCTGTCGGAGGGGTACCGCCGAGAAATCTCACATGGGACTGCCGCGCTTGACAGCACCGCTGCGCCTAGGTTGTATTAAGGTCACGGCCATCAATAGCGCGGCGACTGGGATCGATCTGTTGACGCGCAGCTCACGGGGGAAGACGGATGAGATTTGAGTATCTCCGCGACCTGGACAGATTGTTCTCCCATCGCTGGGAAGCACTCGTCATTCTGTGTCTAGCGGATCGGCCCGCCCGATTCAGCGAGTTGGCACGGGCAACCGTCGACCACGCGGGGGTACGGCTTCCGGACGGAAGCATCACCCGAGCGCTCGACCGACTCCGCCGAAAGAACCTGGTCGGTGTCGACGAAGGCGGTATGCACCGGGCGTACGCACTGACCGAAAACGGCCAGCGACGGGCCTTCGAACTGAGATTCCTGCTGGATGCTATGGAGCGGCGTGCGCGAGACTATGGCGGGTAGCGGTGCGGCGCCGACAAGTATGGGCCACGACGAGAAGGGCCCCTGACAGCACAAAAGCTGCCTGGGGCCCGTGCCGCCAGCCGTCAGGTCATGTCGTCGTAGCGGCGCTCGATCGGCGCCGGCGCGGCGACCGGGGCGGGCGCCTCGATCGGGCCGGAGAAGTCGACCCGGGAGCCGGCGGCCACCGGCTCGTCGTCCAGCTCCAGCGGCGACACCTCGTCGTCATTGAGGCCCGCGTAGACCTCCTTGCCCCGCCCGCGCCGCCGGTCGTTGATGAAGGCCACCCCGACCGCGACGAAGTAGAGCAGGGACAGGGCGGCTGCCAGCAGCGTCATACCGAACGGGCCCGGGTCAGGCGTCGCCACCGCGGCGAATGCGAACGAAATGAAGATCACCGCACGCCACCAGCTCAGCAGACGCCGCGCACTCGCCACCCCGGTGAAGTTGAGCATGAGCAGGATCAACGGAAACTCGAACGCCACCCCGAAGAGCAAGATCATATTGGTGACGAACGAGATGTACCGCGTCACCTCCAGTTGAGTGGAGAGCCCGGTGACGCCGGACTCCATCAGGAACGCCAGTCCCTTGTCCACCACCAGGTAGGCCAACACCGCCCCGGCCCCGAAGAGCGGCGCCGCCATCGAGACGAAAATGTACGCCCACTTGCGCTCGTGCCGGTGCAGACCCGGCGCGATGAACGCCCAGAGCTGGTAGAGCCAGACCGGCGCACCGATGATCAAGCCGATCCAGAGCGCCAGTTTCAGCTTGAGAATGAAACCGTCCGCCGGTGACAGCTGCAGGAACTGCTGGCATTTGCCCAGGGCATCGGTGGCCCCGGGCAGCCTGCAGTACGGCTCCTTGAGCAGATTGAAGGCGGGCTGGGCCAGCCAGAAGCCGGCGATCAGGCCTGCCACGATCGCCAGCGAGGCGCGGAAGAGACGGTTGCGCAGCTCACGGATGTGCTCCATGAGCGTCATCGACCCGTCGGCGGCCCGTTCGAACTCGCTCGGACCGCGCTTACGAAGCGCGAAGGCCACGGTGGTCGGGCCTTTCGGTCAGTTCTCGCGGACGCGCTGCACCGGGTCGACCGGCGGGGCGACCGGCTGCTGCGGCTGCGGGGCGTACTGCTGCTGCTGCGGCTGCGGCTGCGCGTAGGGCTGCCCGCCGTACGGCTGCTGCTGCGGCGGCTGCTGGCCCGCGTACGGCGGCAGCGGCTGGTAGCCGGCCTGCGCGTCGGCCTTCTCGGCCAGGTCGCGGTCGTCGTCCTGCAGGCTCTTGGTCTCCGCCTTGATGATCCGCAGCGAGCGGCCCAGCGAGCGGGCCGCGTCGGGGAGCCGCTTCGCGCCGAAGAGCAGGATCAGCACGACCACGAGTACGGCGATGTGCCACGGCTTGAGGGCACCCATGGGAAGCTCCAGTCGCTCTGTGTCGAAGGGTGTGTCGCAGCCCATCGTACGTGCGTCGAGAGCCGTTGCCACCCGCCGGGCCACTGCCAACGGTGCCCGGCCGGTGAAGTCTTGACCACCCCGGGATGTCCCGTCAACCACCTGGACACGTTCATCCGTGCGCGAAACGGGCGCCGATCGCGCAGCCGGCGCGCGATGCACCGACCGTGATCGATCACTTCCCCCGCTTGGCCTTGATCAGCTCGACCCGCTCCTGCGCGACGGCCGCGCGCTGCTGCAACGCCTCCGCCCGCTCCTGGAGCACCTCGGCCGACGCTCGCAGCGTCTCCGCCTCGGCCTGGCGTCGCTGGAGCGCCATCGCCGCCCGGCGCAGCCGGGGCAGCCGCGCCAGCACCGGCCGGACCGCCAGGGCCAGCACGACGAGCGCGAACAGCACCACCGCGAGCACGATCCACTTCACCACGGCGGTCAGCCTACTGGGTGACCGCCGGCTCCGCCGGGTCGGCCGACGGCGTGCCGCCCACCGGGCTGGCGTACGCCTCGAGCGCGGCGGCCGCCTGGGCGCGTACCTGCTCGGCCAGCTCGACCGGGGCGACCACCGTCACGTCCGGCCCGAGCCCCAGCACGAACCGGCGGGCCCAGCCCAGGTCGGTCACCCGCAGCGAGACCAGCCAGTGGTCCCCGTCGGCGTCGATCCGCTCGCACGGGTAGTACTCGGTGATCCACCGCTCCCCCCGGCCGATCCGCACGGTGATCAGCGGCAGGTCGGGCGTGGGACGGAAGACCCCGTCGCTCAGGTCGTGCGGGCGGGCCTGCGGCGGCACCACGGCCGGCTCGTCCAGCTCGGTGACCGCGTCGATCCGGTCGGCCCGGAACAGCCGGACCGCCTCGGCCCGGCGGCACCACGCCTCCACGTACGCCCGGCCGTCGACCATGAGCATCCGCAGCGGGTCGATGGTCCGCTCGGTGCTCTCGTCCCGGGCGGCGGTGTAGTAGGTGATCCGCAGCGCCCGGCGCCGCTCCACCGCGTCGCGCAGCTCGCGTACCCGCTTGCTCTCCCCGGGCAGCCGCACCGCCACCGGGGCGCCGACCAGGTCGCCGGCGGCGTTCTCGATCTTGGCGAGGGCCCGTTCCACGGCCTCCCGGTTGGCCACCCCGGGCGTCTCGGCGAGCATCCGCAGCGCCACCACCAGAGCCAGCGCCTCGTCCGGGGTGAGCCGCAGCGGCCGGTCGATGCCGGCGTCGTAGGTGATGGTGACCCGGTCGCCGTCGAAGGCCATGTCGATCAGGTCGCCCGGGCCGTATCCGGGCAGCCCGCAGACCCAGAGCAGCTCCAGGTCCTCGCGCAGCTGCCGCTCGGTGACCCCCAGGTCGTCGGCCGCCTCGGCGATCTCGATGCCGGGGCGGGCCAGCAGGTAGGGCACCAGGTTGAGCAGCCGGGCCAGCCGGTCGGCCGAGGTCCGGGAGGCGCCGCGGGCGGCGGGGCGGGTCACCGGGCACCCCCGGTGACGGTCAGCTCGTCGTGCCGGGCGGCGATCTCCTTGAGCCGCTGGATCACCGCGTCGCGCACCTCCGGCGGGTCGAGCACCCGCACGTCCGGGCCGTACCCGACGAGCTGGCCGGCGAGGTGCTCCGGGTCGGCGTACGGCAGCACCAGCCGGTCGCCGTCCGGCCCGGACCCGCTCTGCACCGCCCAGCGCCGCAGGCCGGCGGCCCGACCCGGGGCGACCAGCACGGTGGCCCGGCCGGTCCGCTCGACCGGCCCGGACCAGCGGGCCACGTGGCTGATCAGGTCGACGCCGGCCGGCGGCTGGTAGCCGCCCGGTTCACCGGTCACCCGGACCGCGCCCACCACCCGGGAGAGCCGGAAGCAGCGGGTCGCCTCCCGGTCCAGGTCGTGGCCGACCACGTACCACCGGCCGCGCCAGCAGACCACGCCCCACGGCTGGAGGCGGCGGCGGGTCGGCTCGTCGCGGTCGGGCACCCGGTAGTCGAAGTTGACCTGGCGCCGGTCCCGGGCGGCGGCGGTCAGCGGCGCGAACGACGGGTCGACGGTGACCATGGGCTCCAGGCCCAGGGTGGCCTGGGGGTCCACGTCGACGCCGGCGGCGCGCAGCTTGGCCAGCCCGGAGGAGGCGGCGGCGGCCAGCCCGGCGTGCTGCCAGAGCCGGGCGGCGATGCCCACGGCCGCGGCCTCATCCGGCGCGAGCGGAATGTCCGGCAGCGCGTACTCCCGGTGCGCGATCCGGTAGCCGGGTTCGGCGTCGAAGACGCTGGCCGTGCCCGTCTCCAGCGGCACCCCCAGCTCCCGCAGTTCGGCCTTGTCCCGCTCGAACTTGCGCTGGAAGGCCTCGTGCTCCTTCGGGTCGTCCGGATCGTGCTCGTAACCGGGCACGGTCGCGGCGATCTGCGCGGCGGTCAGGAACCGTCGCGTGGACAGCAGGCAGATCACCAGGTTGACCAGGCGTTCGGTACGGCTGCGCGACACGTGTGAACGCTAGCAGCCCACACGTCGCGCGGGTGCACCCGCGCGGGCGCGGCGTGTGGTGGACCTCCGCGTCCACTCCCGGGGCGGCGTCGACCGGGCAGACTTAGGGTGACCGCATGTCGGAAGCGGAAGTCAAGACCGAGAGCGTCGGCACCGTCGTCGTCGCCGGTGCGGCGAACCTCGCCATCGCCATCGCCAAGCTGGTCGCCGGGCTGATCTCCGGCTCCGCGGCGATGCTCTCCGAGGCCGCCCACTCGGTCGCCGACACCACCACCGAGGTGCTGCTCTACCTGGCGCTGCGCCGGGGCGCGCGGCCCGCGGACACCCGGCACCCCTTCGGGTACGGCAAGGAGAGCTACGTCTGGGCCTTCCTCGCCGCGCTGTTCACCTTCGTCGCCGGGGCCGGGTTCGCGATCACCCACGGCGTGACCACCATCCTCGTGCACAAGCACACCGGCAACTACCTGACGTCGTACATCGTGCTGGCGGTCTCCTTCGCCATAGAGTCGATCTCCCTGGCCCGGGCCGTGCGGCAGATCCGCCGCGAGTCCCGCCGCTGGCGGACCACCCCGCGCCGCTTCCTGTGGCTGACCGCCGACACCACGGTCAAGGCGGTCTTCCTGGAGGACAGCGCCGCCCTGACCGGCCTGCTCATCGCCGGGATCGGGCTCGGCCTGTCGGAATACACCGACGACGAGCTCTGGGACGGCCTGGCCTCGATCGCGATCGGCCTGCTGCTACTGGTGGTGGCCACGATCCTCGCCAAGAGCAACCTGTCGCTGCTGGTCGGCCGGGCCGTGCCCGAGCGGCTGCACCGAGAGATCGAGCGGGAGCTGGCCGGCCTGCCCACCGTCAACCGGATCGACACCCTGATGACCATGCAGCTCGGCCCGGAGGACATCCTGGTCGCCGCCAAGGTCGACTTCCACGACGACGCCACCGGCGCGGACATCGAGGCAGCCGCCGACGAGGCGGAGCGCCGGCTCACCGAGCGCTACCCGGAGATCGGGTACGTCTTCCTCGACCCCACCCGCTCGATGCCCGGCAAGGACGGCCGGCGGGCCCGACGGACCCAGGACGAGCAGGAACGTCCGGTGGACCAGCAGACCCGGGCGACCGGCCAGCCCTGAGCCGCGGCCCCCGGGGGCGGCGCCCCGCGGCGTCGCCGATAGCGTCGCCGGCATGGTGCGATGGCGGTCGGGAACGGTCACGACGGTACGGCGGCGCTGGGCCGGCGCGGTGGAACTCGACGTCGCCCTGCCCGACGGGTCCACCATGCGGGCGCTGGCCTACCCGGCGCTGGTCGGCGACCCGGAGCCCGGCGACCGGGTGCTGCTCAACGCCGGCGCCCTGCTGATGGGCCTCGGCACCGGCGGGTACGCGCTGGTCGTGGCGCTGCCCGACCGGCTGCCCGCCGACCCGCCGCAGGGTGGCGACACCCGCGACGCCGGGCACCTGGTCAAGGCCCGGTACACCCCGCTGCAACCGATCATGCTCGGCGTCGACGAGGAGGCCTCCCCGCACCACGAGCTGCTCGCCGCCGCGGAGGGACTGGACGGGTTGCCGGTGGTCACCGCCGACCTGCACTCGGCGCTGCCGGCGATCCTGGCCGGCGTCCACGCCGACGCCCCCGGGGCCAGGGTGGCCTACCTGCTCACCGACGGCGGGGCACTGCCCGCCTGGTTCTCCCGCACCCTGGACGGGCTGCGCGACCACCTGGTCGGCACGGTCAGCGTGGGGCAGGCGTTCGGCGGTGACCTGGAGGCCGCCACCCTGCACAGCGGGCTGCTGGCCGCCCGGCACGTGCTCCGCGCCGACGTGGCGATCGTCGCCCAGGGCCCCGGCAACCTGGGCACCGGCACCCGGTGGGGCTTCTCCGGGGTGGCCGTCGGCGAGGCGGTGAACGCGGTGGCCGCGCTCGGCGGTCGGCCGGTCGGCTCACTGCGGATCTCCGACGCCGACCCCCGCCCCCGGCACCGGGGGGTGTCGCACCACAGCCTCACCGCGTACGGCCGGGTCGCCCTGGCCCGGGCGGACCTCGTCGTGCCGGCGGACCTGGCGCCGGCGCTGGCCGCCGAGGTGGACGCCGCGCTGGCCCCGCTCGCGGCGCGGCACGCCCTGGTCCGGGTGCCCACCGACGGCCTGGACGACGCGCTGCGCGCCCTGCCGGTGACGCTGTCCACGATGGGTCGTGGCCTGGACGCCGACCACGCCTACTTCCTGGCCGCGGCGGCGGCCGGACGGCACGCGGCGGGCCTGCCGGGCTGAGCGCCGGAGGGCGGGTCAGCCGACGAGGAAGATGAGGGCGAACCAGCCCCCGACGATGGCGACCAGGGCAACCACCAGCACCCAGGTCGGCACGGTGTATTCGCCGCGACGGTTGCGCGCGATCTCCTCGCGGATCTTCTCGCGCCGACGCTCGATCCAGTTCAGCTTCTCGGCGCCGCGCTCGCGGTCGGAGGATTCGGAAGTGTTCATCGCCACGCCAGCGTACCGGTGGGCCGGCGGCCGGTGCGTGCCGCACCGGCCGCCGGAACGTCACATGCTGGCGATCAGCCGCTCGACCCGCTCGTCGTACGCCCGGAACGGGTCCTTGCAGAGCACGGTGCGCTGCGCCTGGTCGTTGAGCTTCAGGTGCACCCAGTCGACGGTGAAGTCGCGCCGCTTCTCCTGGGCGTGCCGGATGAACTCCCCGCGCAGCCGGGCCCGGGTGGTCTGCGGCGGGGTCTCCTTCGCCTCGAAGATCTCCGGGTCGGTGGCGATCCGGTCCACCTCGCCGCGCCGCTCCAGCAGCGCGTAGAGGCCCCGGCCCCGGCGCACGTCGTGGTAGGCCAGGTCCATCTGGGCCACCCGGGGGTGGGACAGCGGCAGGTCGTGCTTGCGCTGGTAGCGCTCGATCAGGCGCAGCTTGGTCACCCAGTCGATCTCCCGGGAGACCGGCTCCAGGTCACCGGTTTCCACCGCGCGCAGCACCCGACCCCAGAGCTCCACGACCCGCTTGGCGGTCTGGTCGCCGCCGCGCCGCTCCACGAACTCGGTCGCCTTGGCGAGGTATTCCTGCTGGATCTCCAGGGCGCTGACCTCCTTGCCGGAGGCCAGCCGCACCTTGCGCCGGCCGGTGATGTCGTGCGACACCTCGCGGATCGCCCGGATCGGGTTCTCCAGCGACAGGTCGCGCATCACCACGCCGGCCTCGATCATCCGCAGCACGATGTCGGCGGAGCCGACCTTGAGCAGCGTGGTGACCTCGTTCATGTTGGAGTCGCCGACGATGACGTGCAGCCGGCGGTAGCGCTCCGCGTCGGCGTGCGGCTCGTCGCGGGTGTTGATGATCGGGCGGCTGCGGGTGGTCGCCGAGGAGACGCCCTCCCAGATGTGCTCGGCCCGCTGGGACAGGCAGTAGACCGCCCCGCGCGGGGTCTGCAGCACCTTGCCGGCGCCGCAGATCAACTGTCGGGTGACCAGGAAGGGGATCAGCACGTCGGCGAGCCGGCCGAACTCGCCGTGCCGGGACACCAGGTAGTTCTCGTGGCAGCCGTACGAGTTGCCGGCCGAGTCGGTGTTGTTCTTGAACAGGTAGATCTCGCCCGCGATGCCCTCGTCGTGCAGCCGCTTCTCGGCGTCGATGAGCAGCCCTTCGAGGATCCGCTCACCGGCCCGGTCGTGGGCGACCAGGTCCACCACGGAGTCGCACTCGGGGGTGGCGTACTCCGGGTGGGACCCGACGTCGAGGTAGAGCCGGGCGCCGTTGCGCAGGAAGACGTTGCTCGACCGCCCCCACGACACGACGCGGCGGAAGAGGTACCGGGCTACCTCGTCGGGGGACAACCGTCGCTGCCCCCGGTAGGTGCAGGTGACGCCGTACTCGGTCTCGAGGCCGAAGATTCGCCGCTCCATGATGTGACATTAGCCGCCCGGAGGCCCCGTTCGTCACTGTCGCGGCACAGCTCATGCTCTCCGGTCGATCAAATCCCGTCCGAGTACGACATTCCGTCCGGCCTGAGCCCGGCGGTGAACGACCGGCAGACCGCGAAGTCGGGCAGCAGCCCGGACTCCCGGGCCTGCGCCAGGGTCGGCGCGGCGTCGTCCCGGGCGGAGAGCTGCGGCACCTCGGCCGGCCACTCGATCGCCAGGTCCTCATCGAGCGGATGCACCGCGTGCTCGCCGCTCGGGTTGTAGGTGGTGGAGCAGAGGTAGCTGAGCGTGGCGTCGTCGGTCAGCGCGCAGAAGCCGTGCCCCAGTCCCTCGGCGAGGTAGACCGCGCGGCGGTCGGCGTCGTCCAGCCGGACGCCCTCCCACCGCCCGAAGGTCGGCGAGCCGACCCGCAGGTCGACGATCACGTCGAGCACCGCCCCGCGCACGCAGGTGACGTACTTGGCCTGGCCGGGTGGGACGTCGGCGAAGTGGATGCCGCGCACCACGCCGCGGGCGGAGACCGACAGGTTTCCCTGGGCCAGCCGCAGCGGGTGGCCGACCGCCTCGGCGAGCCGGTCGAAGCGGTACCACTCCATGAACAGCCCGCGCGGGTCGCCGTGCTGCTGGGGGGTGATCTCCCAGGCGCCCTCGATGCTCAGCGGACGGATCTTCATCGGGCCGCCTCCGACCCCTCGGCCAGCAGGCCGAGCAGGTAGTCGCCGTAGCCGCTCTTGGCCAGCGGCGCGGCCAGCTCGCGCAGCCGCGCGTCGTCGATCAGGCCGGCCCGCCAGGCCACCTCCTCGACGCAGCCGATCTTCATGCCCTGCCGCTCCTCGATCACCCGGACGAACTCGCCGGCCTGCATCATCGAGGTGAAGGTGCCGGTGTCCAGCCAGGCGGTGCCCCGGTCCAGCACGGTCACCGACAGCTCGCCGAACTCGCGGTACACCTCGTTCACCGCGGTGATCTCCAGCTCGCCCCGGGCGCTCGGGGTGAGCTTGCGGGCGATGTCGACGACCCGGTTGTCGTAGAAGTACAACCCGGGCACCGCGTACCGGGACTTCGGCTTCTCCGGCTTTTCCTCGATCGACAGGACCCTGCCGTCGGCGTCGAAGTCCACCACCCCGTACGCCTCGGGGTTGGCCACCGGGTACGCGAAGACCCGGCCGCCGACCAGGTCGGTGTTGGCGGCGAGCTGCCGGCCCAGGCCGGCGCCGTGGAAGATGTTGTCACCCAGGATCAGCGCGACCGGCTCGTCGCCGATGAAGTCCGCACCGAGCACGAAGGCCTGCGCGATGCCCTCCGGGCGGGGCTGGGCGACGTACTCCAGGCGCAGGCCCCACTGGGAGCCGTCGCCGAGCAGCCGCTGGAACTGGGTTTGGTCCTCCGGCGTCGTGATGACCAGGACCTCCCGCACCCCGGACATCACCAGGGTGGAGAGCGGGTAGTAGATCATCGGCTTGTCGAAGACCGGCATCAGCTGCTTGGACACCGCCCGGGTGATCGGCCAGAGTCGGGAGCCGGTGCCACCGGCGAGAAGGATTCCACGCACCCGCGGAGCGTACCGGCCGCGATGCGAACCGGACACCAGGGCCACGGGCACCTGAGAGGCAGGTCAGCTCGCGTACACTTCCGGACCCGTGAGGATCCTCGTCACCGGCGGAGCCGGATTCATCGGGTCGGAGTACGTACGGATGCTGCTGGGTGTGCCCGGCGGTGATGCCTCCGGGGTGCCCGACGTCGGGCCCACCGCGGTGACCGTGCTGGACAAGCTCACCTATTCCGGCAACCTGGCGAACCTCGCCCCGGTCCGCGACGATCCGCGGCTGCGGTTCGTGCAGGGCGACATCTGCGACCCGGCCTTGGTCGACGAGGTGGTCGCCGGCCACGACGTGATCGTGCACTTCGCCGCCGAGTCGCACGTCGACCGGTCGATCGCCGGGGCCGCGCCCTTCGTCACCACCAACGTGCTGGGCACCCAGACCCTGCTGGACGCCGCGCTGCGGCACGGCACCGGCCGCTTCGTGCACGTCTCCACCGACGAGGTGTACGGCTCGATCGACTCCGGTTCCTGGACGGAGACCTGGCCGCTGGCGCCGAACTCCCCGTACTCGGCCTCGAAGGCCGGCTCCGACCTGCTCGCCCTGGCGTACCACCGCACCCACGGCATGGACGTGGTGGTCACCCGCTGCTCCAACAACTACGGGCCGTACCAGTTCCCGGAGAAGGTCATCCCGCTCTTCGTGACGAACCTGCTCGACGGGGGCACCGTGCCGCTCTACGGCGACGGCGGCAACGTCCGGGACTGGCTGCACGTGCACGACCACTGCCGGGGCATCGCACTGGTCCAGCAGAAGGGGCGCGCCGGCGAGGTGTACAACATCGGCGGCGGCACCGAGCTGAGCAACAAGGAGCTGACCGGCCGGCTGCTGGACGCCTGCGGCGCCGGCTGGGACCGGGTCGTCCCGGTCGCCGACCGCAAGGGCCACGACCGCCGCTACTCGCTGGACATCACCAAGATCAACACCGAACTGGGGTACGCCCCGAGCATCGACCTGGACCGCGGCCTGGCCGAGACCGTCCAGTGGTACCGGGACAACCGGGCCTGGTGGGAGCCGCTGAAGGCGGCGAAGGCGGCATGACCCGCGTCCTCGTCACCGGCGCCGGCGGGATGCTCGGCCGGGACCTGCTGGCCGTCCTGGCGCACCGCCCCGACCTCACGGTGACCGCCGCGACCCGCAAGGAGCTGGACGTCACCGGCGCCGAGGCGGTCCGGGCCGCCGTCACCGGCCACGACGTGGTGCTCAACGCGGCGGCCTGGACCGACGTCGACGGGGCGGAAACCGACGAGGCGGCGGCCACCGCGGTCAACGGCGACGCCGTGGCGCACCTCGCCGCCGCCTGCGCCGCCACCGGCGCCCGGCTGCTGCACGTCTCCACCGACTACGTCTTCCCGGGCGACGCCACCAGCCCCTACCCGGAGGACGCGCCCACCGACCCGGTCAACGCGTACGGGCGCAGCAAGCTCGCCGGCGAACGGGCGGTGGCCCGGCTGCTGCCCGACACCGGGTACGTGGTGCGCACCGCCTGGCTCTACGGCGCGCACGGGCCCAACTTCGTGGCCACCATGCTCCGCCTCGCCGGGCAGCGCGACCACCTCGACGTGGTCGACGACCAGCAGGGCCAACCCACCTGGTCGTACGCCCTGGCCACCCAGCTCGTCGCGCTGGCCGACGCGGCGCTCGCCGGCCGGGCCGCCGCCGGCACCTACCACGGCACCTGCTCCGGCCACACCACCTGGTACGGGCTGGCCCGGGCCACGTTCACCCTGGCCGGACTCGACCCGGACCGGATCCGGCCCACCACCAGCGACCGGTATCCGCGTCCCGCCCCCCGACCCGCGTACAGTGTGCTATCGCACGACCGCTGGGCCGCCGCCGGCCTGCCCGCGCTGCCGGACTGGCGCGACACCCTGGCCGACGCGTTCGACTCCGCCACTCCACCCGCCCCGTGGAAGGTCGCATGAAGCTCACCCTGGTCACCGGACTGACCGGCCTGATCCTGCTCGGGACGATCGTCGAGCTGCTGCGCCGTCGCCAGCTCCGGGAGAAGTACGGCATGCTCTGGCTGGGCGTGCTGGTCATCGTCATCCCGCTGTCGCTGTTCCCCAGGCTGCTCGACAACGTCGCCGGCTTCCTCGGCGTGGTCTCCGGCGTCAGCCTGGTGCTCTTCCTCGGCATCGTCTTCCTCCTGCTGGTCTGCGTGCACCTGAGCTGGGAGGTCAGCGCCCTGGAGGAGGAGACCCGCACCCTCGCCGAGGACTTCGCCCTGCTCCGCGCGGAGATCGACGCGGAACGGGCGGCCCGGGTTGGCGCCGCGCGCGACGGGCTGGTGTCCCACGATGGTTAACGGCAAGCGCACCCTGATCATCATCCCGGCGCTGAACGAGTCCGGCTCCATCGCCGACGTCGTCGGCGAGGTCCGCGGCGAACTGCCGGGCGTGGACGTCCTCGTCGTCGACGACGGCTCCACCGACCGCACCGCCGCCGTGGCGGCCGCCGCCGGCGCCCTGGTCGCCAAACTCCCGTACAACCTCGGGGTGGGCGGGGCCATGCGGCTCGGCTACCGGTACGCCCGCGACCACGACTACGACGTGGCCGTCCAGATCGACGCCGACGGCCAGCACGACCCCCGCTACGTGCCCAAGCTGGTCGACCTGCTCGACGAGAACGACCTGGTGATCGGCGCCCGGTTCGCCGGGGAGGGCGACTACAGCGTCCGCGGCCCGCGCCGCTGGGCGATGGTGATGCTCTCCGCGGTGCTCTCCCGGATCGCCCGCACCCGGCTCACCGACACCACCTCCGGGTTCCGCGCCGCCAACCGGCGGGTGATCGAGATGTTCGCCGGCTGGTACCCGGCCGAGTACCTCGGCGACACCGTGGAGACGCTGGTGCACACCGCCCGGCGCGGATACCGGATCCGCCAGGTGCCGGTGGCGATGCGCCGGCGGATGGCCGGCACCCCCAGCCACTCCCCCGCCAAGGCCATGATCTACCTCGGCCGCGCCTTCGCCGTGCTCACCCTCGCCCTCATCCGCCGGTGATCCGTCGACTGAAGGACCTCGTCCCACCCGGCACCCTCGCCGTGGGCGTCGGGCTGGCCCTGCTCGGGCTGGCCTCCTACGTCCACCTCGCGGTGGCCGGGCACGCCCTGGACGCCGCCGACTACTCGTCGCTGTCGGTGCTCTGGTCGATCGTGTTTACCCTCGGCATCGGCGTCTTCCTCCCCTTCGAGCAGGAGACCGCCCGGGTGGTCGCCGCCCGCCGCAGCCAGGGCCTGCCACCCGGGCCGGTGCTCAGCCGCGCCAGCGTGCTCGCCGCCACCGTCCTCGCGGTGATGGCCGTGGCGGTCCTCGCCGGCCACCGGACGATCGCCGACCGGCTCTTCGCCGGCGACGACACCATGGTCGCCGTGCTGATCGGCGCGCTCGCCGCGACCGCCGTCTCCTACACCACCCGCGGCGTCCTCGCCGGCCTCGGACACTTCCCCTGGTACGGCACGCAGCTCGGGGTCGACGGCGGCCTGCGGATCGCGATGGTCGCCCTGCTCGGCCTCACCGGTGTCACCGACCCGGTCTGGTACGGCGCGGTACTCGTCGCCGCCCCGCTGCTCGCCGTCCTGGTCACCCTCCCGCCGGTGCTGCGCGCCGTCGGCGGCGGCGTGCCGGTCGCCTGGAGCGCCCTGCTGCACGGCCTCGGCCTGCTCGCCGTCTCCAGCCTGCTCTCCCAGGCGGTGGTTAACGTCGGCGTGATCAACGTACGGCTGCTCGCCCCGTCCGACGTCGCCACCGCCGGGGCGCTGCTCTCCGCGCTGGTGCTGGTCCGCATCCCGCTCTTCGTCTTCGGCTCGTTGCAGGCGTCCCTGCTGCCCGGCCTGGCCACCTCCGCCACCACCGGCGACCGCGCCGCCTTCCACGGCCTGCTGCGCCGCGCCCTGGGCATCGTCACCGCGCTCGGCGTCACCGGCGCGATCGGCGCCGTGCTGCTCGGCCCCTGGCTGGTCCGCACCCTCTTCGACGCCCCCGACGTGCTCGGCCACGGCGACTTCGCCTGGCTGGCCGTCGCCACCCTCGCCTACCTGTGGGCGATGGTGCTCGGCCAGGCGCTGCTCGCCCTCGACCGGCACCGCGCGCAGGCCCTCGCCTGGACCGTCGGCGTGGCCGCCCTGGTCGCCGTCACGATCACCCCGGCGCCGGTCGCGCTGCGGGTCGAGCTGGCCTACACCGCCGCCTCCGTCGTGGTGGTCGCCGTCATGGCGCTGCTGCTGCGCGGCGGCTCCCCCACCCCCGCCCCGACGAGGCCCCTCGACGAGGCGGCCACCGCTGGAGTATCCGGAGGCCTCCGATGACCCGCCCACAGGTGACCGCCGTGATGCTGGCATACGGCGCGGAGCCGTACCTGGCCGACGCCGCCCGGGCCGTCCTCGACTCCACCGGCCTGGACCTCGAGCTGATCGTCGTGGACAACGGCTGCACCGGCGACGGCATCGACATCGTCAAGGGCTTCCCCGGCGTCCGGGTGATCCGCCCCGAGGTGAACACCGGCTACTCCGGCGGCTGCCGGATCGGCGCGGCCGAGGCGACCGGCGAATGGCTCGCCTTCGTCAACTCCGACGCGGTCGTCGCACCCGACGCCCTGGCCAAGACCGTCGCCGTCGCCGGCGAGCCCGGCGTCGGCGCCGCGATGGCCTCCATCCGGCTCGCCGAGAACCCCGACATCATCAACACCTCCGGCAACCCGCTGCACTTCATCGGCCTCTCCTGGGCCGGCGGCAACGGCCAACCCGCCAGCGCGCACGCCGTCCGCACCACCGTCCCCTCGGTCAGCGGCTGCTGCTTCGTCATCAACCGGGAGCTCTGGCGGGAGCTGGACGGCTTCGCCGCCGAGTACTTCGCCTACCACGAGGACACCGAACTCAGCCTGCGGCTGTGGCAGCGCGGGCTCCGCCAGGAGTACGTCCCGGACGCCGTGGTCGTGCACCACTACGAGTTCTCCCGCAACAAGCTCAAGCACTACCTGCTCGAGCGGAACCGGCTGATCTCCCTGCTCACCGCGTACGAGACGCGCACCCTGGCGGTGCTCGCGCCGATGCTGCTGCTCACCGAGGCGGCCATGCTGGTCGCCGCGCTGCTCGGCGGCTGGAGCCGGGAGAAGGTCCGCGGCTGGGGCTGGCTCTGGGCCAACCGTGCCTGGCTGCGCGCGCGCCGCCGCCGACTCCAGGACGAGCGGACCGTGCCCGACGGGATGATCGCCGAACTGATGACCGCGAAGGTCGACCCGTCGAACGTCGAGTCGCCCCCCGGCATGGCCATCTACAACGTCATCGCCGCCGGCTACTGGGCCGCCGCGAAGCCGCTGCTGCGTACGCGCTGAGTCAGGTCCCGCCGCCGGCCGCCGCCCGCGCGGCCCGGACACGCCGCAGGGGCCGGGGTGACACCCCGACCCCCGCGTGACGTGCGCGCGCTACGCCTCCGGCTGCTCCGGCCGCGCACCCTCCAGGTCGGCCGACCCGGCGGACGTGGTCGGCTTGTGCGCCTCCTCGGTGGGCACCGTCGGCGTCTTCGCCCGCCCACCGGCCGGCGCGGCGTCGGCCGACGCGTCGCCGTCCAGCAGCCCGGTCAGCGCCGCCCCGGTCACCCGCCGGAAGGTGCGCCCCACCCGGCCGCGGTCCAGCACCGCCACCTCGAGCTGGTTGGCGGCGATCGTCCGGGAGGCGCCGCCCTCGCCGCCGACGCTGCTCAACGCCTGCACGGCCACCTTGACCGCCTCGCTGAGCGACATCTCCGGCCGATGCTGCGCCTTGAGCACCCCGGTGATCGCCTCGGCCTGCCCGCCCATTGCCATCCGACCCGGCTCGTCGTTGACCGAGCCGTCGTAGGTGATCCGGTACAGCTCGTCGTCCTCGGCGGTGGCGCCGACCTGCGCCACGCAGATCTCCACCTCGAACGGCTTGGACTGCTCGGTGAAGATGGACCCCAGCGTCTGCGCGAACGCGTTCGCCAGGGCGCGGCCGGTGACGTCACGCCGGTCGTAGCTCAGGCCGTTCAGGTCGGCCATCCGCACCCCGGCGCGGCGCAGGTTCTCGAACTCGTTGTAGCGACCGACCGCGGCGAAGCCGATCCGGTCGTAGATCTCACTGACCTTGTGCAGGGCGCTGGAGAGGTTCTCCGCGACGAAGAGCACCCCACCGGCATAGCTGAGGACCACCGCGCTCCGGCCCCGGGCGACGCCCTTGCGGGCCAGCTCGGAGCGGTCGCGCATGATCTGCTCGGGCGAGGCGTAGAACTGCATGGCCACGGCGGCGGTTCTCCTTCGGGCGCTGTGCTGACGACTGCTGACAGGTGGACGGGAGCGGGGTCAGCCGCCCGGGTTCTCCATCCGGCCGGCGACGACCGACTCGGCGATCGCCGCCGTCTCGGCGTCGGTGAGCCGGTGGGTGCCCTCGGCCGTCGCCGTCATCACCACCGGGTAGATCCGACGGGTGAGGTCCGGCCCGCCGGTGGCGGTGTCGTCGTCGGCGGCGTCGTAGAGCGCCTCGACGGCCAGGCGGGTCGCGTCGTCGATCGAAATGCCGGCGCGGAAACGCTTCTTCAGCGCGGACTTGGCAAAGAGCGAGCCGGAGCCGATCGCGTCGTAGCCGGTCTCCTCGTAAGGGCCGCCGGTGACGTCGAAACTGAAGATCCGACCGGCCCGGGCCGGGTCGCTCGCGGCCAGGTCGAAGCCGGCGAAGAGCGGGACGACCGCGAGGCCCTGCATCGCCGCGCCGAGGTTGCCACGGATCATCGAGGCGAGCCGGTTGGCCTTGCCGTCGAGCGAGAGCATCGCGCCCTCGATCTTCTCGTAGTGCTCCAGCTCCACCTGGAACAGTCGCATCAGCTCGATCCCGATGCCCGCGGTGCCGGCGATGCCGACCAGCGAGTAGGCGTCGGCGGGGTGCACCTTCTCGATGTCGCGCTGGGCGATCAGGTTGCCCATGGTGGCCCGCCGGTCGCCGGCCATGACCACACCACCGGCGGCGGAGATGGCCACGATGGTCGTCGCGTGCGGCGCCAGGTCGGCGGCCATGCCGGGCGGCAGCGGCCGCCGGCCGGGCAGCATCTCCGGGGCCACCCGACTCAGGAACGAGGTGAAGGAGGACGTCCCCGCGTTGGTGAACACATCTGGTAGACGCCCGGATGGATCAAAGCCCGCTGCCACGTGGTTCCTCTCAGGTACGTGATCGCCCTGGCCAGTCTCGTGGGACTGTCACGGAACTGGCCAAGACCACCGTTGCAGTTGAAGCAGAGTATCCCGCGCACCCATCCGGTGCGATGATCGCGGTCCAGATGTTGCGGGTCGGGGGTCCCGCAGATCGCACAGACGCCGCCCTGCTCGGCGAGGAGCTCGTCGAACTCCTTCTGCCCCACGCCGTAGCGGCGCCGCAGGTGGTACTCACGGCTACCGCCGTACAGGCGCTGCCTCACTTCCTTGGTGCGGCTGGTGTGGCAAGGCTTGCAGTACGTGGCATAGCCCGTGCTGTCGGCACGGTTACGGGGGAAATCGACCACGGGCTTGACGGTTCCACAGTCGGCGCAGAAGCGATGGCCTTCCGGAACTTCCCGGGCAGGCTTAACCTCTCGGCCGTGCATTGCCTTCACCCGCTTGGCGTAACTCGCCTTCGAGCGCTTGTTGAAGCAGGGTTTGCAGTAGCTGCCGCGACCGCTGGGGCGCTTGCTGCTCGCACATAATTCGTCGAGCGGCTTCCATTCCCCGCAGT
This sequence comes from Micromonospora sp. BS32, assembly GCF_059089345.1. NCBI lineage: Bacteria > Bacillati > Actinomycetota > Actinomycetes > Micromonosporales > Micromonosporaceae > Micromonospora > Micromonospora sp. BS32. Next base: position 53,634 of record NZ_JBSSHR010000005.1, read on the forward strand.
CGCGGCAACGCCGTCGGCCATTCTGATCATCCGAGGGACGCGGCATGTCCGTTTCGCCCCGAAATGATCACTGGCCTCCTTTTTGTACGTAACCCCTGACAAATTCCTCGGCGTTCTCCTCCAGGACGGAGTCGATCTCGTCGAGCAGGTCGTCGACGTCCTCGGTGATCTCGGCGTGCCGCTCGGCCACCTCGGGGTTGGCCTCGGTGGTGACGTCCTCGATCTCCTCGCCCTGGCGGGACTTGCCGGACTGCGACTGGCCGCCGCTGTCATGAGTGGCCATTGCTGCCTCCTCCACGATCGTCTGCGATGAACTTACCTCGCGGGAGCGACGAAAAGCCCGCCGCGCGCCAGCTTCCGGCACTCGACGGGCGTCCGTCCGGTACGGCTCAGTTGCCGGTCAGCGTCTCCAACAGGTCCTTGGCGGTGTTGCACCGGTCGAAGAGCGCGCCGACGTGCTTCCGGGTGCCCCGCTCAGGCTCCATCATCGGCACCCGGACCAGGGACTCCCGCCCGACGTCGAAGATGACCGAGTCCCAGCTCGCCGCGACCACCTCAGAGGCGTACTGGGCCAGGCAGCGGCCCCGGAAGTAGGCCCGGGTGTCCTCCGGCGGCTCGGTCATCGCGGTACGCGTCTGCTCGTCGGTCAGCAGCGTCTTCATCGAGCCGCGGGAGACCAGCCGGTGGTAGAGGCCCTTCTCCGGCCGGACGTCGGAGTACTGGAGGTCGACCAACTGGAGCTTGTGCGAGCCCCAGGAGAGCTTCTCGCGCTCCCGGTAGCCCTCCAGCAGCCGCAGCTTGGCCACCCAGTCCAGCTCGTCGGCGCAGAGGAAGGCATCCCGGCCGAGCCGGTCCAGCACGCTCTCCCAGCGGGCCAGCACGTCCGCGGTCTGCTCGTCGACGTCGTTGCCGTACCGGTCGTCCACGAAGGACCGGACCCGCTCCAGGTACGCCCACTGGACGTCCAGCGCGGTCAGCTTCCGGCCGTCGCGCAGCCGCATCAGGTGCGTCAGGCCCGGGTCGTGGCTCACCGCGCGCAGCTCGGCGACCGGGTCGGCGATGCCCAGGTCGCTGCCGAGCGCCTTCTCCTCGATCATGGAGAGGATCAGCGCCGTGGTGCCCACCTTGAGGTAGGTGGAGATCTCCGAGAGGTTGGCGTCACCGATGATGACGTGCAGCCGGCGGTACTTGTCGGCGTCGGCGTGCGGCTCGTCGCGGGTGTTGATGATCGGCCGCTTGAGGGTGGTCTCCAGCCCGACCTCGACCTCGAAGAAGTCGGCACGCTGGGAGATCTGGAAGCCGCTCTTTCCGCCGTCCTGGCCGATGCCGACCCGGCCGGCGCCGCAGACGATCTGCCGGGTGACGAAGAACGGCGTCAGGTACGCCACGATGTCGGCGAACGGGGTCTGCCGCCGCATCAGGTAGTTCTCGTGGGCACCGTAGCTGGCGCCCTTGTTGTCGGTGTTGTTCTTGTACAGGTGGATCGGGTGGGTGCCGGGGATGGTGGCGGCCCGGCGGGACGCCTCGGCCATCACCCGCTCCCCCGCCTTGTCCCAGCGGACGATGTCGAGGGGGTTGGTCACCTCGGGGGTGGAGTACTCCGGGTGGGCGTGGTCGACGTAGAGCCGGGCACCGTTGGTGAGTATCACGTTGGCCAGGCCGAGGTCCTCGTCGGCGAGCGCCTCGGCCGGGTCGTACGCGGCGCCGGAGTAGGTGAAGCCGCGGGCGTCGCGCAGCGGCGACTCCTCCTCGTAGTCCCACCGGGCCCGGCCGCCGCGGTTGAGCTCGGGGCGCGCCCCGTAGGCGTTGACCACCTGGGACGAGGTGACCATCGGGTTGGCCCCGGCCTGGCCGGGCACGGAGATGCCGTACTCGACCTCGGTGCCCATGATTCGTCTGACGCTCATCGACCTACCCGCTTCGCTCGCCCATCCCGGTGCGCCGTCACGTCGAGCGTAGTCGCCGGCACGCGGGATGGGGGCGTGCCGACCGGCGGGCGTACGGTGTCGCGGCCGGCCTCCAAGCGCGGAGGCCCGCGGCGCGTCGCGCGCCACGGGCCTCCGTCGGAGCTGGTCCTTCTCAGAGGTACTGGCCGGTGTTGCTGGCGGTCTCGATGGACCGGCCGGCCTCGGCGCCCTTGCCGCCGGAGACGAGCGTGCGGATGTAGACGATCCGCTCGCCCTTCTTGCCGGAGATCCGGGCCCAGTCGTCGGGGTTGGTGGTGTTGGGCAGGTCCTCGTTCTCGCGGAACTCGTCGACGCAGGCGTCGAGCAGGTGCTGCAACCGCAGCCCCTTGCGCCCGGAGGTGAGGAACTCCTTGATCGCCATCTTCTTGCCCCGGTCGACGATGTTCTGGATCATCGCGCCGGAGTTGAAGTCCTTGAAGTAGAGGACTTCCTTGTCCCCGTTGGCGTAGGTCACCTCGAGGAAGCGGTTCTCCTCGGTTTCGGAGTACATCCGCAGCACGACCGCGTCGATCATCGCCGCCACGGTGGCCTGAGGGTCGCCGCCGTGCTCGGCCAGGTCATCCGGGTGCAGGGGCAGCCCGGAGAGGATGTACTTGGAGAAGATGTCCTTGGCCGCCTCGGCGTCCGGACGCTCGATCTTGATCTTCACGTCGAGCCGGCCGGGGCGCAGGATGGCCGGGTCGATCATGTCCTCCCGGTTGGAGGCGCCGATCACGATGACGTTCTCCAGCCCCTCGACACCGTCGATCTCGCTGAGCAGCTGCGGGACGATGGTGTTCTCCACGTCGGAGGAGACGCCGGAGCCACGGGTCCGGAAGATCGAGTCCATCTCGTCGAAGAAGACGATTACCGGGGTGCCCTCGCCGGCCTTCTCCCGGGCGCGCTGGAAGATCAGCCGGATGTGCCGCTCGGTCTCGCCGACGTACTTGTTGAGCAGCTCGGGGCCCTTGATGTTGAGGAAGAAGCTGGTGTGCTTCTCCTTGCCCTCCCGCTCGGCGATCTTCTTGGCCAGCGAGTTCGCCACCGCCTTGGCGATGAGCGTCTTGCCGCAGCCGGGCGGACCGTAGAGCAGGATGCCCTTCGGCGGCCGGAGCTGGTGCTCGCGGAAGAGGTCGGCGTGCAGGAAGGGCAGTTCCACGGCGTCGCGAATCTGTTCGATCTGCGACTGGAGGCCACCGATGTCGGTGTAGTCGACGTCGGGCACCTCCTCCAGGACCAGCTCCTCGACCTCGCTCTTCGGGATCCGCTCGTACGCGTACGCCGAACGGGGTTCGATCATGAGCGAGTCGCCGGCCCGGATCGGCGTGCCGATCAGGGTCTCGGCGAGGTGCACGATCCGCTCCTCGTCGGAGTGCGAGACCACCAGCGCCCGGTCACCCGCAGCGCCCTCGGGACCCGCCAGGATCTCCTTGAGCATGACCACCTCGCCGACCCGTTCGTAACCGAACGCGTCGACGATGTTGAGGGCGTCGTTGAGCAGGACCTCCTGGCCACGCCGCAGCTCGGCGGCGTCCAGCGAGGGCGAGACGGCGACCCGGAGCTTGCGTCCGCCGGTGAAGATGTCCACCGTGCCGTCGTCGTGCGCTGCGAGGAAGACGCCGTAGCCGCTGGGCGGCTGGGCGAGCCGGTCGATCTCCTCCTTGAGCGTCACGATCTGCGCGCGAGCCTCCTTGAGGGTGCTCACGAGCCGGTCGTTGTTCTCGGTGAGCCGCGCCAACTGTGCCTGGGTGGCCGCCAGCCGCTCTTCGAGCTGCCGGACGTGTCGGGGGCTTTCGGTCAACTTGCGCCGCACCAGAGCGAGTTCCTCTTGCAGGAACGCGACCTGCGTGGAGAGATCGTGGGCTTCCTTCTCCCACCGTGCGGCGCGCGAGTCCGCGTCGTCGCTGCGTGCCACGTCCCACCTCCCCGGGGGGCTTGAACGTTCTGCCCTAACACTAGCCGCTATGCGGCCGATTCGGTCCCACGCAACGCCCTCGTCACCGAACCTTGATCGCCAAGGGACGCCTGAGGGGCAGGTCCGGGCGTTCGGGTACCGTCGAGGGGTGGGACGGGAGAACATGGGGGTGCACCGGTGGCCGAGGTCGCGACCGACCAGTTGCAGGTCTGGGTTGACCAGGATCTCTGCACGGGTGACGGGCTCTGCGTGCAGTACGCGCCGGAGGTCTTCGAGTTCGACATCGACGGCCTGGCGTACGTCAAGGGCACCGACGGCGAGCTGCGGCTGGCCCCGGGCAGCCGGGTCGACGTGCCGGAGCACCTGCGCCTCGAGGTGATCGACTCCGCGAAGGAGTGCCCGGGCGACTGCATCCACGTGGTGCGCGGCAGCGACGGCGTCGAGGTCGCCGGCCCGGAGGCCGAGGACGACTGAGGCGTCGGCAGACGACGAAGTGGGCCGCGGACGACGACGTCGTCCGCGGCCCGTGTCGGTTCCCCGGCCCGACCGGTCAGAGCACCGGCCGGCCGACCACCGAGGCGACCAGCCGGGCGAACTCCTCCAGCCGGGCGATCTGGCCGGCGCCGCCGTCGTCGAGGGTCTTGCCGAAGCGCAGCGCGTCGTGCCGCGGCGCCCCGACGATCTCGTCGCCGGGCGGCGCCTCGTCCAGCGAGGTCAGCAGCAGGTAGACGTCGATGCTGTCGACCCGTACCTCTCCGCTGTCGGACCGGGTCAGCCGCCGCCGGCAGCCGACCTCGGTGACCGTGGAGACCGGCACCACCCGCAGCGACGAGGTCATCGAGCCGGGCGGCCCCTCGCCCGGCGGCACGTCCTCGCCGTGCCAGAGCACCAGCCGGCTGCCGTCGCAGACGACGACCTCCTGCCACACCCCGTTGACCTCGTTGACGAAGCGTTCCAGCGTGAAGCCGAGCACCGACGCCCCGCGCAGCACCCCGCCGAGCGCCTCCAGGGCGATGTCCGGGTCACGCAGGTACGCCCGCGCCGCCGACTCGAGGTCGGTGTAGGGCGACCAGTCGGGGAACACGGCCGGCAGGTCGCCGCCGCCGAAGCCGGGCCGACTCATGCCACCTCCACCAGGTCGTGCCGCCGACCCGCACCGGCCGGCGGAGTCCGCCCGTTCACTCCCAGCCGCCCCGCACCACCGTCACGGCAGCTCCACCTCGTCCGCGGTGGTCGGCGCCGCACCGGCGGCCTGCGCGGCCGCCGCCTGGCGGGCCTCCGCCAGCTCGCGCAGCGCCTGCTTGCGTTCGGCGTACGCCTCGGCGCCCTTGCTGGGCTTGCGGCGCCGCGGCGGGGCGGTGACGCCCGGAGCGAGCTTACGCGCGGAGACCAGGAACGCGGTGTGGGCGATCATGCGGTGGTCCGGCCGGACGGCCAGCCCCTCGGCGTGCCAGTCGCGCACCAGCGACTCCCAGGCCCGCGGCTCGGTCCAGCCGCCGCGCTCGCGCAGCGCCTCCACCAGCTCGGAGAGCTGGGGGGTGGTGGCCACGTAGCCGATGAACACGCCGCCGGGCAGCAGCGCCCGCTCGACCATGTCGAGGGTCTCCCAGGGGGTGAGCATGTCCAGGATGATCCGGTCGAAGCCGGTCTCCGGGCAGTCGGCGACGTCGCCGACGTGCAGCTTCCAGGCCGGGTGCGGGGCGCCGAAGAACGCCTCCACGTTGCGCCGGGCGATCTGGGCGAAGTCGTCGCGCATCTCGTAGGAGTGCAGCTCGCCGCCGGTGCCGACGGCGCGCAGCAGCGAGCAGCTCAGCGCGCCGGAGCCGGCGCCGGCTTCCAGCACCTTGGCGCCGGGGAAGATGTCGCCCATGGCGACGATCTGCGCGGAGTCCTTGGGGTAGATGACCTGCGCGCCGCGCGGCATGGAGAGCACGTAGTCCGACAGCAGGGGACGCAGCGCGAGGAACGCCGTCCCGCCGCCGGAGGTGGTGACGACGCTGCCGTCGGGCTGCCCGATCAGCGCGTCGTGCTTGAGGATGCCGCGGTGGGTGTGGAACTCCTTGCCGGGTTCCAGGATGACCGTGTGCATCCGCCCCTTCGGGTCGGTCAGCTGGACCCGGTCGCCGGGGCGGAACGGCCCCCGGTGCACCGGGGGCAGCTCCGGGATGGCGGCGGGCACCGGCGTGCCGTTCTGGGCCGGGAGGGCGGGGGGATGTGCTGCGGTCACCTGTTCATCTTCCGTGTGGGTTCGAGGACCTGTGCGAGATCCGCGATGTGCAGAACGCCGACGACATCTTCGCCTGACGTCACCACGTACCGTGCGCCCGGGTGGGCCCGCACGGCCGCCATCACCCGCTCGCCGTCGAGCCCGGCCGGCACGGTGGGCAGTCCGGCCAGCGGCCGGGCCACCGCGTCCACCGCCACCCAGGGCCGGCGTTGCGGGGGTACGGCGTCCGCCGCCGCCTGCTCGACCAGGGCGACCGGCCGACCGGCACCGTCGAGCACGGCGAGCGCCGCCCCGGGCGGGGCCTGGGCGTCGCGCCGGCGCTGGGCCTCGGCCAGCGGGGTGCCGGTGGGTACGCCGAAGATCGGGCGGGCCAGCCGGGACAGGTCGATCAGCGGGACCCGGCGGCTGATCCGGGCGTACCGGACGGACTGGCCGGCGCCCCGCCAGAGGGTGAGCGCGACCAGCAGCATCAGCGGCAGCGCCAGGGGGACGAGGAGTTCCTCGACGGTGAGCCAGACGACTCCGAGGGCGGTGGCGACCGCGACGGCCCGGCCCACCCAGCCGGCCACCTCGGTGGCCCGGTGCCGGTCGCGGGTGGCCGCCCAGACCGCGGCGCGCAGCGCCCGGCCCCCGTCCAGCGGCAACCCGGGCAGGGCGTTGAACAGCGCCACGACGACGTTGCTCAGCGCCACCTGCAGGGCGAGCTGGTGAGCCAGGGTGTGTGGCGGGAGGGCCAGGGTCGCGGCGACGGCCAGCGCGCCGAGCACCGCGGAGACCGCCGGACCGGCCAGCGAGACCAGCAGCTCCACCCGGGGGGTCGGGGCGTCCCGGTCCAGCTCGGTGTAGCCGCCGAGCAGCTCCAGCGTGATCCCGCGCACACCGATGCCGAAGTGCCGGGCGGTGAGGGCGTGGCCCAGCTCGTGCAGCAGCACCGACCCGAGCAGCGAGATCACGAACCCCAGGCCGATCAGGTAGCCGCCGAGCGGGGGCAGGCCCAGCCGGTCCCGGGCGAACTCGGCGTACGCCACGGTGATGAGCAGGGTGAGCAGCAGCATGGAGACGTTGAGGCGCAGCGGCACCCCGAACACCCGCCCGACGGTCACGCTCGTGCGCCGGCCGGGTCGGCGCGGGGCGCGGGTGCGGGTCTCCACCGACCCGATGCTACGCGGTGGAGATCATGCACCAGTGCGGCGATCACGGCGCTGTCACACCGGTGCCCTAACCTTCGGGGCATGACGGCGGAACCGGTGATCGACCAGCAGGACACCCCGGCGGCAGCGCTGCCCGCCACGGTCCGGGCGTCGCTGTCGCCGTCCCGGGCGGCGGATTTCAAGACCTGCCCGCTGCTCTACCGGTTCCGCAGCATCGACCGGCTGCCCGAGCGACCGACCGTGGAGCAGGCCCGGGGCACGCTGGTGCACGCCGTGCTCGAGCGGCTGTTCGACCTGCCCGCGGGCGGGCGCACCCCGGACGCCGCGGGTGACCTGGTCGCCCCACAGTGGGACCGGCTGGTCACCGAGCAGCCGGAGCTCGCCGGCCTGTTCGCCCCGGGCGACGAGGTGGGCGCCGCGGAGTTCCTCCGCTCGGCGGCCGCCCTGCTGGGGGGCTACTTCGCGGTGGAGGACCCGCGCCGGCTGGAGCCGGCCGAGCGGGAGAGCCTGATCTCCGCGGTGGTCGACGACGAGCTGCTGATCCGCGGCTACCTCGACCGGCTCGACGTGGCGCCCGACGGCGCGCTGCGGGTGGTCGACTACAAGACCGGCGGGGCGCCGCGGGAGGCATTCGAGGCGCGGGCGCTGTTCCAGCTGAAGTTCTACGCGCTGGTGCTCTGGCGGACCCGCGGCGTGGTGCCCCGGGTGCTGCGCCTGCTCTATCTCAAGGACGCCGAGGTCTGCGACTACTCCCCTGACGCCGACGAGCTGCTGCGCTTCGAGCGCACGGTGGTGGCGCTCTGGCAGGCGATCGAGCAGGCCACCGCCCGGCAGGATTTCCGGCCGAGACCGAGCAGGCTCTGTGACTGGTGCAGCCACCAGGCGCACTGCCCGACCTTCGGCGGCACCCCGCCACCGTTCCCGCAGCGGCCGGCGACCCCCGATCCGCTGCGCGACGCCCGGTCCGCCCCGGCCGCCCCCGGCGCCGACGAGTGACCCTCCGCTCTGCCACCGGAGGCCGGGAGTGACGGGCGGCCCGTCACGGCGGGCGGCGGCCAACGGGACAGCCGCCGGCGCGCGCGGCTAGCTGGGCCAGGGCCCGTTCGAGCACCGCCGGCGCGCGCGGCTAGCTGGGCCAGGGCCGCGTTCGAGCACCGCGGCACGCCGCTCTCGCCGCAGGCCAGCCGGGCGCCGCCGGCCACGGGTGGCCCTCTACGGTGGGGCCTGCGGACGGCGAGCACGACGGGGGCGCGGATGGGTCAGGGCACGGCGGGGCGACCGGTCCGGATCCTGCTCGCCGACGACCAGCCCCTGCTGCGCGCCGGCTTCCGGATGGCGCTGGGCACCCAGGACGACCTGGACGTCGTGGCCGAGGCCGGGGACGGCCAGGAGACGGTGGAGCTGTCCCGCCGGCTGCTGCCGGACGTGGTGCTGATGGACATCCGGATGCCCCGGATGGACGGGCTGGCCGCCACCCGGGCGATCGTCGACGCCCGCCTGCCGGTGCGGGTGCTCATCCTGACCACGTTCGACCTCGACGAGTACGTGGTGGGCGCGCTGCACGCCGGGGCCAGCGGGTTCCTGACCAAGGACGTGCCGGCCGAGGACCTGGTCACCGCGATCCGGACGGTGGCCGCCGGGGAGGCGGTGCTCGCGCCGCGGATCCTCAAGCGGCTGCTGACCCGTTTCGCCGACGCACTGCCCGACCCCGCGTTCACGCCGCCGAAGGTGCTGGGCACGCTGACCGAACGGGAACGCGAGGTGCTGGTGCAGGTGGCCCGCGGGCTGTCCAACGCCGAGATCGCCGTAGCCCTGTCGGTCAGCGAGACCACCATCAAGACCCACGTCGGGCACGTGCTGACCAAGCTGGGGCTGCGCGACCGGGTGCAGGCGGTGGTGCTGGCGTACGAGACGGGCCTGGTCCGTCCCCAACGGTGATCCCGCCCCAGGTCGCCTGCCACGGTCTTCGTTACGCCGTGCTCATGCGCCCGGATGCTTCCCTCTCCCAGGCGTTCGCCGCGCCGATGGCGTCGGCCCGGCCCCACCGTCCTGGAATGTCGAGCAGCTCGATCCGGCCGAACCGCTCGGGCACCGCCGGCGCGACCACCAGATCCTCCCCGTACGGCTCGAGGCCGAGCATGGTGCGCACCAACAGAAGGGGCGCTCCGGTGGCCAGGGCCTGCGGGCTGTTCGCTGCGGGGTACGAGACCGGGTGCCCGGTCAGCTCGCGGTCGTAGCCGCCGAAGGCCTCCGGCAGGCGCCCATCGAAATACCGGGACGCGTCGATGATCCCCTCGGCGATGCGCCCTGCCTCCTCGGCGAAGCCGTAGCGCCCCAGGCCCCACGCGATGAACGCGTTGTCGAAGGGCCAGACGGTGCCGACCTGGTAGCCGAGCGGGTTGTACCGCCCCTCCCCGTCGGCCAGGGTGCGCACGCCCCAGCCGCAGAAGAGTCGGGGGCCGAGCAGGTGTTCGGCGATCTTCGCGGCGCGGGATTCCTCGACGATCCCGCTCCACAGCAGGTGGCCGATGTTGGAGGAGAGCGCGTCGACCTGGCGGCCGTCGCCGTCGAGGGCGAGGGCGTAGTACTCCCCGTCCTCGATCCAGAAGTCGCGGTTGAAGCGTTGCTTGAGCTCGGCCGCTTCCCGCTCGAGGCGGTCGGCGTACGCGGGGTCGTTCCAGAACTGGCGGGCCAGCCGGGCGCCGCGGATCTTGGCGTCGTAGGCGTAGCCCTGCAGTTCGCAGGTGGCGCGGGGCAGGCTGGGCAGCCGGCCGTCGCGGAAGGAGATCGAGTTCGAGGATTCCTTCCAGCACTGGTTCTCCAGGCCGGTTGTCTCGTTGCGGCGCTGGTACCAGACGTAGCCGTCGCCCATCAGGTCGCCGTACTCGTCGATCCAGCGCAGGGCCGCCCGGGCCTCGTCCTCGAGCTCACGCACCATGGCGACATCCCCGGTCCACCGCTCGTACTCGTCGAGCAGCACCACGTAGAGCGGGGTCACGTCGGCGGCACCGTAGTACGGCGACTGCGGGCGTTCTTCGAACGCGACCAGCTCGCCGTAGCGGAACTCGCGCAGGATCTTGCCAGGCTCCTCGTCCCGGAAGTCGTCCAGCACCGCACCCTGGTCGACTGCCAGCATGCGCAGCGTCGCCACCGTGAGTTCCGGTGCGAACGGCAACACCTGCAGGCTGGTGAGAATGGGGTCACGGCCGGTGATGGTCGCGTTCCACGGCAGGCCGGCTGCGGGCATCGCCTCGGCCGGTAGGGTCAGTGGCGAATACCGCAGGGCGGCGAGATCGACGTAACTACGCCGGTAGGTCCGCTCCAGTGGCTCCCAGTCGCAGGTCAGCTGCGGACCCTTGCCGAGCCACTGCTGCAGGTCCCACTGGAGCCGGGACCTGTCGCGCCGTCGGCGGCCGGGATGAACATGCTGTCGAACGTCCTCACCGTCCGGACGCAGCACCAACCCTCGGACATGCAGCGTGGTGGTCCACTTCCCGTGAGGTCCGATCCGGATGTGGTACGTCAGTCCCTGCTCGTCGACCTGCGCGGGCTCCGTCGTCGAGATCACGGTCTCCCGCCGAAACTTCTCCCGCTCATAGCCGAGGTGCAGGCACCCGTTCTCGACGCGCTGGTACAGCCGGCCAGCCTGCGTGTGTTCCTGTCCGACCACGATCAGCGGGATGAAGTCACAGTCCGCGTCCATCCGGATGGTGAACTCGGCCGCTTCCCCGGAGTGGTTGAGCACCGTCAACCGCTCCTCGAAGCTGCCGGCCACCGTCCGTTCGCGGATCACCGACACCTTGGCGTCCACGTAGTGCGTCGGAGCGCCCGGCACCAGGAAGAACCGCACTTCGAAGTACGACGGGTCGTCCATGGCCAACGTGCTCACCCGTTCACCGTCGATGGTCAGCCGCCACAGCGACAGGAACCGGGTGTCGAACGAGAAGAAACCGCACGGGACCTCGGGCTTCGCTTCTATGTCGCCGCTGCCATCGCTCAACACGAAGATGTTGCCGTCGAGGATCCTGACGAGGTCATTCTTCATCTCTGCCCCCACGGTGGCCAACAGCCACCCGCGGGTGTCGCCCGCCGGGCGGCGGTGCGAAGAGCCGCTCCAGCAGGACGATGAATCGAAACTTGCCCTCGCTCGTGATCTCGTTCCGCAGCCACGCCGGGAGCGCCTTGGCCTCGCCCCGCACCATGCGCTCGAAGAAGGAGCTGTCGGAGCGGATGACCGTATCGGCGTCATTGTTCTGCTGTGACACCCGGATGACACCCCCGCGGATCTCCACGAACCAGTGGTCGACCTCGTGGTCGTGCTCGAGGTCGAAGCGTATGGTGCCGTTCGTCTTCTTCAGCACGCGTTCGTGGCCGTGGCGTTCGAGCGCCTCAAAGAACTCCCTGGTCGTCTCCGACATCGCACCACCCTCGAAGAGATCCCGCCGTCCAGGAGGCAGCGTTGCTCGGATGGTGGTGCCGTGGCATCACCCGGAAAGGATGAGATGGGAGGGCGGTTGCGGCGGGGTGCCCGAACTTCACCCGATGCGGGTGATGCGGCCGCGCCCCGCCCCCGGCCATGGTGAGTAGGTCGGAACTGATCGGGGGGAGGCTCATGTCGAATCCCACCGCGAGCTTCTTCGAAGCGCTCGGCCGCCGCCGCCACGAGCCCCTTCTCGAGGAGGCCACCGGGTCCCTCCGGTTCGACCTCGCACACGAGCACGAGGTCGACCGCTGGTTCCTGGTGATCGAACGCGGCGATGTCCGCGTCTCGCGGGACGAGGAGAGTGAGGCCGACTGCCTCGTCCACGGCAGCAGGGCGGTTTTCGACCGGATCGTCAGTGGCAGGTCGAACATCTACACGGCGTGGGTGCGTAACGAACTCAGAACGGAGGGCGACGTGCGGCTGGCCCGCCTCCTCCAGCGGATCATGCCGGGGCCGCCCGGCGCGCACCACCCGAGGGAGTTCGCCCGGGAGCGGAAACGGCCGTCATGAGCGACGAACTCATCCGCCTGTTGGACGGCAACACGTTCGTGGTCAGTGACGAGACCGGCGACATCGACGCGTCTCCGACCATCCCGACCGGTCTCTTCTCGTTCGACACCCGATTCCTGTCGAGGTGGGTGCTGTCCATCAACGGTGAGCGGGTCAGCGCGCTCACCGCCGACGAAGTCGAGTATTTCGAGGCACGCTTCTTCGTCGTGGCGACAGTCCCGACTCCGCTCGTCGACACCAGAGTCGCAGTCATTCGGGAGCGCTCGATCGGCAGAAGCTTCACCGAACGGTTGACGGTGATCAACCACGAACGCGAAACGGTCGACCTGCGGATCCGGATCGACGTCGAGAGCGACTTCGCCGACCTTTTCGAGATCAAGGACGTGCGCGACAAGAGAGGTGAGTACTACACCCGGATCGAGGACGGGTGCCTGCGTCTCGGCTACAAGCGGGAGACGTTCTGCCGGGAGACGCTGGTCTCCTCCACCGCGCCGGCCCGGGTCGACGAGCAGGGACTGACGTACGACGTCCGGCTCGAACCGCACGGCCAGTGGGTCACCGAGGTGCGGGTGCACACGCTGGGCGTTGACGGACGTGATCTTCGGGAAAGCCTGCAGGGCACACCGGGCCGGTCCGGGCAGCAGATGCGGCAGGATCTCGACCGGTGGCTCGCGGAGGCACCCCGCCTGACCTGCGACTCTCCTACGCTGGCGATGACCTACCGGCGCAGCCTGGCTGATCTCGCCGCGCTGCGTTTCATGCCGTTGACCGGCGCCGGGCATGCCCTGCCCGCCGCCGGGCTGCCGTGGTTCATGGCAATCTTCGGTCGGGACAGCATCCTCACCAGCCTGCAGACACTGCCCTTCACTCCGGACCTCGCGGCCACGACGCTGCGCCTGCTGGCCCTGCTGCAGGGCATGGTCCTGGATGACTTCCGTGAGGAGGAGCCGGGGAAGATCCTCCACGAACTGCGGTACGGGGAGACGGCCGGGTTCGAGGAGCAGCCGCACTCGTCGTATTTCGGCAGCGCCGATTCCACTCCGCTCTACGTGATCCTGCTCGACGAGTACGAGCGGTGGACCGGAGACGGCACCGCGGTGCGGCTTCTCGAGCGGCCGGCCAGAGCCGCACTCCACTGGATCGACGAGTACGGCGACCTGATGGGCGACGGCTACGTCTGGTACCAGCGGCGCAACGAGACAACCGGCCTGGAGAACCAGTGCTGGAAAGACTCCTGGGACTCGATCTCCTTCCGCGACGGGCGGCTGCCCAGCCTGCCCCGCGCCACCTGCGAACTGCAGGGCTACGCCTACGACGCCAAGATCCGCGGCGCCCGGCTGGCCCGCCAGTTCTGGAACGACCCCGCGTACGCCGACCGGCTCGAAAGGGAGGCGGCCGAGCTCAAGGAACGTTTCAACCGGGACTTCTGGGTCGCCGACGGGGAGTACTACGCGCTCGCCCTCGACGGCGACGGCCGCCAGGTCGACGCGCTCTCCTCCAACATCGGCCACCTGCTGTGGAGCGGGATCGTCGAGGAATCCCGCGCCGCGAAGATCGCCGAACACCTGCTCGGCCCCCGACTCTTCTCCGGCTGGGGCGTGCGCACCCTGGCCGACGGGGAGGGGCGGTACAACCCGCTCGGGTACCACGTCGGCACCGTCTGGCCCTTCGACAACGCGTTCATCGCCTGGGGCCTTCGGCGCTACGGCTTCACCCAGGAGGCGGGACGCATCGCCGCGGGGATCCTCGACGCCGCCGGGTTCTTCGACGGCAGGCTGCCGGAGGCGTTCGGCGGATACGACCGGACGCTGACCAGGTACCCGGTCCTGTACCCCACGGCGTGCAGTCCACAGGCGTGGTCCACGGGCACCCCTTTGCTGTTGCTGCGGACCATGCTCGGAATGGAGCCGCGCGGGGACCACCTCGTGACCAGACCGGCCGTGCCCACGGGCATGGGCCGGATTGAGCTGCTCCACATCCCCGGTCGGTGGGGCCGGGCCGGCGCCCTCGGACGCGCTCACGCGGCGCGACGCTGACCGCTGCGGGTGGCCGGCAGGTCCACAGGAGGCGCGTGCAGCCCGTCGGCGGACGGCCCGGTCGGCCCGAAGCGCCGCATCACCGTCGCAGCCGGCATCGCGTTCGCCGGTAGACCTGGGATACGCCCCGGCAGTCCGCAGCAGCTACTACGCCAGGCGTACGTGGAGAGTCGCCCTCCGGACGACGGCGCCGTTGCCTTTGTCACCTACCGTGACGAAAGACGGCGCGGCGGGGTTGACCATGACGTGGCGTCAGGTCCTAGCGTCGACGCTTGCGCTGTCCCGGGGTGCGGGAATCACGGTCGACCGTCGACGGCTCAGGGGCAACCCTGAGCCGGGGTCGGGGCCGACCCGCAGCGGGAAATCCGCCCCGGGTCACCCCGGAGGCGGAGGGATCCGGGCGGTACGGCGTCGAGGATGGGATCAACCCCACCGACCAGCGGGGGCGGTGGGTGCCGCAGGCAGACGGAAGAGGTAGATGAACGTGACCGCGACGGTAGGCCGGCAGGCGCAGGCCGCGGCCCGGGCCAGTGACGTGTGGAAGGTGTACGGCAGCGGCGAGGCGCAGGTCGTCGCGCTGCGGGGGGTCAGCGCCGAGTTCGAGCGCGGCCGGTTCACCGCCATCATGGGCCCGTCGGGCTCCGGCAAGTCGACGCTGATGCACTGCCTGGCCGGGCTGGACTCGGTCACCCGGGGCACCGTGTCGATCGGCGACACCACGGTGACCGGGCTGGGCGACGCCGGCCTGACGAAGCTACGCCGGGACAAGGTCGGCTTCATCTTTCAGCAGTTCAACCTGCTGCCCACGCTGACCGCGCAGGAGAACATCGTGCTGCCGCTGTCGATCGCCGGCCGCCGGCCCGACCCGGCCTGGTACGACACGGTGATCGACACGGTCGGTCTGCGGGACCGGCTGGGTCACCGGCCGGCGCAGCTCTCCGGTGGCCAGCAGCAGCGGGTCGCCTGCGCGCGGGCGCTGGTCTCCCGCCCCGACGTGATCTTCGCCGACGAGCCGACCGGCAACCTGGACTCCCGGTCCGGCGCCGAGGTGCTGCGGTTCCTGCGCGACTCCGTGCGCGAGCACGGCCAGACCATCGTGATGGTCACCCACGACCCGACCGCCGCCGCGTACGCCGACCGGGTGATCTTCCTGGCCGACGGGCAGATCGTCTCCGAGCTGATCGAGCCGACCGCGGACACGGTGCTGGACACCATGAAGAAGCTCGACGCTCCCGCCGAGGTGGGTCACTGATGTTCCGCGCGACGTGGAAGAGCCTGCTGGCGCGGAAGGTACGCCTTCTGCTGTCCGGTCTGGCGGTGGTGCTGGGCGTCATGTTCGTCTCGGGGGCCTTCGTGCTCACCGACACCCTGGGCCGGTCGTTCGACGCGGTCTTCGCCGACGGTTTCTCCGAGGTCGACGTCAACGTCGAGGGCAAGCCGAAGGTCGCCCTCGGTGAGACCGAGGGCGAGCAGGTGCCCGCCCCGGTGCCGGCGGCCGCCGTCGAGCAGATCCGCCGGCTGCCCGGCGTGGCGAAGGTGACCGGCCTGGTCAACGCCGACGGCGCCCGGCTGATCGGCAGCAACGGCAAGGTGGTGACCTCGTTCGGGCCGCCGCAGCTGGGCGAGAACTGGGTCGGCGAGGGCGAGCTGGTGGAGCTGCGCCAGGGCCGCGAGCCGCGGTCCGACGGCGAGATCGTGATCAACCAGGCACTGGCCGACGCGGCGAAGGTGAAGGTGGGCGACCGGGTCGGCGTGCTGACCCTGCAGCCGAAGAAGGAGTTCACCCTGGTCGGCGTCTTCGGCTACAGCGGTGGGCGCAGCAGCATCGGCGGCGTCAACGAGGTCGCCTTCACCACCGGAGTGGCGCAGCGGCTGATGCTGGGCGAACCGGGCACCTTCACCAGCATCGGCGTCCGGGCCGCCGACGGGGTCAGCCCGGAGCGGCTGCGCGACGACGTCGCGGCGGCGCTCGGCGACGGCTACCAGGTGAAGACCGGCGAGCAGGCCGCCGCCGACCAGGCCGCCGGCCTGAAGGAGGGGCTGTCCTTCTTCAACAAGGTGCTGCTGGGCTTCGCCGCGGTGGCGCTGCTGGTCGGCACCTTCCTCATCCTCAACACCTTCTCGATCATCGTGGCGCAGCGGACCCGGGAACTGGCCCTGATGCGGGCCCTCGGGGCGAGCGGCCGGCAGATCATCGGGTCGGTGGTGCTGGAGGCGATCATGGTGGGCCTGATCGCCTCGGTGCTCGGGCTGGCCGCCGGCATCGGTGTCGGCGCGCTGCTGGCGTACCTGTTCGGCAAGCTGGCCGGCGGGCTCAGCCTGGCCGGGCTCGGGGTGCCACCGGCGGCGGTGATCGGCGCGTTCGGGGTGGGCCTGCTGATCACCGTGGTGGCGGCGCTGCTGCCGGCGCTGCGCGCGGCTCGGATCCCGCCGATCGCCGCCATGCAGGACGTCGCGACGCCGGACCGGCCGCTGACCAAGGTGACAGTGGCCGGCGGGGTGGTCACCGCTATCGGCGCGGTGCTGCTCTTCCTCGGCCTCGGCGGGCACGCCGGTGACAACACCCTGGCCACCATCCTCGGCGGCGTGCTCTTCGCCTTCATCGGCGTGGCGCTGCTGACCCCGCTGATCAGCCGGCCGGTGGTCTCGCTGCTGGGGGCGATCTTCGCCTGGTCGGTGCCGGGCAAGTTGGGCCGGCTCAACTCCGGGCGCAACCCGCGCCGCACCGCGATCACCGCGGCCGCGCTGATGGTCGGCATCGCCCTGGTCACCGGGGTGACGGTGATCCTCGACTCGGCCAAGGGCAGCATCAGCAAGGTCGCCGCGGACACCATCAAGGCCGAACTGGTCATCGCCGGGGCGCAGAGCGGCCCCCGTCCGCCCAGCTTCGACCCGGCGGTGCTGGAGAAGGCCGCGGCGATCCCGGGCGTCCAACTGGTCGACGGCGAGTACGGCGACATGGCCACCGTCAACGGCAGCCGGACCTGGGTGGCGGCGTCGAGCGACGTCAGTGCGCTGGAGCGGATCTTCGGGGCGAAGGCCACCGCCGGTGACATCGGGCGGCTCGGCCCGGACCAGATGCTGTTCAGCTCGGACACCGCCAAGGCGCGGAACGTCTCGGTCGGCTCGACGGTGACGGTGCAGCTGTCGCGCGGGGAGGCCCGCACGTACACGGTCAGCGGCATCTACGAGAGCACCCAGCTGACCAACCCGGTGGTGCTGCCGCCCCAGGCGACGCGGAACTTCGCCATCCCGCAGCCGATCCAGGGCTTCGTGCAGCTGGCCCCCGGCACCCGGGTGGCCGACGTGCAGCCTCAGGTGGAGACGCTGCTCGCGGACAGCCCCGAGGTGTCGGTGGCCGACCGGGACGCGTTCATCAAGCAGCAGACCAGCCAGCTGGACACCCCGCTGCGGATGATCCAGATCCTGCTGGCCCTGGCCATCGTGATCGCGGTGCTCGGCATCATCAACACCCTGGCCCTGTCGGTGCTGGAGCGGACCCGCGAGCTGGGTCTGCTGCGGGCGATCGGGCTGCGCCGGTCGCAGACCATGCGGATGATCACCGTCGAGGCGGTGGTGATCTCGATCTTCGGCGCGTTGCTCGGACTGGCGGTCGGCACCGGTCTGGGCGCGGCGGTGGTCCGGGCGCTCAAGGACGAGGGCATCACCGACCTGCGGCTGCCCTGGGGCCAGATGGCGCTCTTCCTCGGCCTGGCCGCGCTGATCGGCGTGATCGCCGCGGTGCTCCCCGCGATCCGGGCGGCCCGGATCAACGTGCTGGGCGCCATCGCCCACGACTGACCCGGCACCACGCGACGGCCCCCGCCACCGGAGTGTGCGGGGGCCGTCGCGCGTCCAGCGACCGAATCACCCGATCGCGACCGCGGCGTCGGCCGACCTGACAGGCTGGGGCTGCCGGGGACGGCACGGGGGTGAGGATGTGACGGGGGGACGCGCGGGCGCTGGGGCAGGGGGTGACCCGCCCGCTCAGGCCGGAGGCTCCCCCAGCAGCGCCGCCAGCAGCTCCAGGTCCGCGGCGGTGAGGCTCTCCACCTGGTGTACGCCATCGGCCGGCGGGATCGACACCTCCAGCGGTACGGCCAGCACCGCGGCGCCGGCGGCGAGCGCGCTGGCCACCCCGGTCGGCGAGTCCTCGATCGCCACGCACCGCCCGATCGGCACACCGAGCAGCCCGGCGGCGGTCAGGTACGGCTCCGGATGCGGCTTGGCCGCGCCCACCTCGTCGCCGCAGACCACCGCGTCGAAACTGTCCCGCCCCAGGGTGTCCAGGGCGACCTCCACCAGCGGCCGGCCGCTGGAGGTGACCAGCGCGGTCGGGATGCCGGCGGCGCGTACCGCCCGGAGCAGGGCCAACGCGCCCGGCCGCCAGCTCAGGCCGGTGCGGAACAGCTCCAGGATGCGGGCGTTGATCCAGGCGGCGCTCACCTCCGGATCCCGGTCCGGCTGGCCCAGGTCGTCGTGCAGGATCCGCATCGACGCCGCCATGCTGGTGCCGACGATCGCCTGCCGGGCGGCGTCGGACAGGGTTCCGCCGTACTCGGCCGCCAACTCCTGGAGCGCGACGTCCCAGAGCTTCTCGCTGTCGACCAGCGTGCCGTCCATGTCGAAGAGCACGGCGGCGGGGTGTGGGCTGCTCAGCGGATCCTCCCGGGGTGCGGTGGCTGCCCCGATCCTGCCAACCGGGCGCCGCCGCGGTGGTCGCCGGGTGCGCCACGGTGACGCAGATCAAAGCCACCGGCCGTGCTCACCGGTCCAGGGCGGTGACGTCGAGCGCGGCCAGCCGTTCCGGGTCGGAGAGCACGTCGATGGCGATCACCCGGCCGGCGGTGACGGTGAAGCCCATGACGGACAGCACCCGGCCCGGCGCGGTGACCACCACCCCGGCGGCACCGTTGACCAGCGCCGGCCGGACGAACGGGGCGAGCCCACGGAACATGATCGCCTGCGCGGCGACCTGGCGCGCGCCGTGGATCGTGACGGTCCCGCGGCCGCCCGGGCCGGCGTCGGCCCGCAGCACGACGGCGGGATCGAGGACGGCGACGAGGGCGTCGAAGTCGCCGTCCCGGGAGGCGGCGAAGAACGCGTCGACGACGTCACGTTGCCGGCCGGGGTCGGGATCGGGCGCCGGGGCCTGGCCGCGGACCCGGCGGCGGGCCCGGCTGGCCAGCTGGCGGGCGGCGGCCGGGGACCGGTCGACCAGCACGGCGATCTCCTCGAACGGCACCGCGAACAGGTCGTGCAGCACGAACGCCAGCCGCTCGGCCGGGGTCAGCGTCTCCAGCACCACCAGCAGGGCCAGCCCGACCGAATCGGCCAGCAGGGCGTCCTGCTCCGGGTCGACGCCCGCGGCGGGGCTGATGAGCGGTTCGGGCACGTGCACGTCCAGCGGGTCCTCCCGGCGGCGGGTCCGGGAGCGCAGCACGTTGAGACACACGCGCGCCACGATGGTCGTCAGCCAGGCCTCGAGGTTCTCCACCTCGCCCGTGCCGGCCCGGGCGACCCGCAGCCAGGCGTCCTGGACGGCGTCGTCCGCCTCGCTCACCGAGCCGAGCATCCGGTAGGCCACCGCCCGCAGCCGGCCCCGGTGCTCCTCGAAACGCTCCGCCAGCCATTGCTGATCGTCCACCGTGTCACACGCCCTTCCCCGCAGGTGTCTGAGTAGTAGACCCACGACATCCGGTGGGTGTGACCGGGGACCGATTCCCCGGCCGGCGAACTGGAGAGAGTCATGACGTCAACCGTTCTGGTCACCGGCGGCACCGGCACCCTCGGGCGCCATGTGGTGCCCCTGCTGCGCGACGCCGGCCGCCCGGTCCGGGTGCTCAGCCGACACCGGCACGAGCCCTCCGACGGCGTCGACCAGGTGACCGGCGACCTGGACAGCGGCGCGGGGATCGAGGCGGCGCTCGCCGGGATCGACACGGTCGTGCACTGCGCCGGCAGCGCCAAGGGCGACGAGGAGAAGGCCCGCACCCTGGTCCGGGCGGCGTCCCGGGCCGGCGTCCGGCACCTGGTGAACATCTCCGTGGTGGGCGCCGAGCGGATCCCGGTCACCGGCCGCGTCGACCGCGCCATGTTCGGCTACTTCGCGGCCAAGCGGGGCGCCGAACAGGTGGTCGCCGACTCGGGCCTGCCGTGGACCAACCTGCGCGCCACCCAGTTCCACGACCTGATGGCGACCGTGCTGGGGCAGCTGGCGAAGCTACCGGTGATCCCGGTACCGGCCGGGTTCCGGTTCCAGCCGGTCGACGCCGGCGAGGTGGCCGCCCGGCTCGTGGCACTCGCCCTGGACCCGCCGGCCGGCCAGGTGCCGGACCTGGCCGGCCCCCGGGTGTACGGGATGGACGAGCTGGTCGGCGGCTACCTGCGCGCCACCGGGCGCCGCCGACGGCCGATCGTGCCCGTCCCGGTGCCGGGTGGGGCCGCCCGGGCGCTGCGGGCCGGCGCGAACCTGGCCCCCGACCGGGCCGTCGGCCGGCGCGGCTGGGAGGACTTCCTCGCCGACCGGATGCGCCCCGGCCGGTGATCGCGCTGTCAGCTCCGCTCCTGACCCGGCCTCAGCTCAGGTCGCAGGCGTCCAGCGACTTCTCGTAGCCCCGGAAGAAGGAGTCGGTGCGCTGCTCGGCGGTGCCGTGGGAGCCCTCGGCGAACCACGGCTGGTCGGGGTCGTCGCCGACGGCGAGCAGCCCCTCCCGGAACTCGTCCAGGTCACCCTGGTCGAGGGTGAGGACGCCGGAGCGCACCGAGTCGCCCAGGTACGCCCCCGCCATGCAGTCTGCCTGCAACTCCTGCTGGATGGTGAAGTTGTAGCGGATGCCGAGGCGGACCTGGACGCCGTGGGCGTACTCGTGACCGAGCAGGTAGAACACGAACGCGTCGCCGACCTGCCGGAACGCGGACACCGACCAGTTGACGTCGTAGGCGATGAAGTCGCCCTGCGAGCAGTAGACCGCGTTGTTGCGGGGCAGCCCCTGCCCGCCGCAGGAGACCTCGCCCGCACGCTGGTAGGGCACGATCCGGCGGATCGGGCGGAACTGCTGCCCGGACGCCTTGAACTGCGCGGTCCAGTAGCGCTGCGCGATGGTCACCGCGTCGTCGATGTCGCCCTTGAACTCCTCGACGCTCTTGGTGCCGTCGGGGCGGGTGGTCTGCGCGCCCGGCGAGGCGGCCGGGCCGGACTGCTGGGGTCGGGGCTCCCGCGGCTGCTCCGGGCCGCTCTGCCCCACCCCGCCGACGGCGCAGCCGGCGGCCACCACCAACGCCACCAGCGCGGCGGCCAGTGGCCCGCGCGACCGTCGTCCCGAGCGTGCCGTCACAGTTGTCCTCCCCAGCGTGCGAGCCGATGCGGTCCGATACCCCGGCGACGGGTCGATCATGCCGGGCGTGGAGCGCACCGGCCACGGGCCGCAGCGGACACCGCGATCAGTGGGGATCCTGACCCCGGTGGATCACATTGGCCTGAGCGGCATGCCGGGCGCGCTCGTCGCGCTGCTGCGCCACAAGCGCGGCCCGCGCTGCCGTGTGGTCCTCAGCGGACTGGACCCGTGCCCGGTCGCGCCAGGCCACCCAACCGAACGCCCCCACGAGCACGAGGCCGAACACCGCGAGCGCCACCCACGCCGTCGTCGTCACGCGTCCACCGTACGACCGGCCCGCTAGTCTCCCCAGCCATGACCAGCTTCGATGATCATGAGCGGAATCGGTGGGCCGGGCGCGCGGAGGCATACCGGCGCAGTTTCGCGCTGCTCTGCGCGTACCCGGTGGAGGCGCTGCTGGACGCGGCGGGCGTCGGGCCCGGCGGCCGGGTGCTCGACGTGGGCTGCGGCACCGGGACGGTGACCGCGCGGGCCGCCGATCGGGGCGCCGCGGTGGTCGCGGTCGACGCCGAGCCGGGCATGCTGGCGCTGACCCGCGCGGCCGTGCCCACCGCCCGGCCGGTCCGCGCGGCGCTGCCGCACCTGCCGGTGGCGGGCGCGGCGGTGGACGCCGCGGTGGCCAACTTCGTGGTCAACCACGTCGGTGACCCGGCGGCCACGGTGGCGGAGCTGCGTCGGACGGTCCGCCCGGGCGGCCGGGTGGCGGTGACGATCTGGCCGTACCCGGCACCGCCGTTGCAGGCCCTCTGGGGTGCGGTGTTCGCCGGGGTGGCCGGTGGTGAGCTGCCCCGGTTACCGGCGGGCCGGGACTTCGCCCGCACCGAAGAGGGGCTCGGCGGGTTGCTGGCCGCCGCGGGACTGACCGAGGTACGGTGCGTGACCCTGCGCTGGACGCACCGCGCCGACCCCGACGACTGGTGGTCCGGGCCGGCCAGCGGTCTGGGCCTGCCCGGCCTGCTGTTGGAACGGCAGACCCCGGCGGTACGGGAAAGGCTGCGCCGTCGCTACGACGAGCTCTGCGCCGCGCACCTGGACGGCGGCGCGCTGCTCGCCCTGCCCACCGCCGCGCTGCTCGCCTCCGGCGTCGTGGGCTGACGGTCGCCTAGTCTCGGCCTGGTCGGGTGTCCGCAACGGCCGCCCGGCTCCGACGTCCCTGTTGCCCGGCCCGCACGGGGCCGGCCGAGAGGAGAGACCGTGAAGTACCTGATCATGCTGTACGGCTCGCAGCAGGACTACGACGCGATGGCCGGGCGCCCCGGCGGCCGGCCGCCGATGACGGCCGAGCAGGTCGCCGCCATGCACGCCCACATGGATGCGGTCCACAAGGACCTCGCCGAGTCCGGGGAACTGGTCGACGGGCGGGGCCTGACCGCGCCGGTGCACGCCCGGCGGGTCCGGCTGCGCGGCGGCGCGCCGGTGGTGACCGACGGGCCGTACCCGGAGACGGAAGAGGTGCTGGCCGGTTTCACCGTGGTCGAGTGCGCCAGCTTCGACCGGGCCACCGAGATCGCCGCCCGCTTCGTCGACCCGGCCGCCGAGGACCAGTACGTCGACGTGCGCCCGGTCGCCGACGGCATCGAGGACCTCGACGGCTGACAGTCCGGTGACCCCGTCCCCCGTCGAGGACCTGCTGCGCTCCCTCGCGCCGCAGGTCCTCGGCGCGCTGGTCCGCCGCTACGGGCACTTCGACACCGCCGAGGACGCCGTCCAGGAGGCGCTGCTGGCGGCCGCGACCCGCTGGCCGGCCGAGGGCCTGCCGGACAGTCCGCGCGGCTGGCTGATCACCGTGGCGTCGCGCCGCCTCACCGACCTGCTCCGCGCCGAGCAGGCCCGCCGGCGCCGGGAGGACGAGGTGGCCCGCGCCCTGCCGGCGTACGCCGCCCCGGCCGACCGGCGGGAGCCGGACGACGACAGCCTGGTACTGCTCTTCCTCTGCTGCCATCCCGCGCTGCCGCCGCCGGCGCAGATCGCGCTGACCCTGCGGGCGGTCGGCGGCCTGACCACCACCGAGGTCGCCCGCGCCTTCCTGGTGCCCGAGGCCACGATGACCCGCCGGATCACCCGCGCCAAGCAGCGCATCCGGGACAGCGGCGTGCCGTTCGCGCTGCCCGGCGCGGCCGAACGGGAGGCCCGCCTGGACGCCGTGCGGCACGTGCTCTACCTGGTCTTCACCGAGGGGTACGCCAGCACCGCCGGCCCCCGGCTGTGCCGCGTCGACCTCTCCGCGGAGGCGATCCGGCTGACCCGGATGCTGCACCGGCTGCTCCCCGACGACCCCGAGGTCACCGGCCTGCTGGCGTTGATGCTGCTCACCGACGCGCGCGGGCCGGCCCGGGTGGGCGCCGACGGGGAGCTGGTCACCATGGCCGAGCAGGACCGCCGGCTCTGGCGGGCCGACCAGATCGCCGAGGGCGTGGCGCTGCTCGACGACGTGCTGCCGCGCGGGGACGTCGGGACGTACCAGCTGCAGGCGGCGATCGCCGCGGTGCACGACGAGGCGCCGAGCGCCGCGGCGACCGACTGGCCGCAGATCGAGGCGCTGTACGCGCTGCTGCTGCGGATCGCGGACAACCCGGTGGTGGCGTTGAACCACGCGGTGGCGGTGGCGATGGCCCGGGGCGCCGCCGCCGGACTGGCCCTGCTCGACGGGCTGGACGGCGACCCGCGGATCGCCGACGACGCCCGGCTGCACGCCGCCCGGGCGCACCTGTTGGAGCGGGCCGGCGACCTCGACGGGGCCCGCGCGGCGTACGAGCGGGCGGCCCGGCGGGCGATGAACCTGCCCCGCCAGCGCTACCTGTACGCGCGCGCCGCCCGGCTGGCCGACCGCCGGTGATTGCCCGAGGCTACCGCGGCGGGTGACCTACGGGTCAGCGAGGAGCCGCGACGACATGGAAGACCGGGTGGCGCTCGGCGACCGCGGCGAAGTCGGCCAGCGGGGCGCGCCGGTCGACGGGCACGTGCGGACGGGCGCCCGGCGCCAGGTCGAGGTAGCGGCGCAGAATCGGCGGCCGGTCGGCCACCGGCACCTCGCGCAACAGCACCGGCTCCCGACGCCCGCGCCGCAGCACCGCCCGACCGCCGGCCGCCCGGACGTTGTGCACCCAGTTGGCGTCGCGCCCCAGCATGGACACCAGGTAGCGCTCGTCGTCCAGGTCGGTCACCACGACCGGCACGGCGACGGTCCGACCGGTGCGGCGGCCGGTCACCTCCAGGGTGACGGCCCGGCGCGGGGAGAGCCGGCCGGCGGCGAACTGGGCGGCGTCGGCCCGGATCATCACCCGGGCCAGTCGACCCGGCCGATCACCCGGGTACATCCGGCGTTTGACCTCGTACAGCAGCGCCCTGATCGGGTTCACGATCCACCTCCGTCGTCCTGACTCCAGGTTCGGCCCGGGCCGGCGACGCCGCCAGGGGCGTTGGTCCCCCAGGAGCGGAAGGCCGCCCGGGACCGCCCCGATCGGGCGGCCGGGGGCCGCGCGGCGCCGGTACGGCGCCCCGGACGGTGCGATGATGGCCCTCGACCGACCGTCCGGCGGGAGGACGTGCGATGCGAGCGGTACGGGCGTTCTGGCTGGACGAGCAGGTCGACCGCGAGCACGCCGCCGACGGCCGCAGCCGGTACGACGCCGAGGTGTGCCGGCGGATCGACGAGTTCCGCGACGCCTGGGGCGACATCGCGCCGGTGACGTTCGCGGTCGCCGCCTGGCGGCTGGCCACCGGGTTGGCCCCCGGGTTCGTCCGCTGGCACCGGCGGATCGTGGCCGCCGACTGCCAGCGCAGCCCGTGGGACGGCAGCCTGATCTGCGCGGTGACCGTGGTGGCGCCCTGGCCGGCGGAGCTGACCTGGAGCCGGCAGTGGGGGCACGACCGCGGCTGGCGGGACTGGCCGCAACTCTTCGGCCAGTACGCGCCGCCGTCCGAGCAGGACCTCACCCGCGCCCCGCACCTGCGGGCGACGCTGCTGGTGGAGGCGCCGGTCCCGCTCGACGACCTGCCGCCCGCGCCGGACGGCCCGACGGACCAGGTGGCCCCGGCCGCCCGGCGCGCCGTCACCGTGCTGGTCCGTCAGCTGGACGACCTGCTCGCCCCGATGATCGGCCAGCTGGAGGCCGGAGTGCCGTCGGGCTCCTGACCGCCCGGCCCGCCCGCGCGGCGTCCGGGCGGAGTCACCACAGGTCGCCGGGCACGAGGACCCGCGCCTCGTCGGGCAGCGAGGTCAGCATCCGACGCCGGCCGGTGGTCGGGTCGGCGGCGACCAGTTCGACGGCGCCGGCGGTCCAGCGTTGCAGGAGAAGCTCGGCGCCGGCGAGGCCAAGGAAGTGCTCCCCCGCGCCGCGCCGGGACGCCACGAGGTCGATCCGGCCCGCCGGTCGGCCGGAGCGCAGGTCGACCCCGACCACCGCCGTCGCGGGCACCGCCGGCGCGCCCTCCGGCTGGCCCGTCGGGACCTGCTCCTGCCGGGTGAGCATCACCCACGCCGTCGGCGGCTCGCCGCCGCCGCGCACGAGCGGGATGATCGCGTTGTAGAACTCGCCGTGGCGCAGCTGGTCGGCGGTGGCCAGCGACACCGACCGGGTGGCGCCCCCGTCGACGTCCCGCACCGTGACGGTGAGCTGGCGTAGCGGCCGCCAGTTCAGGCCGCCGACGCCGAGGTCCACGGTGGCCAGCTGACGCCCGTCCAGGAAGGCCGCCACCGAGCTGAGCTGCTCCCCCCGTGCCGCCAGTGGGCGCAGCTTCCCGCCGGGCAGGGTGAGCGCGGTGTACGCCTGGCCGGCGGCGGAGAGTTGGACGAGCAGGGCCGCGCCCGAGTCGGTCGACCACTGCGACAACTCGTACCCGGGCGGGACGGCCCGCTCGGTGGCCCCGGTGAGGTCGCGGATCCACCACTGCCCGTCCCGGCGTACGGCGAGCCACCGCCCGTCCGGGGAGAGCGACTGGGCGGGCTTGCCCAGGGTGGCCGGCGTCAGCCCGACGCCGAACTGTTCACCGGAGGCGGTCACCAGGTAGATCGGGCGTCGAGAGAAGGTGCCGGTCTTCTCGTCGAAGCCGTCGGGGTCCTCGATCTGGTAGAGCAGGGCCGCTCGTCCCACCGGCCGGTCGGTGGGCAGGTCGGGCGGGGCGGCGGGCGGCCGCAGCCGGGCGGGTAGCCCGGCGAACAGCTCCTGGGCCGTGACCGGCGCGGCAGCCTCGGCGGGTGCCGGGGACCGGGTGGCGGTCGTCGTCCGCCAGATGATCACCCCGGCGACCCCGCCGACCAGCACCCCGGCCAGCGCGACCGCCAGCCACCCCTGAAACCGGTGCGGTCGCGGCGCCGGTGGCGGTGGCGGTGGCGGTGCCGTGGATTCCATCGTGCTGTCCCCCGATCCGGGCGGTCCCGCCCGCGCACAGCACAAAGGAACCGGCCCGGACCGGTCAACGGCGCGGTCGGATCCGACGCCCGATCGGGGTCGAAACGTGATCTTCGGGGGCTCAGCCGTGGGCGAGCACCTCGCGCAGCCGGGCGGCGAAGGCCGCCGGGTCCTGCACGAAGCCGATGTGGCCGCCGGGGAACATCGTCGGCGCGACGCCGAGCGCGTCGGCCAGCGCCCGGGAACTGCGGTCGCAGAGCTCACCGGCGGAGTGCTCGCCGATGCCGACGACGACCCGGACCGGACCGGCGCGCAGCGCCGCGACGTCAGGCTGGAACCGGGTGGTGAGGCTGAGCATGTGCAGGTACTGGAAGCGCTCGTCGGCGGCGGCCTGCGGGGCGGGCTCGCCGCCGTACATCGCGAGGACCATCTCCTCCGGAAGGTGGATGTTGGCCGAGGCGAGGAACTTGCGCCCGGCGCCGAGCCGGTCGCCGGCCAGGTACGTGGCGATCATGTCGTCCTCCCGGGCGCGCAGTTCGTCGCGGTCGGGAACCAGGTCGATCAGCGGAGGCTCGTGGGCGATCACGGTGTGCACCCCCTCCGGGTGGGCCTGCGCGAGGGCGAGGACGGTGACCGCGCCGCCGCTGGAGCCGAGCACCGCGGCCGGCCCGGCGTCGAGGTGGGCCAGTAGCCGCAGGACGTCGTCGGCGCGCAGCTGCGGGGTGGAGTCGCTCTCCGGATCGTGCAGCCGGCTGCGCCCGATGCCGCGCGGGTCGGTGGTGAGGACGGTGTGGTCGACGGCGAGCAGGTCGGCCAGCGGGGCGAAGGCCCCGGCGTCCATCGGCGCGGCGACCAGCGCCACCAGTGGGCCCTGGCCGCGTACCTCGTAGTGCAGGATTCCGTCGGGGATCTCGAGGGTCGCGACGGTGACGTTGTCGGCGGATGTGGTGCTCATCGGCTCTCCCGGGTCGTGGCGTGCGATGCGTTCACGGTGGAGACTTCCGTCGTACGGCAGAATCGTCGCTGTGAGCGTGACTTTCGCGAAGGCCGCCACGCCGGCGGCGGCCGACCTGGTCCGGGCCCGCGCCGGCGACCCCGCCGCGTTCACCGACCTGGTGGCGCCGCTGCGGCGGGAGCTGCACGCGCACTGCTACCGGATGCTCGGCTCCCGCCACGACGCCGACGACGCCCTGCAGGACGCGCTGCTGCGGGCCTGGCGGGCGCTGCCCCGCTTCGAGGGGCGCAGCTCGCTGCGCTCCTGGCTCTACACCGTGGCCACCCGCACCTGCCTGGACCTCGCCGCCGGCCGGGCCCGGCGGGCGCTGCCCGTGGACCTGGGCCCGGCCAGCGAGCGCGCCGTGCTGGACAACGCGCCGGCCGGCGACGTCGCCTGGCTGGGGCCGTACCCCGAAGCCGGGCTGCCCGCCGGTCCGGCCGCGCCGGACGTACGCTACGAGCAGCGCGAGGCCGTCGAGCTGGCCTTCGTCGCCGCCCTCCAGCACCTGCCCGGCAACCAGCGCGCCGCGCTGCTCCTGTTCGACGTGCTCGGCTTCTCCGCCGCCGAGATCGCCGCCATGATGGGCACCTCCGCCACCTCGGTGAACTCGGCGCTGGCCCGGGCCCGCCGGATGGTCGCCGACCGGGTGCCGCCGGTCAGCCAGCAGCGGGCCCTGCACCAGCTCGGCGACGCCGGGCTGCGGGCCCTCGTCACCAGCTACGCCACCGCGCTGGAGAACGGCGACGCGGACGCGTTGGTCGCGCTGCTCACCGAGGACGTCACCTGGTCGATGCCGCCGATGCCGCACTGGTACCGGGGCGTGGACGCGGTGCGCGACTTCGCCCGGGAGCTGCCGCTGACCCGCTGCGGCGGCTGGCGGCACCGGCTCACCGCGGCGAACGGGCAGCCCGCCGTCGCCTCCTACCTGCGCGGACCCGGCGAGTCCGGCGGGTACCGCGCCTGGTCGATCAACGTGCTGACGGTGCGGGGCGGCCGGATCGCGGCGATCACCTCGTTCCTGGAGGTGGCGGAGTTCGCCGCGTTCGGGCTGCCCGCGTCGCTGCCGGCCCGGCCCTGACCAGCACCGCCCGCTCAGCTCGCGGTGGGTGCGGTGCCGATGCAGGCCTCGTTCCCCTCGGCGTCCGCGAGCACCCACCAGGCCGGCGCGTACTCGTCGGTCACCAGATGGCCGCCGACGGCGATCGCCGCCGCTATCCGCGCCTCGGCCTGGTCGTGCGGCACCCAGATGTCGAGGTGGATCCGGTTGCGCTGCGGACGCGGCGCGTCCATCTGCTGGAAGTAGACCAGTGGTCCGCGGCCACGCGGGTCGATCAGGTCCTCAGGACTGTCGGCGCGATCCCGGTAGCCGAGCACGGCACGCCAGAACGGCAGCACGTCGGCGGCGACCAGCGCGTCCATCGAGATCTGGACGTTCTGCACCACGGACGGGTCGGCGGGCGCGCCCAGCCTCCGCGCCGCGGCGGAGATCTCACGGGCCAGTTCGACGTCGCGCCTGGTCATGCCGTAGAAGCCGGGCCGGCTCGTGACCAGGCGCACCGTCACGCCCGCCGCGCGCACGTCGACGGCGGGTTGGTGGTCCTGACCGGTCAGCTCGCTGATCTCCCGCACCAGGCGGGCGCCACCGGCGAACGTTCCGGTGTGGAAGTACGCGCACGCGCCGTCGCCCAGCACCCGCCAGTCCGCCACGTCGTCGGCCTGGTGGAACTGCGCCGGGCTGATCTGCTGATCCAGGTCCCGCACCGTCTCGGTCATGTCGCTCCGTCCGTCCGGGGGGCGCCGGAGCGCGCCGCCGGACCGAGTCTCACCCGAGTTCCCGACACCTTCTGTCGTATACGTGCGCGACCATTGCACCGTGCGTGCCTCGCGGATGATGACGCTGTTGCTGCACCTGCAGGTGCGCGGTCAGGCCAGCGGCCGGGAACTGGCCCGGCTGCTGGAGGTCAGCGAGCGCACCGTGCAGCGGGACGTGGAGGCCCTGGTGGCCACCGGGATACCGGTACGCGCCACCCGAGGACCGGCCGGCGGGTACCGGCTGGACCGTGGCTACCGGACCCGGCTGACCGGCGTCGGCCTGGACGAGGCCGGGGCGCTGGCGTTCCTCGGGCTCGCCGGCCCGGCCGAGCAACTGGGGCTGGGCGAGCTGCTGCAGGGCGCCCGGACCAAGGTCCTCGCCAGCCTGACCGGCGAAGCCCGGGAACGCGCCGGCCGGACCGCGGAGCGGTTCCACCTCGACCCGATCCGCTGGTACGGCACCCCGGAGCCGGTGCCCTGCCTCACCCCGCTCGCCGACGCGGTCTGGCGCGACCGCCGGGTGCGCCTGCGGTACGTGCGCGACGGGCGGGCGACGACCCGCGAGGTCGAACCGCTCGGGCTGGTGCTCACCGCCGGCGACTGGTACCTGGTGGCGCTGCGCGACCGGCAGCGGCGCACCTACCGGATCTCCCGGGTCCGCTCCGTGGAGGTGCTCGACGAGCCGGCGGTGCGCCCGCCCGCCTTCGATCTCGCCCGCGCGTGGGCCGACGTCCGCCGCGAGTGGGAGGACGAGAAGACCGCCGTGGAGGTCACCCTCCGGGTGGCGCCCCGGGCGCTGCCGCGACTGCGTCGTCTCGTGCCGGTGCAGGGGCAGCACCGCGTCCCGGTCACCGCGACCGGCGAGGTCGAGCTGACGGTCCCGTTCGAGAGCGGGTCGTGGGCCTGCTCGGCGCTGGTCGGCCTGGGCTCCGCCGTCGAGGTGCTGGCGCCGGCCGAGCTGCGGCGGCGGGTGGCGGACGAGTTGCGGGCCGCCGCCGCCCGGTACGCGCCGACGCCGCCGGTTCTACCCGACGTCGCGGCCCCGCCGGCCGGCCGGTAGCTCCGTGCCCTGTTCGGTCAGGGTCCGTGCGGCAGAGGCTGGGCCAGCGCCCCCAGGTCGGCCGGCAACTGGGCCATCACGTCCTCGAACTCCCGGTGCCCGACCACCCGGTGCAGGGTTTGCAGGACCGCCCGCACGCCCCGCTCCGCGACGCCCCGATCCACCCCCGCGCGCACGGCCACCCGGCGCAGGAACTCGTCGTACCCGAAGACCTCCGGCTCCTCCGCGCCCTTGACCAGCAGCGGGCTCAGCTCGTCGGCGACGTGGCCGGCCAGGGCGGCCGACTCCCCGCCGCTGAGCCGCTGGGCGAGGGTGCCCAGGGTGGCCTCGGCCAGGGACCGCGCCGTCTCCGGCGGAACACCCGCCCGTGCCGCGACCTTCTCGACGAACCCCAGCTCGGCCATGCCACGTCCTTCCGTCCAGGAGGCACCGTGGCTACCCGCCGCCACCGGCCGCAAACGCGCGTTCCGACCGGGCGCATCGTCGGCCTGATTGCTCGGCGCCCGGCGGCGGTCGCTCGCCGGTGGACCACTCCCCCACCGAGGGAGCAGCGCCGCTATCGTGCCCGGATGCGCCTGCAACCGGGACAGACCGCTCTGCGGCGGAGCATCCACCCAGACGGGCGCATCGCGGCGGTCCAGTGTGGCCGGGTGGTCGCCGACGACCACCGCGGCCTGCTGCTCTGGGTCGACGTCGGTTCCGCGACGATCCAGCGCACCGCCCTCGACGGCACGCCGACCCGCGCGCTGCCGATCCGCACCGAGCTGACCATGCCGACGCTGCTGCGTCCCGCAACCTGGGGGCCGTACCGCACGCTGATGCTGACACCGCCGGACGCCGCCCACTCGGTCTGGTGGTCCTGGACCGCCGAGGGGGAGTTCGCCGGCTGGTACGTCAACCTGGAGGCCACCGTGCGGCGCTGGGCCGGCGGCATCGACATTCGGGATCACGCCCTGGACCTGCTCGTCGACCCCGACCGCAGCTGGCGGTGGAAGGACGAGGACGAGTTCGCGGCCCAGACCGGTGACCCGTGGTTCTGGGACGCCGAGGGCGCCGCGCGGATCCGCGCGGAGGGGAAACGGCTCATCGCGCGGGCCGAGCGGGGCGGGTTCCCGTTCGACGGCACCTGGTGCGACTTCCGGCCGGACCCGACCTGGTCACCGACCGGCCTGCCGTACTGGTGGGACCTGCCCGGCGACCAGTGCTGACCGTCGTTGGTTGCGCCAGTCCTGTGTGTCCCTCACCGGCTGGTACGGCACGCCGCCGACAACGAGGCCAGCACACCTGCCGGATCATGCACGATGCGGTGTCCGTCCGTGACGACCCGGCGGGTTCCTGGATCGACAGGTTCGGTGTCCGCCCAGCTCACCGGCACGACACCCAGCTCGACCTCAAGACCCGAGGGTCGCCGTACGCGGACCTCCCGAAGCGGGCCCCATTCTCCCAGCCGGACGACCCCGCCACCGAGCAGGCCCGTCCAGACGTCCACCTTTGCATGGTGTGGGTTGTCCGTGAGGACAATGATGTCCACGTCGGAGTCCATTCGCGCGGCTCCACGTGCCCAGGAGCCCACGACCAGCACCCCCCGGATGTCCTCGCGCTCTGCCGCCCATCCGGTCACCAGGTCGACGACCGATCGAACTTCTCGGGTTCGCTCCTCCGCCACCACGCGGCCGAGTCTGACACCCGAGCCAGAACACCGCTACCGACCTCACCTCCACCAAGGCGCACCAGCCCCTCGCCGCAGCCGGCCGAAGTTCACGCCTGAGGTCAGGCGGCTGAACCAGGCCACTGCGTGTTCCGTTCGGACGGGCCGCAGCCCCTCCACCGCCACCAGTTGGAGAGCAAGGTTCAACAGCGCGGGGTCTTTCAGCTCGTCCACGAGCGTCATGACCGTCGCCGGGTCGGGTCGAGTTCCGAGGCGAAAAAAGCCGAGGCGGCCTTGAGGATCTCGTTGGCCCTGCGCAGCTCAGCGACTTCCTTGCGGAGCCGCCGCAGTTCCTCGGCCTCCGCGGTCGTCGGCCGGTCGCCACGCAGGCCCCGGTCGCCTCGTCCTGGCGGATCCAGTTCCGCAACGCCTCGTGATGGACGCCAAGCTGCCTCGCCAACTGGCGGATCACCGGCTTCGGGTCCGACTCCCGATACAAGCGCACCGCACGTTAACGCAGCTCATCGGAGTACTTCTTCGGTGCTGCCACGGATGACTTCCTTCAGCTCCATCAGAGCATGATCGAAAGCCTCCGAGTTACCGGGGGAACCTCACATCACCGGAAACTGAAAGGCGATCACCGCCGCACCCACAAAGATCCGGACAGTCCCCCACCTGGGTGCCTGGTTTGACGCCTATCGGTACGGGAAGTCGGGCCGCGACCGGCTCTACGGGAGTCGGGGAGATCCGTCAGCGGTCCGGACGGGCGTACAGGAAAGGGACTGCCGCATGGGTGCGATCGCGATCGAACCCGTCGCGGCCGCCCCGGCACTGACCGAACTGCCACGCGACACCCGATCGAGGAGGGATCGTGCAGGATCGGTTCGACAGCCCAGGGCGTACCCGGTGGCGGCGGTTCGCCGCGATGCTGGTGCCGGCGACCGCCGTCGCTGGCGCGATCGTGGCGAGCGTGGCCAACGGGGCGCTCGCGGCCTCGTTTGCGGTCTCGGGGCAGACATTCAAGGTCTCCGCCTCCGAGCTGCGCGGTGAGGGCTTCGTCCAGTTCGGCGGCATCGCCGAGGAGATCGACGGCACGAAGCATCCGGTGGCCGTTACCGGTATCCGCAACGCGCGGATCTACGACCTCTGCCAGTCGGCGAAGGTGCCCGGCGCTCCCGTGGTGCTCACCATCAACGCCGGCGGCGGCGGCAACCCCGCCACCGCGAGCGACCTGCTGATTGACGTCGACTCACTCGAGGGTGACACCACGTTCACGAACATCAACATCGGACAGGACGCGTCGACCCTCAAGGGCGGTCCCGACGGCGCGACGGGCGACAGAAAGGGCTTCGGCCAGCAGGCCGACACGGTGACCATCAAGAACCTCCGCCAGGTGGCCCGCTCCACCCACGCCGGGACGTTCGTCCTGACAGGGCTGAAGTTGAAGGTCAACGTCGGCGCGGACGCCAAGGAATGCTTCTGAGCTGACCACCGGGGCCCCAGGGCACGCTCCGCGTGCCCCTCCCCTGCCCTCGACCCTCACTCGGCAGGAGGCATGCGTGACAACCGCCCAACCGCAGCACGCCCGGCGTGACCGGCCCCGCGAGGCATGGCGTGGCCCCCGCCGCTGGCGGCGGACACGGCCGTTCTGGGGCGGCCTGCTCACCGCCCTGGCCGGCCTGGAGATCTTCGGCACCAGCCAGATGTCGCTCGGTAACCTCTCCTTTCAGATGGGGCCGACCGGCTTCCTTGCCTGGTTGATCCCCACCATCCTGGTGACCTGCGGACTGCTGATGTGGTTCAGGCCGCAGCACCGGGTCCTCTACGCCGTGGTCGCCGCGTTGACCACGCTCTTCTCCCTGATCGGGGTGAACCTCGGCGGGTTCTTCGTCGGTCTGCTGCTTGGCTTGGTGGGCAGCGCCCTCGGCTTCGCGTGGGTGCCCGACCCCCACCCGACCGCCCGGCCCGGTCGCGAGTCGGCACACGACAGGACGGGGCGCAACGAGTCGGCAGGCGACGGGTCGCTGCGGCACGAGGCGCCCGGCCACGGAACCGTGCGGGACGAGTCGCCGGACGACGCGACGGGGCGGGACAAGCCAACGGCCGCCGCGGGCCATGACCTGCCGGCCCCCGACGCAGCCCCCCCGGCACCGAGCGCGAGCAGCCGGCCCTCGTCAACGAGCTGATGTCGAGCCGGAACGGCATCGGTCCGCGCGTGGCCCAGCCGCAGCCCACCGCATACGAGAAGACCGGCGGGTCCGGGACGTTCCGGCGAGCCGGGAGGCCGGAGGCGGGGCTGCCCCGGCAGCGCGATCCGCGGTTCTTCGCGGTGCTGCTCGGGCTGCTCGGTCTCTCCGCTGCCGTGGCGCTCGCTGCACCCAGCCCGACGCGGGCGTCCGCGCTGCTCGCTGCAGGGCGGGACGGGCCCACTTGCCCGACCTGGCCGTCCGCGACCGTGCTGGCCAACCCCCGGCCCACGGTTTCCGGCGTCGACTGCGCCCGCCCGAAGCCGTCGCCGAGCCCCACCGACGGCGTCGAGGCCGGGAAGCCGTTGCCGCGGATCGCCGCCGAACCGGGGCAGCCCGTGGTGGCGGCGACCTCGTCGAGGCTGACCGGCTCCAAGGTGACCATGACCGGGCTCCGGTTCGAGGGGGTCGTCGCCCTACCCACCGCCGACGGCACCCTCACGGCGTTGAAGTTCAGGATGGACCAAGCGGTCATCGACGATTTTTTGCTACTCACGCCCGGCCCGGCCGGCCGGACCATACGGTTGGCCACCGACCGGCTGACGGTCAGCGGCGACGTCGCCTTCTACACCACCCGTTTCGTCGGGCGACTGTCCGGCACCGTGATCACGCTGGCCCCCGACCTGCCGTTGCCCGACGGTATCCCGATCACGTCGCCAATCCCGACCACCTTCGCCGACCCGGCCATCGACCTGGCCTTCGTGAACAGCGACCTGCTGACCGCCCGGCCGAAGCTGAAGCTGACCCTCGGCTGAACTCGCTCTCCAGCACAGGTGGAATAGTCGGTGTCGCCGGCCTGCTGACCTGTCCGGCAAGGGATGGCAATTCGACGTCGAGCTGCACAAACGCTTGGCATCCGTGGCCCTCGTTGGTCGCCGCTGGTCCGCCTTCGACGGCCTAGTGGCGGCCTGGACCTAGTCCTCGTCGATGACGGGCGAGCCGCTTTCCACACCCTCCGACGGACATCAGGGGTCATAGCGGTCCATCTCCTTCGATGCATTGTCGGGCGGAGCGATCCTGACGAGGATCTTGTGTGAACCGAAGGACTGTCCTCTATGTTTCATGCCGTCCGATGATCATGCGGGCCTGCGGCCCGCCATGATCATCGGACTTCGATTCCGTTGCCGGAAGCACACGGGGGAGCAGGCACACAAAGGCCTCTGCTCCAGTAAGGGAGATGACGTGAAACGGATCTTGCTCTCGTCCCTGCGGGTGGCTGCGGCCACCGTGGCCGCAATGGGCGTCACGCTCGTAGTCGCCGAGACGCCGGCGCTGGCGTCCCTGCCCGGCGGCTACAGCGTCACGACGTCCAGAGACGGCGATAACGTAACGATGAAGATGGAAGACGAATTTGGGAATGACATCGGCTACGCCTATTTCCAGGCAGACCCCTATGGCTCGCTGCCGGGTGACGCCATCAGGGCGGGCGACATCTACGCCGATGGGCTGGGCGTAGAGGCGTGGCTGGACATCAATCCCGGAAGCTCGTGGGATACCGACCGCATCGCGTCGACGCGTGGCTACAACTCTCCGTACTACACCCCTTGGAAGACCGGCGACATCGCCGAGGGCACGCGCATCGGCCTCAGGATGTGTCTGGTGCAGGGCACCACCACCTACTGCTCGGGGACGCAGTACAGCTACGCGTGACAAGTCGGCGCGGGTGAACACGACGAAGACCGCTCCCGGGCACCGCCTGGGAGCGGTCTTCCGTGAGATCCGGTCGGGTTGGCGACGCCGGGGTCACCCGGCAGACCCAGCGGCTGACTTCTACATCGACGCGAGCGATGTTGCACCGCGCCGTCGAGCACGTCTACGTCCTCGTCGACAGGCTTAGCGACAGCGAGGTCTATCAGTGCCAGCAGCTAGCTTCGCCGGCAAGCGACTGACAGCCCCGCCGGCGAAGCGGTTGGGATGCCGCTGTTTGCTTGCAGACCATTGCAAGCAAGCCCGAACCGCCACGACAACGTCGGACCGTCACCCCAAGCCAATGCGGCGCCGCCTCGCCGTGAAGCGCATGGGGTGGCCCTGCACGACTACGACGATGTTCGGCCTACACCCAACTGGACTGCGAGTGGTTGAGTCCGGCAGATGTGGCAAAGGAAACGGCTTATTCCGCCGACAACCCGTACCCCGGCGTGTCGAGGCCAATCGCCGTGCGGCTGGGGCCCCCGGTCACCTATCAGACTCCGGAAGGCGGAGAGGGGGTGTACCCGGACAGCATCCGGCGGATCTTCCCGAAGCCGCTACAAGCTGCCGCGTTCTCCGCACATGACCCGCCGATGAGGAACGCGCTACAGGCACGGATCGTGCAGATGATGGCCTCACCGGCGCCCTCGCCCTCCCACTCCTGACGGCCCTCGTCAGCCGCCGCCGCGGCCCAACAGCACTGGCGCGCAACGAGCAGGGCAGAGTCTGCACCTCGGACAGCTGGAGATGGCAGTAGCCGAAACTGCTGGCTCTACTCGAGACCGGGCTGGTGGTGAAGTCTCGTACGACGTCCCGGAGGAAGGATCGGCGCGCTCGATGGTCGACCTGATGATAACGACCTCGGCGGGCGCGTGGCGGGATCTCACAGAGGCGGTCCGCCAGGAGTCCAGCCGCTGGCAGACTCACCAGCTGAGCCGCGAGCGGCCACGGCATCGAGCGGGGCAGCGCAGGAAGACGCCTGAGGGGTCCTGTTGCGCCCTCCCAGTGGGCCGTCGGCGGGAGTTCCACGGGTCAGGAACGCGGATGCCGCGGATTTCAAGAAGCGGCTCCGCACCGCAGGCGCTACGTACAGAGCAAGGAGAAACACCCGATGCGTGGAGTGATCATGTATGCCGCGGGCGACGTCCGCGTCGAGGAGCGCGCGGAACCGAAGATCATCGAGCCCACGGACGCGATCATCCGGGTGACCGCGAGCTGCATCTGTGGGTCCGATCTGTGGCCGTACCGGGGCATCGAGGCCGTCGACCATCAGGTTATGGGTCACGAGTACGTGGGTGTCGTCGAGGAGATCGGTTCCGAGGTGAAGAGCCTCAAGGTCGGCGACTTCGTTGTCGGGTCGTTCGTCATCTCCGACAACACGTGCGAGATCTGCCAGTCCGGCTACCAGTCCAAGTGTGTGCACGGCACTTTTGTGTCGACGATCGGCACCCAGTCCGAGAAGGCTCGTATCCCGCTGGCGGATGGCACCCTGGTTCCTACGCCGGGGCAGCCGGACCCGGAGCTGATCCCGTCGCTGCTGGCCGCGTCCGACGTGCTCGGCACCGGCTGGTTCGCTGCCGTCGCCGCTGAGGCCGGCCCTGGCAAGACGGTCGCGGTCGTCGGTGACGGGGCGGTTGGCCTGATGGGCATCCTCGCTGCCAAGCAGTTGGGCGCCGAGCGGATCATCGCGATGTCCCGCCACCCTCAGCGGCAGGAGCTGGCTCGGTTCTACGGCGCGACCGACATCGTGGAAGAGCGCGGCGACGAGGGCGTAGCGAAGATCAAGGAGCTCACGAACGGACTGGGTACGCACAGCGTGATCGAGGCGGTCGGCACGCAGGAGTCGATGACGCAGGCCATCCGATCCACCCGCCCCGGCGGGCACCTCGGCTTCGTCGGCGTCACCCACGAGGTCGAGTTGCCCGGCCTGGAGCTGTTCTTCGCCAACATTCATCTGCATGGCGGCCCCGCCCCGGTGCGCCGGTTTCTGCCCGACCTGATCCAGCTGATCTGGGCACGCAAGATCGATCCCGGCAAGATCTTCGACCTCACCCTGCCACTGGAGGAGGCCGCGGAGGGCTACAGGGCGATGGACGAACGGCGCGCCGTCAAGGTGCTCCTCACCGTCTGACGCAATCCCCCAACGCACTTCCGCCCGCCCCGCACCGTCAGGGGGTTCCGACCGTACCCCGAGTGACTACGACACGTGGCTACCGTGGAGGCCATCAGCTCGAAGAACGAGGTCCGGGAGTTCCTGGTCTCCCGGCGCGCGCACGTGACGCCCAAGCAAGCGGGCCTTCCTGACTACGGCGGGGAACGACGCGTGCCGGGCTTGCGGCGCGAAGAGGTGGCAATGCTCGCCGGAGTCAGCCTCGACTACTACACCCGTCTCGAGCGTGGCAATATCCGTGGCGCTTCCGAGAGCGTGCTGATTGCGATCGCGCGGGCGTTGCAGCTCGACGACGTCGAGCGAGAGCACCTGTTCGACCTGGCCCGCACCGCCCCGGTGGCGTCGGCGACGGGCAGCGGGAAACCGGCAAAGCGGGCGTTGCGCGCATCGATGCAGCGTGTCCTGGACAATTTGGCCGTCCCGGCCGTCGTGTACAACGCGCAACAAGACTCATCGCCTCGAACCTCATGGGGCGCGCGTTGTTCTCTCCGCACTTCGAGGCCGACGCACCGAACATGGCCAGGTTCATCTTCCTCGACGCCCGCGCCAAGGACTACTACGTCGACTGGCCCCTGGCCCGTCGCATGACCACCGCCATGCTGCGACTCGAAGCCGGACGAGACCCACTCAACGGCGACCTCACCGAACTCATCGGGGAACTGTCAACCCGCAAGCCCGCAGTTCCGGCAAGACTGGGCCCGCCAGGACGTGCACGAGCACCGCACCGGCCAGAAGGTCTACCGCCACCCCGAGGTCGGCGAGATCGAGATCACCTTCGACGTGTTCGAGATGCCCGGCGAAACGGGCTTGTCCATCGGCACCTACAGCGTCGATGAAGACTCCGAGTCCGCCGACAAGTTCACACTGCTCGCAAGCTGGGCAGCGACCCAGGAATTCGACACCAAGCACCAACGGCCTGCCTCGAAGTCGAGCACAGCCACGCGATGATGGCCGCGAAATGCGTGCTCGCCGCGCAACGAACGGCCAGCTTGGTTAAGCGAGCCCAGGTAGGTAGCCGGAGGATGATTACGCAGCTCAGCGCGGGGTGGCGGCGTCACTTGGCGTTGAAGTAGTTCGCCTCCGGGTGGTGCACCACGATCGCGTCCGTCGCCTGCTCCGGGACCAGTTGGAACTCCTCCGACAGCTGCACCCCGATCCGCTCCGCGCCCAGCAGCCCGACGATCTTCGCCCGGTCCTCCAGGTCCGGGCAGGCCGGGTAGCCGAACGCGTACCGGCAGCCCCGGTAGTCGTTGCGCAGCAGGCCGGCCAGGTCCGCCGGATCGTTCTCGGCGACGGTACCGCCGCCGGGCAGGATCAGCTCGGAGCGGATCCGGCGGTGCCAGTACTCGGCGAGGGCCTCGGTGAGCTGCACGGACAGGCCGTGCACCTCCAGGTAGTCCCGGTACTCGTTGGCGGCGAACATCTTCGCGGTGTAGTCGCTGATCGGCTGGCCGACGGTGACCAGCTGCAACGCCACCACGTCCAGCTGGTCGCCCTTGGGTCGGAAGAAGTCGGCCAGGCAGAGCCGGCGCTCCTGCCGCTGCCGCGGGAAGGAGAACCGGGCCCGCTCGGCGTTGCCGTTCTCGTCCAGTACCACCAGGTCGTTGCCCTCGGCGTACGCCGGGAAGTAGCCGTACACCACGGCCGCCTCGAGCACCTGGTCGGCGGTCAGCCGGTCCAGCCAGTACCGCAGCCGCGGCCGGCCCTCGGTCTCCACCAGCTCCTCGTACGAGGGACCCTGGCCGCCACGGGCGCCGCGCAGCCCCCACTGGCCGAGGAAGGTGGCCCGCTCGTCGAGCAGCGCCGCGTAGTCGGCCAACGGCACGCCCTTGACCACCCGGGTGCCGAAGAACGGCGGCGTCGGCACCGCCACGTCGGCGGCCACGTCGGAGCGGACCGAGGAGTCATGCAGCTCGGGCAGCGCCTCGCTGACCATGGTCCGCTGCTTCTCCCGCCGGGCCCGGCGGGCGGCCAGGGCGGCCTCCCGCTCCGGATCGACCATCGGCGCGCCGCCGCGCTTGGCGGCCATCACCCGGTCCATCAGGGACAGTCCCTCGAACGCGTCCCGGGC
Organism: Micromonospora sp. BS32; assembly: GCF_059089345.1. NCBI lineage: Bacteria > Bacillati > Actinomycetota > Actinomycetes > Micromonosporales > Micromonosporaceae > Micromonospora > Micromonospora sp. BS32. The sequence goes on from NZ_JBSSHR010000005.1 coordinate 94,343, forward strand.
GTAGTGCACCTGGCCGGGGAAGAGCGCCCGCAGGTCGTCCTCCACGTACGCCCGGGTCAGCGCCGCTCCGCCGAGCAGCACCGGCCAGCGCTCGGCGACCCCGCGCGAGGCCATCTCGGCGAGGTTCTCCTTCATGATCACGGTGCTCTTGACCAGCAGGCCGGACATCCCGATCGCGTCGGCCCGGTGCTCCTCGGCGGCCTCCAGGATCGCGTTGATCGGCTGCTTGATGCCGATGTTGACGACCTCGTAGCCGTTGTTGGACAGGATGATGTCGACCAGGTTCTTGCCGATGTCGTGCACGTCGCCCTTGACGGTGGCGAGCACGATGCGGCCCTTGCCGCCGTCCTCGGCGGTCTCCATGTGCGGCTCCAGGTAGGCCACCGCCGTCTTCATCACCTCAGCCGACTGGAGCACGAACGGCAGCTGCATCTGCCCGGAGCCGAACAGCTCGCCGACCACCTTCATCCCGTCCAGCAGGATGTCGTTGATGATGGAGAGCGGGGCCCGGCCGCCGGCCATCGCCGCGTCGAGGTCCGCCTCCAGGCCGTTGCGCTCGCCGTCGATGATGCGGCGCTTGAGTCGCTCGTCCAGCGGCAGCGCGGCCAACTCCTCCGCCCGGGTGGCCCGCGCCGAGGCGGCGTCGACCCCTTCGAAGGCCTCGATGAACCGCTGCACCGGGTCGTACCCCTCGCGGCGCCGGTCGTAGATGAGGTCGAGGGCGATCTCGCGCTGCGCGTCCGGGATCTTCGACATCGGCAGGATCTTGCTGGCGTGCACGATCGCGGAGGTCAGGCCGGCCTGCACGCACTCGTGCAGGAAGACCGAGTTGAGCACCTGCCGGGCGGCCGGGTTGAGCCCGAAGGAGACGTTCGAGATGCCCAGGGTGAAGTTCACCCCCGGGTAGCGGGCGGCGATCTCCCGGATCGCCTCGATGGTCTCGATGCCGTCGCGGCGGGTCTCCTCCTGACCGGTGGCGATCGGGAAGGTCAGCGCGTCGATCAGGATGTCCGACCGGTCCATCCCCCACCGGCCGGTCAGGTCGTCGATCAGCCGGGCGGCGACGCGTACCTTCCAGTCCTTGGTGCGGGCCTGGCCCTCCTCGTCGATGAGCAGCGCGACCACCGCGGCACCGTGCTCGGCGACCACCGGCATCACCCGGGCGTAGCGCGACCCGGGGCCGTCGCCGTCCTCGAAGTTGACCGAGTTGACCACGCAGCGACCGCCGAGCATCTCCAGCCCGGCCTCGACCACCGCCGGCTCGGTGGAGTCCAGCATGATCGGCAGGGTGGAGGCGGTGGCGAAGCGGCCGGCCAGCTCCCGCATGTCCTGCGTGCCGTCGCGGCCGACGTAGTCGACGCAGAGGTCCAGCAGATGCGAGCCGTCCCGGGCCTGGCTGCGCGCGATCTCCACACAGGCCTGCCAGTCGGCGGCGAGCATCGCGTCCCGGAACGCCTTGGAGCCGTTGGCGTTGGTCCGCTCCCCCACCATCAGCACCGAGGCGTCCTGGGCGAACGGGACCGGGTGGTAGATCGAGGAGACGCCGGCCTCGTGCCGGGGCTCGCGGGCGACCGGGGTGGCACCGTGCAGTCGCTCGGCCAGCACCCGGATGTGCTCCGGGGTGGTGCCGCAGCAGCCGCCGACCAGGGACACGCCGTAGTCGGCGATGAACCGCTCCAGCGCGTCGGCCAACTCCACCGGGGTCAGCGGGAAGTACGCCCCGTCGGCGGTGAGCACCGGCAGGCCCGCGTTCGGCATCACCGACAGCGGGACCCTGGAGTGCTGGGACAGGTAGCGCAGGTGCTCGCCCATCTCGGCCGGCCCGGTGGAGCAGTTCAGCCCGATCAGGTCCACCCCGAGCGGCTCGATCGCGGCCAGCGCCGCGCCGATCTCGCTGCCGAGCAGCATCGTGCCGGTGGTCTCCATCGCCACCTGGCAGATGATCGGCACCGGCCGCCCCAGCTCGGCCATCGCCCGCTTGGACCCGACGACGGCGGCCTTGACCTGGAGCAGGTCCTGCGAGGTCTCGATGATCAGCGCGTCGGCCCCGCCGGCGATCAGGCCGGCGGCATTCTCCTGGTACGCGTCCCGCAGGCTCGTGTACGCGGCGTGCCCGAGGGTGGGCAGCTTGGTGCCCGGCCCGATCGAGCCGAGCACGAACCGGGGACGCTCCGGCGTGCTGTGCGCGTCGGCCGCCTCCCGGGCGATCCGGGCCCCGGCCTCGGCCAGCTCCCGGATCCGGTGCGCGATGCCGTACTCGCCGAGGTTGGGCAGGTTGGTGCCGAAGGTGTTGGTCTCGACGCAGTCCGCGCCCGCGGCGAGGTACGCCTCGTGCACGCCGCGCACCACGTCCGGGCGGCTCACGTTGAGGATCTCACTGCAGCCCTCCAGCCCCTCGTAGTCGTCGAGGGACAGGTCGGCAGCATGCAGCATGGTGCCCATCGCCCCGTCGGCGATGAGAATCCGGTCGGCCAGCACATCCAGCAACGAAGTCCGCACGGCACCAGGTTAGTGCGAAGATCCGGCCACCGGTAACGGCCCCTGGCGCGGTCCCACATTCTGCCGACGTCGACCCGTACCCGTTTCGTGGCTTTCCGCCCCCGGGCGCGGTGTCGGACCGGCGCGGCCGACGGGCCGCATCCGGACCCGGCACGTAGGCTGACGGACGTGAAGGACAACAGGGACGCCGCCGTGCACGGGGGGCGGACGACCGGGCCGGCGCCCGGCGCCGGCCCCGACGAGCAGGGTGAGGTGACGGCGTGACCGAGTTCGACGGGCTGCCGGTGCTGCGGTCCCCGGTGGCGATCGCCGCCTTCGAGGGCTGGAACGACGCCGCGGACGCCTCGACCGCCGCCGTGGAGCACCTGGAGCAGGTCTGGCAGGCCCGCCCGGTCACCGAGCTGGACCCGGAGGACTTCTACGACTTCCAGGTCAGCCGGCCGACCATCACGATGGCCGACGGGGAGACCCGGCGGGTGGAGTGGCCCACCACGAAGTTCACGGTGGCCAGCCCCGAGGGCACCGAGCGGGACGTGGTGCTGATCCGCGGCATCGAGCCGAGCATGCGCTGGCGCACCTTCTGCGAGCAGGTCCTGGAGATCTGCCACAGCCTCGAGGTGGAACGGGTGGTGCTGCTCGGCGCGCTGCTGGCCGACGTGCCGTACACCCGGCCGCTGCCGATCAGCGGCAGCGCCTCCGACACGGAGGCCGCCCAGCGCTACCAGCTCACCCCCACCCGCTACGACGGGCCGACCGGGATCGTCGGGGTGCTCCAGGACGCCTGCACCAAGGCCGAGGTGGACGCGGTCTCGTTCTGGGTGCACGTGCCGCACTACGCCAACAACCCGCCCTGCCCCAAGGCGACCCTGGCCCTGCTGCACCGGGTCGAGGAGGTGCTCGACCTGCCGGTGCCGATGGCCGACCTGGCCGAGGAGGCCGCGGAGTGGGAGCAGCGGGTCCGCGGCGCCGCCGAGCAGGACGCCGAGCTCGGCGAGTACGTGCGTGAGCTTGAGGAGCGGGTCGGCGACGCCGGCATCACCCCGTTGACCGGCGACGAGATCGCCCAGGAGTTCGAGAAGTACCTACGCCGCCGCGGCGGCTCCGCCGGCCCCACCGCCGGCTCCTGGTGACACTGGCGCGCTGATCCGCATCCGGCGCCGGCGGGGCAATGCCCTGTCGGCGCCGTTCGTCGTGTGTCCAGGGAAGGAACCGTGTCGGGCTTCCCTCGGCACACCCGCTAGGGCATCCTAGGAACCTAGCTGTCATGAGGAGGCGGGCATGCAGATCAACCCGGGAGCGGCCGAGTTCCCGCACCGGCAGATCGCCGCGCAGCTCAAGGCCCAGGTGCGCCGGGGCGACTGGGCGCCCGGCGAGCGGCTGCCGTCCATCCCGGCCATCGCCGAGATGTTCGGCGTCGCCAAGCAGACCGTGCAGCGCGCGGTCGACCAGCTCCGGGTCGAGGGCGTCCTGATCACCAAACCCGGCTCCGGTACGTACGTCCGGGGCACCCGGCGCCGGCTCAACCGGCTCTCCCGGGGCCGGTACGGCGGCTTCCGCGGCTACCACACCGACCTGGCCGCCCGGTACCGGCAGCAACTGGTCTCGGTCGGCCGCGCCCCCGCCCCGCCCGAGGTGGCCGACGCGTTCGGCGTCGCGGACGGCACCGACCTGCTCTGCCGGCGGCACCTGGTACGCACCGAGGACTCACCGGTGGAGGTGGGCGCCTCCTGGTTCCTGCCCGCCGAGACCGCCGGCACCTCGCTGGAGCGGGCCGAGGCGTTCGGCCGCCCGCTCTACCAGGAGGCCGAGGAGGTCACCGGCCGGCGCTACGCGTCGGCCACCGACACGATCAGCGCCCGCCAGCCCAGCCGGGAGGAGGCGGAGACCCTGCAGATCCGCCCGGACACGCCGGTGCTGCACCTGCTGCACGTCGCCTACGACGCCCACCGCAAGCCCATCGAGGTCGCCCAGGCCACCTGGCCCGGCCCGATGACCACGCTGACCGAGGAGTACCAGATCCCCGCCCCGGCGCCGGACCCCGACCCGGACCCCGGCCTGGTCCTCGGCTGACGCCCCCGGGTGACCCGAGGCTCAGAGGCGGATGCCGAGCAGGGCGTCCACGGTGTCGGCGAAGAGCCTCGGGCCGTCCGCGTCGTCGGCCACGCCGGCCAGGGCCTGCGCCGCCCACTCGTCGGCCAGCGCGATCGCGCCGGGGCTGTCGAGGTCGTCGGCGAGGCGGCCGCGTACCCCGGCCAGGAACGCCGACCCGGACGGCCCGGCGGGGGCCGCGGCCGCCCGGCGCCAGCGGTCCAGCCGCTCCAGCGCGGTGGTGAGCAGGTCGTCGGTCCAGGAGCGGTCCGCGCGGTAGTGGCCGGACATCAGCGCCAGCCGGACCGCCATCGGGTCGACCTGGTCGGCCCGCAGCCGGGAGACGAAGACCAGGTTGCCCCGGGACTTCGACATCTTCTCGCCGTCCAGGCCGATCATGCCGGCGTGCACGTAGTGACCGGCGAACGGCGTCTGGCCGGTGAGCCGCTCGGCGTGCGCGGCCGAACACTCGTGGTGCGGGAAGAGCAGGTCGTTGCCGCCGCCCTGGACGTCGATCCGGTCGCCGAGCAGCTGCAGCGCGATCACCGCGCACTCGATGTGCCAGCCGGGGCGGCCGGCGCCCAACTCGCCGCCGGGCCAGGACGGCTCGCTCTCGCGGGCACCGCGCCAGAGCAGCGGGTCCAGCGGGTCGCGCTTACCGGGCCGCTCGGGGTCGCCGCCGCGCTCCGGGAAGATCTCCAGCATCTGCTCGCGGGTCAGGTTGGACTCGTAGCCGAACGCGGGGGCGGCGCTGATGTCGAAGTAGACGTCGCCGGTGCCGTCCTCCAGCCGGTACGCGGCGCCGTCCTTGAGCAGGACGAGGACCTTCTCGGCGATGTCCGGGATCGACTCCACCGCGCCGACGTAGTGCGCCGGCGGGATGATCCGCAGCGCCTCCATGTCCTCGCGGAACAGCGCGGTCTCCCGCATCGCGAGGACCTTCCAGTCCTCGCCGTCGCGGGCCGCGCGCTCCAGCAGCGGGTCGTCGATGTCGGTGACGTTCTGTACGTACCGCACGGGCAGCCCGGCGTCGCGCCACATCCGCTGCACCAGGTCAAAGGTGATCATGGTGGCGGCGTGGCCGAGGTGGGTGGCGTCGTAAGGGGTGATCCCGCAGACGTACATGGTGCCGGCGCCGTCCGGCCGGCTGGGGTGGGCACCGCGCCGCGCCGAGTCGTACAAGCTCAGTGGCGCACCGTCACCCGGCAGCCGTGGCACATCGTGTCCCGCCCAAGACTCCATGACCGTCAGCCTAACGAGCCTCCGGCCGCCCGGGAGCGGCCCCGCGGGTGATCAACGTGACAGCCGCTCACATCGGCGGCCAGGGCATCGACGGCCAGTCCTCCGGCGGTAACGGGAAGCGCCCGTCGGCACGCAGCCGGTCGATCCGGGCAGCCACCTCGGCGACCTCGCCGATCGTCAGGTGCTCGGCCAGTTCCTCGCCCAGCTCCCCGGCGACCTGCCCGGCCAGCCCGTCGAGCATCTCCACCGCGTCCGGGGGAAGCTGTCGGCCGGCCCAGCCCCAGAGCACGGTGCGCAGCTTCTCCTCCACGTGGAAGCAGACCCCGTGGTCCACGCCGTAGAGCCGGTCGTCCGGGCCGACCAGCACGTGGCCACCCTTGCGGTCGGCGTTGTTGAGCACCGCGTCGAGGACGGCCAGCCGGGCCAGCCGGGGGTCGTCGGCGTGGGCCAGGGCGTACGCGGCGCCGTCGTCGTCACGGGCCGCGGCCACCGGGAACCAGCGCGGCGGCACCGCCTCGGCGGGCACGAACCCGACCAGCGGCTCGGCGTCCTCCGGCTCGTCGATCCAGAGCTGGCAGGAGCCGGGGCCGAACGGGCCGTCGCGCAGCACGGTCGGCGGGACCAGATCCCACCCGGTGGCCCGGGAGACCAGGTACGCCGAGACCTCCCGGCCGGCGAGGGTGCCGTCCGGGAAGTCCCAGAGCGGCCGCTCCCCCCGGACCGGCTTGTAGACGCAGCGGGCGCTCTGCCCGTCCAGGGTCAGGACGCCGCGCAGGGTGGTGTTGGAGGCGTCGACCAGCCGACCCTCCAGGGTCAGCTCGCCGTCGCGCAGCAGCCGGAGCGCCGCGCTGCCGTCCAGGTGCCGCAGCTCCGACGAGGTCACCGGTGGTAGCCGTTGTGCCGGGGGCAGAGGTGACCGGCCGGGTCCAGCGGCTGGCCGCAGAGCGGGCACGGCGGCCGGCCGGCGTTGACCACCCGTTTGGCCCGCTCGATGAACTCGCGGGTCGCCTCGGGGGTCAGTCGCACCCGGAGCCGGTCGAGGTCCTCGTCCGGCTCCTCGTCGTCCTCGTCGTCCTCGTCGTCGCCCAGCTCGACCTCGGCCTCCACCTCGCCGGCGGCGATCGCCTCGATCACCACGGTCGCGCTGTCGACGTCGAAGGCCAGCCCGAGCGTCCCGACCCGGAACTCCTCGTCGACCGGGGTGTCCAGCGGGTCGTTGTCGCCGACGGCGGTCACCGCCTCCGGCAGCTCCACGCCGAACCGGCGCTGCGCCTCGGAGAGCAGCTCCTCCAGCTTCTCGGCGAGCAGGGACACCTGGACCTTCTCCAGCGCGACGCTGACCAGCCGGCCACCGCCGCGCGCCTGGAGGAAGAACGTGCGCTCCCCCGGCGGCCCGACGGTCCCGGCGACGAACCGCTCCGGCGGTTCGAAGGCGTGCACCTGGTGGGTCATACCCACGACCCTATCCGGCCCATGGAGGCGTCGCGCACCGCACCGACGCCGGTTCAGCCGAGGGCGAAACGCCGGGGGCCGCCCGACCCGCCCCGGGCGTGGCGACCCGGCTCACCCGGCCGCTCCCGCGCCACCGCCGACCGCGGCGTCCGAGTCGGTCGGCTTCGTGGCCCGCCGGCGCCGCTTGCGCGGCGGCGGCACCAGCCCGGCCAGATCGCCGCCGGTGTCGTTCAGCCGGACCAGGAAGGGCCGCAGCGGGGTGTAGCGGATCGCGGTCACCGAGGCCGGGTCCGCGACGATCCGCTGGAACAGATCCAGGTGTACGCCGAGCGCGTCCGCCACGATGGCCTTGATCACATCGCCGTGGCTGCACGCCAGCCAGACCGCCTCCGGACCGTGCTCGGCGCTGATCCGGGCGTCCCAGGACCGGACCGCGGCGACCGCCCGGGCCGACATCTGGGCCATCGACTCCCCCTCGGGGAAGACCGCGGCGCTCGGGTGCTGCTGCACCACCGGCCAGAGCGGCTCCTTGGCCAGCTTCTTCAGCGGCTGCCCCTCCCAGGCGCCGTACCCGCACTCGATCAGGCCCTCCTCCACCACCGGCTCGGCCCGCGGCAGCGCCAGGTCGAGGGTCTGCCGGCAGCGGATCAGCGGGCTGGTCACCACCGCCGCCAGGGGCAGCCCGCGCAGCCGCTCGCCGACCGCGCTCGCCTGGGCCCGGCCGGTGTCGTCCAGCTCGACCGGCTGGCGCCCGGCCAGCCCCCCGTCGGCGTTCGCCGTCGTCCGGCCGTGTCGCAGAAGCAGAAGGGTCGCCACGACACCACCCTAGGTGCCCCGCACGCGCGACGGCCCCCGGCACCGGTGGTGTCGGGGGCCGTCGCGGCGGGTCCGGCTCAGGTGGCGCTGATCGTGCCGGTCAGCAGCAGCGACAGCACCAGCGCGCCGAGCGCCACCCGGTAGAGCACGAAGACGTACAGGGTGTGGTGCGCCACGTAGCGCAGCAGCCAGGCGATGGCCGCGTAGCCGATGCCGAAGGCGATCAGCGTGGCCACCACCGTCTGGGCCACGGTGGGCACCGAGGTCCCCGGCGCGGCCGGCTCGAACACGTCGCCGATGCTGAACACGCCCGACATGACCACCGCCGGGATGGCCAGCAGGAACGAGTACCGGGCCGCCGCCTCCCGGGTCAGGCTGAGCAGCAGGCCGGCGGTGAGGGTGCCGCCGGAGCGGGACACCCCGGGGATGAGCGCCATCGCCTGGGCGAAGCCCATCACGATGCCGTCGCGCATCCGGAAGTTCTCCAGGGTGCGGGTCTGCCGCCCCCAGTACTCGGCGAAGGCCAGCACGAAGGCGAAGACGATCAGCGTGGTCGCCACCACCCACAGGTTCCGGCCGGCGGTGCGGATCTGGTCCTTGAACAGGAAGCCGAAGAGCCCGATCGGGATCGAGCCGACGATCACGTACCAGCCCATCCGGTAGTCGAGGCTGGCGCGCACCGAGCGGTCCCGGATGCCCAGCAGCCAGACCCGGGTGATCCGCCAGATGTCCTTGGCGAAGTAGATCAGCACCGCCGCCTCGGTGCCGAGCTGGGTCACCGCCGTGAAGGAGGCACCCGCGTCCCGTTCGAAGAAGATCGCCGAGGTGATCCGCAGGTGACCGGACGAGCTGACCGGGAGGAATTCGGTGAGCCCCTGGACGATGCCCAGGACGATGGCCTCGACCCAGGTCACTCGCCGACCCCGGAGAGGTCCAGCGCCTCCGCGACGGTCCGCAGGGTCTGCACGCCGCTGTCCCGGTCGGCGACGAAGAGGGTCACCGAGAGGGTGGTGACGCCGGCTGCGGCGTACTCCCGCATCCGCTCGGCGATGCGCTCCTTCGGGCCGAGCAGCGAGGTGCGGTCGATGAACTCCATCGGGATGGCGGCGGCGGCGTCGCGCTGCCGCTTGGCCAGGTAGAGATCCTGGACCTCGCGGGCGGCGTCGCCGTAGCCCATCCGGGTGGCGAGCTGGTTGTAGAAGTTCTGCTGCCGGCTGCCCATCCCGCCGACGTAGAGCGCGGCGTACCAGCGGACCAGCTCGGCGCAGGAGGCGACGTCGTCGCCGACCACCACCGGGACCGAGGGCACCACGTCGAACCCGGCCAGCTCCTTGCCGGCCTTCGCCCGGCCGGCCCGCACGGAGGCGAGCTGCTCGTCGGCGAACTCGGGGGCGTAGAAGACGGCCAGCCAGCCGTCGGCGACCTCGCCGGCCAGTTCCAGGTTCTTCGGGCCGACCGCGGCGAGGTAGATCGGGATGTGCTCGCGCGGCGGGTGGAAGCCCAGCCGCAGCGCCTTGCCGGGCCCGTCGGGCAGCGGCAGGGTGTAGTGCTCCCCGTCGTACGCGACCTCCTTGCGGGCCACGGCGAGCTTGACGATGTCGACGTACTCGCGGGTCCGCGCGAGCGGCTTGGCGAACCGTACGCCGTGCCACCCCTCGGAGACCTGCGGGCCGGAGACGCCCAGGCCGAGCCGGAACCGGCCGCCGGAGAGCGCGTCGATGGTGGCCGCGGTCATCGCGGTCATCGCCGGGGTCCGGGCGGGGATCTGCATCACCGCGCTGCCCACGTCGATCCGCTGGGTCTGGCCGGCCATCCAGGCCAGCATGCTGGGCGAGTCGGAGCCGTAGGCCTCCGCCGCCCACACCACTGAGTAGCCGAGGCGGTCCGCCTCCTGGGCGAGCGCCAGGTGATCGGCCGGCGTGCTCCACGCTGTCTGGTATCCGAGGCTGAGCCCGAGTCGCACTGATCCTCCCCCATCCCGCACCACAGGTCGCATCAGGTTACGCAATACCGGCCGCGGGACCGATCACCGGCTCACCACCGGCGCCCCGGGGGCCGCCGATCGTCCCCGCCGGGCGGTCCGGCCCGTCGGGCCCCGCTGTCGGGGACGCGACGGGCGAAGATGCCGGGAGCGAGGATATCGGTGACGCCACGTTCGAAATAAGGTTCACCCATGCAGCAGCGACCGCTCGGCCGAAGCGGGCTGGCGGTTTCCCGGCTCGCGCTCGGCACCATGACCTGGGGCCGGGACACCGACGCCGACGACGCGGCCGCCCAGCTGAAGAGTTTCCTCGACGCGGGCGGCAACCTGGTCGACACCGCCGACGTGTTCGGCGACGGCGACGCCGAGTCGGTGCTCGGCGAACTGCTGGACGCCCTCGTCCCCCGCGACGAGGTGCTCATCGCTACCAAGGCCGGCCTGCGTCCCGGCAGCGGCCGGCGGCGGGACGGCTCCCGCGGGCACCTGCTGCGCACCCTGGACGCGTCGCTGCGCCGGCTGGGCACCGACCACGTGGACCTGTGGCAGGTGCACGGGTACGACCCGGACACCCCGCTGGAGGAGACCCTGGCGGCGCTGGACCACGCGGTGGCCAGCGGCCGGGTCCGCTACGTCGGGGTGTCGAACTTCTCCGGCTGGCAGACCGCCCGGGCGGCGGCCTGGCAGGCGGCCTGGCCGGGGCGGGCCCCCGTGGTCGCCGCCCAGGTGGAGTACTCGCTGCTGGAGCGGGGCGTGGAGCGGGAGGTGCTGCCCGCCTGCGCGGCGCTGGGGCTGGGGGTGCTGCCCTGGTCGCCGCTCGGTCGGGGCGTGCTGACCGGCAAGTACCGCAACGGGCGGCCGGCGGACTCCCGGGCCGCCTCCGCGCACTTCGAGCGGTTCGTCGCCACCTACCTGGAGCCGCGCTGCTCCAGCATCGTGGAGGCGGTCACCATCGCCGCCGGCGGGCTGGGGGTGTCGCCGATGGAGGTGGCGCTGGCCTGGATCCGGGACCGGCCGGGGGTGACCGCGCCGATCCTGGGCGCCCGCACGGTGGGCCAACTGCTGGGCGCGTTGCAGGTGGAGCGGATGACGCTGCCCGAGGAGATCACCACCGCGCTGGACGACGTCTCGGCCGTGCCGGTGGGATACCCGGAGCGCGACGGCTGATCGTCTGCGCGGGTCACCCGCCCCTGCGCGTACGCCGGCCACCGGGCCGGCCGGTCGGCGTGGGCGGGGTGTGGCTGGCGCCCGGAAGGTGACGGTGGCGGACCGCCCCGTAGGGCCAGCGAACGCGTTATCCCCACCGATCACCCTTCACCAACCGTGACGCTCCCATAATTCGATCCACTCGCTCTGGAGGATGCGCCCGAACAGGCGGCACGGATGCCCTGGCGCCCTTTTCATCCGTCTTCGTCTGTCCGCTTTCCGTCACCCACGTCCGAATTACTTTTCCGACCCAAGGCCGAAAAGAATAAGACCCTCGTAAATGATGGCGGCGCGAGCGAACCACCGCCGCGTCGTCCCTTCCATCCGCTGAAGGATCCCGTGGACCGTAGGACCGACGTCAGGCGCAAGCCGGCCAGGATGGTCGTGCGCGAACTCCCACGTCCCGGCGCGCCCGCCGAGACGCCGATCCTGCGCGACGCGCACGCCTGGGAGCTGCGGGTGTCCCGCTGGTACCGGCTGCTCCATCTGGCCGGCGTCAACCGGGTGATCTGATTCGCCCTGCATTTCCTGCTGCCGAGCGCGTAAGTGACATTCGGCTGAGCCGGCGGGGTGCTGATCGGCGCGCCACTCGCCAGCGCCTACCGGTGGGAGGGAATTACGTTGGCCGCATTCGCGTCACTCAACGTGCTGCTTCCCCTCGGGGTGATCGTACTAATCGTGCTCGGCTGAGCGGCTGGCAGCGGCTGCAACGCCTGGACACCCTCGACGAGCCGACGGTCGACAACTTCGTCGAGACCGTCGCCGGCCGCTACGACCACTCCTGGCAGGACGGCGCCACCGACTGCGTCACCGGCTGAGCGCCGAACCGGGCGTCCGGGACCACTCGTGCCGACACCACCCCGCACGACCGGCGGACGCGGCGCGGGTCACCGGCGAGGGGGGTGGCGAAGGGCCGCCGGGCTGGGCAGCATGGTTCACATGGACTACGAATACGCGCCGCTGCGGCTGCCGCCGAACGTCGACCGGTTGACCGCCGCGGCGCAGCTGGCGATCCAGGCGGAGTTCTCCGGCTGGGAACTGGCCCGGGTGCAGCTGTTCCGGGACGGCACGCGCAAGGTGATGCTGCGCCGCCGTCGGGTGAACCAGCCGCAGCCGGGCCTGTCCTACTGACCCCGGGGCACGCCCCCGGCGTACCCCGGACAAGCGCCCGGGCCCGGACCGTGCGGTCCGGGCCCGGGGCGACGCGGGCTCAGTGCTGGTGGCCGGCGTGGTCGTGCTCGTGGTCGTCCTCGTCAAGGAACGGGTGCTCGTCGAGCCGCCCGACCAGCCGGTCGTCGGCGGCCGGCTGGAACGGGCCCACCGGGTCGTCGTCGTCGAAGGACTCCAGGTCCACCGGGGTGCCGACCTCGCTGACCATCACCACGCCGTCCAGCGGCTCCAGCTCGGGCACGTCCAGCGCGCTCAGCGAGCCGTCGCCGCTCTGCAGCAGCTCCAGCACCGCCTCGCCCACCCCCTCGACCGGGGCCGGCTCGTCCTCCTCCGGGGTGCCCTCGCGGCGGGCGATCTCGGCGACCCGGAGCAGCGCCGAGACGCTCGGCACCCGGTAGTCGCGGCGCTGGCGCACCGAGATGACCCGCGGGTGCGGGTCGGTCGCCTCGGCGCCCTCGACCCCGCCGAACCGCTCGTCCGCCTCGTCCGGGTCGATCGACTCCACGTCCCACGGGGTGACCTCGCCGAACGCCTCGAGCAGCTGCTCGTCGTAGGCGAACGAGGCGTTGTTCAACGCGACGTACGCCTGCCAGACGTCGTCGTCGTCGATCCGGCCCTTGGCGGCGCGGACGGCCGACAGGTGGGCCCGGGCGGCGTCGATCACGCGCTCCAGGGCAGCGTCCAGCTCATCGTGCTGGTCGGTCATGAGGCAGTCCCTTCGACTGTGGGGGGAGGGTGCGGCACCGGGGTCGGTCAGCAGGTGCGGAGGAACCGGTCGAGGACCCGCACGCCGAACTGTAGTCCGTCGACCGGGACCCGCTCGTCGATGCCGTGGAACAGGGCGGAGAAATTGAGGTCGGCGGGCAGCCGCAGCGGGGCGAAGCCGAAGCAACGGATGCCGAGCTGGGAGAAGGCCTTGGCGTCGGTGCCGCCGGAGAGCATGTACGGCACCGGCCGGGCGCCCGGGTCCTCCGCGCGCAGCGCCGCCGACATCGCCTCGACCAGGTCACCGTCGAAGGTGGTCTCCAGGGCCGGCTGACGCTGGATGTACTCGATGTCGATGTCCGGGCCGACCAGCTCGCGCAGCTGCCGCTCCAGCATCTCCGACTGGCCGGGCAGGCTGCGGCAGTCGATGGTGGCGGTGGCCCGGCCGGGGATGACGTTGTCCTTGTAGCCGGCGGCCAGCCGGGTCGGGTTGGCGGTGCTGCGGATGGTCGCGCCGATGATGTTGGCGATCGGGCCGAGCTTGGCGATCGCGGTCTCCGGGTCGTCCGGGTCCAGCGCGACGCCGAGGACCTCGGAGACCTCCTCCAGGAACGCACGGACGGTGGCGGTGACCGTCACCGGGAAGCGGTGCCGGCCGATCCGGGCGACCGCCTCGGCCAGCGCGGTGACCGCGTTGTCGTCGTGGATGAACGAGCCGTGGCCGGGGCGGCCCTTGGCGTGCAGGCGCAGCCAGTCGATGCCCTTCTCGGCGGTCTCGATGAGGTAGAGCCGGGTGGCGTCGTTCACCGAGTAGGAGAAGCCGCCCACCTCGCCGATCCCCTCGGTGCAGCCGTCGAAAAGATCCCGGTGCCGCTGGGCGAGGAAGTGCGCGCCGTAGTCGCTGCCGGCCTCCTCGTCGGCGGTGTAGGCCAGCACGATGTCGCGCGGCGGCCGGACCCCGGTGCGCTGCCAGTGCCGGACCACCGCCAGCACCATCGCGTCGAAGTCCTTCATGTCGATCGCGCCGCGGCCCCACAGGTAGCCGTCGCGGACCTCGCCGGAGAACGGATGCACCGACCACTCGTCGGCGTCGGCGGGGACCACGTCCAGGTGGCCGTGCACCAGCAGCGCGTCGCGCCCCGGATCGGCGCCGGGGATCCGGGCGACCAGATTCGCCCGACCGGGCGCGGACTCGTGGATCTCGCTGTCGATGCCGACCTCGGCGAGCTTCTCCGCGACGTACTCGGCCGCCCGGCGCTCACCGGCGCTGGTGTCGTTGTCGCCGGTGTTGGTGGTGTCGATGCGCAGCAGGTCACGACAGAGGTCGACGACCTCGTCGGTGGGGTCGGGTCGGGCGGAGGCGACGTCGGGAGTCATCGGCTCTTTCTACCAGCAGCGGGTCGGCGACGAACCGCGCCGGCCGCCGCCGGAGTTTCACGATCATCGGGTACGGGTACCGCGTCGGCGTCCCCGCACCGCCCGTCGTACCGGCCGTCGCGCGTGCTCCGGCCACCGTCGAGGAGGGCACCATGACCGTCCCCCTGCCCCCGCTGCCGCCCACCGCCGACGACGCCTACCGGCCGGGCGGGCGCAGCATGGCCGACATCGCCGACACCGAGCACCGGCAACTGCTCGGCCTGGCCGACCAGGCCACCGACCCGGAGCTGCCGCCGGATCGGCGTCGCCAGGTGGTGGAGGTGCTCACCGCGGCGCTGTCCCGGCACCTCTCCGCCGAGGAGCAGTACCTCCTCCCCGCCGCCCGGGCCGCGGTCCCCGAGGCGAGCGAGCGGGTGGACCGGGAGATCGAGGCGGACGCGGCGCTGCTCGCCGCGCTCAAGGCGCTCACCGGCCCGGACGACCCGGCGCTGGCCGACGTCGCCGACCGGGTCCGCCGGCACGTCCAGGCGGTCGCCGCGCTGATCACCCCGCTGCGCGAGGTGGCCACCGACGCCGAGCTGATCCGGCTGGGCAACCGGTGGGAGATCGCCGAGGAGGCGGCCCCCACCCGGCCGCACCCGGGCACCCCGTCCGCCCCGCCGTGGAACCGGATCGTCGAGCCGGCGGTGGGCGTGCTGGACAAGGTGCGCGACGCGGTTTCCGGGCGGCGGACGTACCTGGCCGACCTGAAGCGGCGTACCCGCGACTAAGACATCGGCGAACGCCGATCCGATCGGGCCCTTCCGCCGGCCGGCGCGTGGTCCTACCGTCACCGTATGAACCTCGAGCTGCGGCACCTGCGGGTGGTCTGCGCGATCGCCGAGACGGGGAGCGTGACCAAGGCGGCGTCGACCCTCGGGCTGGCCCAGCCGGCGCTCACCGCCCAGCTGCAGCGCATCGAGCGGACCCTCGGCGGGCCGCTGTTCGAACGGGACCGGCGCGGCGCGCGCCCGACCGCCCTCGGCGAGCTGGTGCTCGCCCGGGCCCGGGTGCTGCTGCCGGCGATGAAGGGCCTGCAGGACGAGGCGGCCCGGCTGGCCGGCGCCGACGACACCCTCGGCCGGTACCGCTTCGGCGGGGTGAACAGCCCGATCCTCGGCCGGCTGGTGCACCGGCTCGCCGCCGAGCAGCCGCAGGCCCAGCTGACCACGTACGCCTCCTGGTCGGCCGGGGAGCTGGCCGCGCTGGTGGCGGGCGGGCGGCTCGACTTCGCGCTCACCGGCGTCTGCGGTGACGCCACGCCATCGGCCGAGTTCGGGCTCTGCTGGCAGGAGGTGGCCGTCGACCCGGTGCTGGTGCTGCTGCCGGCGAGCCACCCGATGGCCGGGCGGGACGAGATCGACCTGGCGGAGCTGCGCCGCGAGCAGTGGGTCGCCGCGCCGGGCGACGGCTGCTTCGGCGACTGCTTCGCCGCCGCCTGCGCCCGCGCCGGCTTCACCCCGCGCAAGGTGTACGAGACGGACGTGCGCGGGTGCGTGGACCTGGTCGACGCCGGCGAGGCGGTGGCGCTCTGCCAGGCCACCTTCCGGCCGGTCGACGGCCTGGTCACCCGACGGCTGACCGGTGTGCCGCTGCGCTGGCGGCTGCTGCTCGGCTGGCACCCCGACTCCCCCGCCGCCGGGGTCGCCGAGCTGGTGCTGGAGACGGCGGTGGCCGCGTACACCGACTCGCTGGCGCCGCACCCCGACTACCTGGCCTGGCTGCTGCGCCACCCCGGGTTCGGGGCCCGGCCGGCCGGTGGGGGTGCGAATCGCCTGACGGCGGGTACGCCGGGCGCATGACCGATCTCTACCCCGCCGCCGACCAGCGGGAGCTGCTGCGTCAGGCGGCTGCCGCACACTCCGCCGCCGTCCGGGACGTCGAGGCGTTCCTGCGCCGGCTGCCGGAGGTGCCCGACGCGGCCGCCATCACCGAGTACGCCACCCTGCTCGCCCGGGAGGAGCAGACCCGCGGCGAGCGGCAGGCCACCGCCGACGGCGCCGGGCTTCAACTGCCCAGCGTCGGCACCGAGCAGTAGGGCCCACCCACGACGGCGCCCGGGACCGCGGTGGTCCCGGGTGCCGTCGGCCGTCGCTCAGCGTTCGACCAGGACGTCGTGGCCCAGGTCGAGCAGGGAGTGCCGCCACTCGTCGTCGGCGTTGCCGCGGCGCGGCTTCTCCGCCGACAGCGCACGGATGCGGTCGATCGCCTCCCGCATCACCTCGATGTCCTCCGGGGTCAGGTCCACCTTGCGCTTGCTGAGCACCCGTAGGATCTGCCGGCCCGGCTCGGGCAGGTTGAGGTCCGGGTTCGGCCCGAACGACTCCTCCCCCGAACCGCGGGTCAACAGCCACTGGCGCAGCTGCTCGGAGGGGACGTTCACCTCGGCGTGGAAGTCGTCCCAGATCACCTCGACCTCGGGGTCGATTCGCTGCTCGCGTGCCATCACGCCTCCTCTTCCGGTGGCCCGGGCGGCGCCGGGTCCCCGTCGTCGGTCTGCTGCTTCAGGCCCTCCGGTGGCACCTTGACCCGGGCCGGGTTCGCCGTCGGTGGCGAGAGGATCGGTTCGCTGCGTTCGGCATGCTCCTCGGTCTGCTCGCGTTCGGTCATGTCCGCCCTCCGGCTCAACGGGGATGGGAGGTGGTGGCGGCGGTGTAGCCCCGCTCGCCGGCGCCCACGTCGAAGGTGAGCTGTCCGTCCCGCGCGTCGACGGTGACCTTCTGCCCGGGTGAGATCCGGCTCTCCAGCAGCATCCGGGAGAGTCGGTTGTCCAGCTCCCGCTGGATCACCCGGCGCAGCGGCCGGGCCCCGAACTCCGGCTGGTAGCCGTGCTCGGCGAGCCAGTCCACGCCGGCCGTGGTGAACTCCACCTGGATGTCCTGGGCGTGCAGCCGGCGTCGGGTGTCCTCCAGCAGCAGTTCGGTGATCTGGCGCAGCTGCTCGGCCTCCAGCCGCTGGAAGATGATGGTCTCGTCGATCCGGTTGAGGAACTCCGGGCGGAAGTTCTCCTGGAGCCGGCGCATCAGCCGCTCGCGCAGCTCGTCGGCCTCCTGCTGGCCGCCGGGCGCGCCGACCCCGAAGCCGACGGTGCGCTGGGTGCCGGTGATCAGCTCCGACCCCAGGTTGCTCGTCATGATCAGGACGGTGTTCTTGAAGTTCACCGTCCGGCCCTGGCTGTCGGTGAGCCGGCCGTCGTCGAGCACCTGGAGCAGGATGTTGAAGACGTCCGGGTGCGCCTTCTCGATCTCGTCGAGCAGCACCACCGCGTACGGGCGGCGGCGCACCGCCTCGGTGAGCTGGCCGGCCTCCTCGTACCCGACGTAGCCGGGCGGCGCCCCGACCAGCCGGGACACGGTGTGCCGTTCCTGGAACTCGCTCATGTCGACCCGGATCATCCGGTCGGCCTCACCGAAGAGCGCCTCGGCCAGGGCCCGGGCCAGCTCGGTCTTGCCGACGCCGGTCGGGCCGAGGAAGAGGAAGCTGCCCATCGGCCGGTTCGGGTCGGCCAGCCCGGTCCGCGAGCGGCGCACCGCCTCGGCGACCGCGCTGACCGCGGCGTCCTGGCCGACCACCTTCTCGTGCAGCTGGCCCTCCAGCCGTAGCAGCCGGTCCCGTTCCTCCTCGGTGAGTTGGGCGATCGGGATTCCGGTGGCCCTGGACACCACCTCGGCGATCTCCTGGGTGCCGACCGACGGGACGTGGTTGCCGCCCTCGTCGCCCTTGGCCCGGCGTACCTGCTCCTCGATCTCGGCGAGCCGGTCGCGCAGGCTGGACGCCTTCTCGTACTGCTCGTCGGCGACCGCCTGCTCCTTGTCCCGCCGCACGTCGTCGAGCTGCTGCTCCAGCTCCCGCACGTCAGCGGCGGGGGTACGGGTGCGCAGCCGGACCCGGGCGCCGGCCTGGTCGATCAGGTCGATCGCCTTGTCCGGCAGGAACCGGTCGGTGACGTACCGGTCGGAGAGCTCGGCGGCGGCCACCAGCGCCTCGTCGGTGAACCGCACCTGGTGGTGCGCCTCGTACCGGTCGCGCAGGCCGCGCAGGATGGCGACGGTGTCCTCGACGCCGGGCTCGGGCACCAGCACCGGCTGGAACCGGCGGGCCAGCGCGGCGTCCTTCTCGATGCTCTTGCGGTACTCGTCCAGCGTGGTCGCGCCGATCACCCGCAGCTCGCCGCGGGCCAGCGCCGGCTTGAGCATGTTGGACGCGTCCATGCCGCCCTCGCTGCCGGCGCCGCCCGCCCCGACCAGGGTGTGGATCTCGTCCAGGAAGACGATCAGCTCGTCCCGGTGGGCCCGGATCTCGTCGATCACCTTCTTGAGCCGCTCCTCGAAGTCGCCCCGGTAGCGGGTGCCGGCGACCAGGCCGGCCAGGTCGAGCTGCACGACCCGCTTGCCGAGCAGGGTCTGCGGCACGTCGCCGTCACAGATCCGTTCGGCCAGCCCCTCCACGATGGCGGTCTTGCCGACGCCGGCCTCGCCGATCAGCACCGGGTTGTTCTTGGTCCGGCGGGACAGGATCTCCACCGCCTGCTCGATCTCGTCGGCCCGGCCGATCACCGGGTCGATCTGGTCCATCCGGGCCAGCTCGGTGAGGTCCTGGCCGTACTGGTCCAGGGTGGGGGTGCCGCGGTCCGGCTTCGGGCCGGACGTCGGGCCGCGTTCGGCGCTGGCCGCCTGCAACGACTCCGGCTGGATCCGGCCGGCGGCGAGCATCCGCCCGGCCGGCGATTCCGGGTTGAGCGGCAGCGCCATCAGGATGTGCTCGGGGCCGATGTAGTTCGCCCCCATCGCCCGGGACAGCTGGTGGGCGTCGAGCAGCGCCCGCTTGGCCGCCGGGGTGAGCGAGAGGTTCGGCGGCACCTCCCCCCGCGGGGCCCCTTCGCCCCGCCCGCCGAGGGCGTTGACCAGCGCGTCGGGGTCGGCGCCGGCGCGGCGTACCAGGTCGCGCAGCGGCTCCCGCTGCAACGCCGCCCAGAGCAGGTGGTCGGTGTCCAGGTCGTTGCTGCGCTTCTCGGCGGCCCGCCGGGCCGCGTCGGCCAGCATCTCCCGGGCGTCGGCGGTCATCAGCCGGGTGATGTCGACCCGGTGGGCCGGTCGGCGTCCACCCTCACCCCGGCCGAAGTACCGGGCCAGGAATTCGTCCCACGGGTCGGAGCCGAAGTCACCGGGTCCCATCATCTCTGTCCTCCGCTGTCGGGGCGCGGCACGGTCGCCGGGGGCGACACGGGCGCGGCACGGTCGGCGGTGGCTACCCGGCGGTCGGCGCGACAAACGCGGCCGGGTGGCAGGGTGGGGGCATGGATGCTGAGCCGCTGCTGATCGTCGACGGCGCCAACGTGGTCGGCTCCCGCCCGGACGGCTGGTGGCGGGACCGGGCCGGCGCGGCCGCCCGGCTGCGGGACCGCCTGGTCCCGCTGGCCGACCACGGGCTGCCGCCGGAGCTGTTGCCCCCGGTCGAGGTGGTGCTGGTGGTCGAGGGGGCGGCCCGGGACGTGCCGGGGGTGCCCGGGGTACGCACGGTCGGCGCGCCCGGTTCCGGGGACGACACGATCGTGGAGCTGGTCGCGGCCGATCCGCAGCGGCGGCGGCTGGTGGTCACCGCCGACCGGGAGCTGCGCGTGCGGGTCGGCGCGCTCGGCGCGGAGGTGCACGGCCCGCGCTGGCTGCGCGGGGAGGCCGGCTGAGCCGGTCCCGTGGCCGGGACCGGCCGACTCAGGTACGGGACCACGGCACGCCGTCAGAGCGTTGCGCCGCACGTCAGGGCGGTAATCGGACACCCCGGCAGGAACACCGACAGGGCGGATGTTCTCTACCCGCCGGGGATACGTTGTAATGGAGATCTCCCCGCCCCCAGGAGGTCACCGTGGCGAGCGTCGCCGAGCTGAAGGCAGCGATCGATGTCGCGCTCCAACAGATCGGTGACGGGCAGACAGCCGTGCAGGCCGCCGGCGAGAAGCTCTCCGAGGCCCAGCAGACCCTCGCCGGGGCGCTGGAGGGCAGCGGGCACGAGACCGTCGAGGCCGCCCAGGCATCGCTCACCCAGGCCGGGCAGGAGCTGGAGGAGTGTCTCGCCGCGACCCTCGTCGCGGTGGAGCAGGCGCAGCTCTACGTCGCGTCGCTGTAGCCGCCACCGTGTCCATCATCGAGGACGTCGGGGCGCAGGTCCGCGCCGCCGCCGAGGAACTGCCGCTGGCCCCGCTGGCCCAGGCGCTGGAGAAGTTCGGCCAGGCCACCGAGCGGCTGCGCTGGGTCCGCCAGGAGTCGGCCAACCCGATGGGGGTGCCGGAGCTCTCCGCCGCCGTCGAGCACGCCGAATCGGCCGGGCACGCGCTGCGGGTGGCCCAGGAACAGCTCTCGGCGTACCTGGCCGCGATCGGGCTGGCCCCCGACGGTGCGCCGCCGCCCCGAGCGGCCACCCGCGGGCCGGCCCACGACGCGCCGCGCTCCGGCACCGTGCCGCCGGCCGGTCCGCCGCCGGAGCGGGAGGCCGACCCGGAGGTGAAGCGCTGGTGGTCGGTGCGGGTGGCCGAGCTGACCGGCGGCCGGGAGGGCCCGCCGGACGAGCCGGACGAGCGGGTCGGCGACTCCCGCGAGCTGCTACGCCGGGTGGTCACCAGGATCCGCTCCGGCGACCGGGACCGGCTGCACCGGGAGCTGCGGCGGGCGCACGCCGACGTCGGCCTGGGCCTGGCGGCGATCGCCCCGCCGCTGCTGCGCGACCTCGCCGGGGAACTGCTCGGCCATCCGCCCCGCTCCGACGACCTGGGCCGGCTCCGCGGCGAGCTGGGCGGGCGGGTCCACGACCTGCTGCCCGGGCTGCCGCCACCGGTGCTGGAGACCTTGCTGACCCGGGTCTGCCGGATGCCCCCGCCGCGACGCGGCGAGGCGGAGCAGCCGCACGCCGCCGACCCTGCGGTGACCGCCGGGGTGGTCGCCGGGGTGCTGCTGGCCCGGCTCGGCCGGGACCTCCCCGGCGAGCCGGACCGGCCGGTGGCACGACCCCCGCAGCCCGCCGCCGGGCGGCCGGCGCCGCGACCCGCCGCACCCGGGCCGGAGCGGGCCGCGCCGCGCCGTCCGGCGCCCACCGTCGATCGCCCGGCACCGCGACCGACGCCGCCCGCCGCCGAACGAGGGGCACCGCGGCCTCCGGCGCCGGAGCGCCGCCCGTCGGCGGGACGACCAGCGTCACCGTGGGCGGCGGCGCCCGGCAACCACCGGGGCGACGGCGGTCGGCATGGCTGACCTGCGCACCCAGCTGGTGTCGCGGGTGCGGGGAATGCTCTCCGAGGCGCTCGGCGCCACCCGGACCCGGCTGGCCACCGCCGAGACGGAGCTGACCGCCGCCCGGGAACGCCGGGCCCGGATCCGGCGGGCGGCCGCCGCCGTACCCGGCAAGGTCGGCGCGGAACGCGACCGCCGACTGGCCGAGATCGACGACCGGCACGCGGCCCGGATCGCCGAGTTGGCCCGGCGGGCCGGCGCGGCGGCGCTGCGCGAGGCGCCCGGGGCGGCGTCCGCGGACTGGGCGGACTGGCGGGCCGCGCCGGCCGGGCGCGGCGAGCCAGTCGGCCCGGTGCGGGTCGGCACCCTGCGCATCGCCGGGGCCGAGCCGGTGCCGGCGCTGGTGCCGCTGCTCGACGCGGGGCACGTGCACCTCAGCGGCGAGGACCGGCACGGCGGCGACGCGGTGGTGGCGGGGCTGCTGCTGCGCGGCGTCGGCCGGGCCGACCCGGGCACGGTCCGGCTGTACGGCTACGACCCGGAGCACCTCGGCGGCGGGCTGGCCGGGTTCGCCCCGCTCGGCACCGCCGGGCTGCTCACCTTCGTCGGCCCGGGCGGGCTGGGCCGGCTCCTGGACGACCTGGTGGAGCAGATCCGCCGGATCAACGAGACCGTGTTGGCCGGCGAGTACGGCTCGCTGCGCGAACTGGCCGCGGCGACCGGCCGGCGGCCCGAGCCGTGGCGGGTGGCGGTGCTGCTCGGCGGTGACGAGCTGTCCCGGCACGAGCGCGGGCAACTGGACCGGGTGGTCCGCACGGGCGCCGCCTGCGGGGTGCATCTGGTGGTCCGGGGCATCCCGCTGCCCGACGGCCCGACGGTCACCCGGATCGTCTCCGCACCCGGCGACGCCCGCGTCGGCGCCCCCGCCGGCCTGCCGGTACGCCTCGACCCGCCGCCACCGGGCGCGCTGGTCACCGAGACCTGCCGGGAGATCGCCTCCCGGGTGAACGCCGGCCCGCCGCCGACCCCCTTCACCGACCTGCTCCCTCCGCCGGAGCAGATGTGGAAGGAGGACTCGGCGCACGGGCTGACCGCGCCGATCGGCGAGGGCCCGCACGGCCGGCCGGTGCTGCTCACCCTCGGCGACTACCCGCCGCACGCGCTGATCGGCGGCCCTTCCGGGACCGGCAAGACGAACCTGATCTTCGCCTGGATCGGCGCGCTGGCCGCCCGCTACTCCCCCGCCGAGCTGGAGTTCTACCTGCTCGACTTCAAGGAGGGGGTGTCCTTCGCCCGGTTCGCCCAGGGCCGGCGCGACCCGAGCTGGCTGCCGCACATGCGGCTGGTCGGCATCAACGTCAACACCGACCGGGAGTTCGGTCTGGCGCTGCTGCGCTTCCTCGCCGAGGAGCTGCGCCGCCGCGCCGACGCGGCGAAGAAGTTCGAGGTCACCAAGCTCGCCGAGCTGCGGGCGGTCGACCCGACCGGGCACTGGCCGCGGATCGTCGCGGTGGTCGACGAGTTCCAGGCGCTGCTGGCCGGCCGGGACGTGGTCGCCCGGGAGGCCGCCGACCTGCTGGAGGACCTGGCCCGGCGGGGCCGCTCCCAGGGCATCCACCTGGTGCTGGCCTCACAGGACGTGCGCGGCATCGAAGCGCTGTGGGGACGGCCCGCACTGGTCGCCCAGTTCACCCTGCGCATCGCGCTGCCCAAGGCGCTGCGCATCCTGGCCGAACGCAACGACGCCGCGCAGGCCCTGCCCAAGTACCACGCGGTGGTCAACGCCGAGTCCGGGATGACCGAGGGGAACCAGGTGGCCCGGATCCCGTCGGCCGGCGACTGGGAGACCTGGAGCGAGTTGCAGCACGGGCTGTGGCGGATGCGCCCGGCCGACGCCGCGCCGGCCCGGCTCTTCGACGGTGACGCCGTCCCCCGGCTGGTCGACGCCCCGGACTACCGGGCGCTCACCGCCCCGGCCGGTGACGCCCCGGCGCGCGGGCCGGTCGCCCTGCTCGGCGAGATCATCGACGTGCAGTCCCGGTCGGCGGCGCTGCGGCTGCCCCGGGCGCCGGGCCGCAACCTGGCCGTCCTCGGCACCCGGGTGGACGAGGCCTGCGCGGTGCTCGACGCGGCCGCCCGGTCCCTCGCGCGGCAGCACCGCCCCGGCACCGCCCGGTTCTCCATCGCCTGCCTGGACCCGGACGCCGACCCGGCCGCCCGCGCCCTCTACGAGGACCTGGCCGACGACGCCGCCTGGTACGACGAGGAGACCGTGCCCGAGCTGATGGCCGAGACGGCCGAGGCGCTGGGCCGTCCGGGCACCCCGACCGTCCCGCACTACCTGCTGCTCTTCGCCGTCGATGCGGCCACCGGGGCGCTGTCGACGGGCCCGACCGGGCGTACCGGGCTGGACCGGCTGCGCCGGATCCTGCACGACGGGCCGGAACGGCGTACCCACGTGCTGGCCTGGTGGCGGGGGGTGGCCCGGATGCGGGTCGACTTGGGCGGCCCGGCGTCGCGGACCGACCAGATCGGCGCCTGGGTGGCGCTCGACGTGCAGGGCGGGGAGCTGGGCTCGGCGCTCTACCCGGGCAGCGGCGGCCCGGACTGGTATCCCCGGCCGTGGCGGGGCCTCTTCTTCGACCGGGCAGTGCACCGCACCGGACAGGTGATCATCCCTTATGGTCCCTCCCGATGAACGAACCGGTCGCCAGTGACACGTACGCCGCCCACGTCCGCCGGCTCGCCGAACTGACCGGCCGGGTGCACGCCCAGCGGGCCGAGGCGCAGGCCTGGCACGACCAGCAGTGCGCCGCCGCCGAGCGGGCGGTGGCCGAGGCGGACGACGAGCTGCGCCGCGCCGAGGAGGAGGTGACGGCCGCCCGCTCGCTGCTGCAACGGGTCGACGCGGAGGCGGGTCACCTCTGGGGCGAGTTGCGCGCGCGGCTCGGCGCCCGGCGGCTCGGCGACCCGCCCGGGCCGGCCCGGGACACCGCCGGCGATCCGGTGCCGCTGCTGCGCGGGGTGCGGGAACTGCTGGACCGCACGGGCCGGCGCGGGGAGCTGCCGAGCGCGGTGAACCCGTTGCTGGTGCTCTGCGGGGTGGCGGGCGCGGTGGTGGCGTACGCCCTGGGGGCCGGCGCCCGGGCGGTCGGCCACCGCTACGGGGGCGACCTGGCCGTCGGCATGCCGGTGCTGGCCCTGGTGGTGACGCTGCTCGGCCCGGTGGCCGGCCTGGCGCCGGCGAAGCGCCTGGCGGACCGGCGACACGCGCTGCTCGGTCCCCGGCCGATGGCGATCGTGCTGATCGCCGGCGTGGTGACGACGGTGGCGCTGCTGGTCGCGACCCGCTGACCGCACACCGGCCCGACGAACGGCACCGCCCACCCCCGTGAGCGGGGCGGGCAGTGGCGGCGGTCAGGCCGAGACGGCGACGGACTCGCGGAGCAGTCGGCGGGCCAGCACCAGCCGGTCGGCGTCGTCGTCGAGGCCGGGCAGGTCGCCCACCCGGATGGCCGCGCCGGCGAGCAGCGCGCGCAGCGCCGCCTCGCACTGGCCGGGCAGGGTGATCGTCCGGTCGAACAGTCGCAGCGCCACCCGGTCGGAGTCGGCGGGGGTGAGCTGCCAGCGCAGCCCGGCGCGGGGCGCGATCCGGCTGTCCGCGTCGAGCGCGGCGAGCGCGGCGGCCTGGGCGAGCGGCCGGATCGGCGCCGGCCGGGCGGCCGGCCAGGCCCGGGCGCGCAGCCGGGCGGCGACGGCGGCCGGGTCGGCCCGCAGCAGCCAGTCCCGCAGCGCCTCCACCGTCTCGGTCAGCTCCGGCTCGATGGCGTCCGGGTCGGCGACGTCGGTGCCGAAGGGCAGGCCGGCGCGCAGCCGCGAGTCCTCGGCGGCGAGCGCGAGCAGCTCCTCGACCAGCGCGTACCGGGTGAGCGCGCGGATGCCGACGGTCAGGTGCAGGGAGCTGGACTCCTGCGCCTGGGCGCTGTGCAGCCAGCCGCGGGGCAGGTAGAGCGCGTCGCCGGGGGCGAGCACCACGTCGAGCGCGGGCTGGCCCTGCGCGGTGGCGGAGACCTCGTCGGCCCGGCCGCCCCAGGGCTGCTTCTCCAGCGGGTCGGGCAGCACCGGTGGGTGGATGCGCCAGTGCTTGCGGCCGTCGACCTGGAGCACGAAGACGTCGTGGGTGTCGTAGTGGGTGGCGAAGCCCTGGCTGCCGGCCGGGGTCAGGTAGGCGTTGACCTGCAACGGCTGGGCCACCGCGGTGCCCAGGTCGCGGGCGAAGTCGACCAGCGCCGGCCAGATCCGGTGCAGGCCCTGCAGCACCAGGGTGGCGCCGGAGGCGTACAGCTCGAGGATCCGCTCGTCGAGGACCTGATCGCCGATCTCGGCGCCGGCGCCACCGCCGCCGGTGAAGCGCGCCGCCGGCACCAGCTGGCCGTCCCTGGCCACCCGCAGGAACGGGGTACGCAGGCCGCGCCGGCTGAGCAGCTCGTCGGCGTCGTCGGGGCTGAGCAGGTCGGTGAAGCCGGCGCGGTTCGGCAGTTCGTCGGCGCGGGAGAGCAGCGGGGCCTTCCCCCAGTACGCGGCGGCGAACTTGGCCGGCTCGACGCTGACGCAGCGGGCGAGGGCCTCGGCGGCGGTGGACGGAACCGCCGGGCGGCCGTGGCCGCCCGGCGGGTCGATGATCGTCACGACGGTCCGTCAGGCCGCGCTGCCGTCAGCGCCACCGTCCTGCTGGCCCGGGGTCGCGCCACCGTCGGCCGGACCCTCCGCGCCACCATCGGCGCCACCGTCCTGCTGGCCCGGGGTCGCACCGCCGTCGGCCGGACCCTCGGCGCCACGGTCCGCGCCCTGGTCGGCGCCGCGCTCCGCACCACGGTCCGCGCCACCGTCGGCGCCACCGTCCTGCTGGCCCGGGGTCGCACCGCCGTCGGCCGGGCCTTCGAGGCCGCCGCCGCTGGTGGTCTGCATGTCGTCGTCGTTGAGTGCCATGGGTGCTCCCTCGGGTGTGCCGCCCCGCCGTAGGTCGGGGGCTCGTCGTGCAGCGGGTGGTACCCCACGTGCGATCTTCTCTAACCCCACCGTAGACGTCGGCGCCGGGCGACATGCGCGGTTCGCCGCGCCCGCCACCGCACCATGCCCGAGGACCGGATCCACCGGACGGATCCGGTCCTCGACGTGCGGACGGGACGGCGCGCCGTATCCGCCGGGCGGTGACAGGATGGGTGCAGCCGACGACGGAGGCGGGCATGGCCGAGACCACACCCCTGGCGCCCCGGGCGGGTGGGCCGTGGTGATCCTGGTCGGCACGTCGGGTTGGCAGTACCGGGACTGGCGGGACCGGTTCTATCCGGCGAAGCTGCCGCAGCGGCTCTGGCTGGAGCACTTCGCCTCCCGGTTCGCCACGGTCGAGGTCAACAACGCCTTCTACCGGCTGCCCGAGCGGGACGTCTTCGCCGCCTGGCGGGAGCGGACCCCGGCGGACTTCTGCGTGGCGGTGAAGATGAGCCGCTACCTGACCCACGTGAAGCGGCTGCGGGAGCCGGCGGAGCCGGTCGCCCGCTTCCTCGGCCGGGCCACCGCGCTCGGTGACCGGCTCGGGCCGGTGCTGGTGCAGCTGCCGCCGAACCTGCGGGCCGACGTCGACGCGCTGGACGCGACGCTGCGACTCTTCCCCGCCGAGGTGCGGGTGGCGGTGGAACCTCGACATCCGTCCTGGTGGACGACGGAAACCCGGCGGGTGCTGGAACGCCGCCGGGCCGCGCTGGTCTGGGCGGACCGGCTGAGCCGGCCGGTCACCCCGCTGTGGCGGACCACCGACTTCGGGTACCTGCGGCTGCACGAGGGCCGAGCCCGGCCGTGGCCGCGCTACGGCCGGGCCGCACTGGCCTCCTGGGTACGCCGCCTCGGCACGACGTTCGACGACGCGACGCCGGCGTACGTGTACTTCAACAACGACCCGGGTGGGGCCGCGGTGGTCGACGCGGTGGCCTTCGCCGAGCTGGCCCGGCGGGCCAGCTCGGCGACGAGGTCAGCCGCACAGCGGCGGGCTGAAGCGGTACGACGGCGGCCCGCCCCACCGGTTGCGGTGGGGCGGGCCGCCGGGCGCCCGTGCTAGGGAATCATCCTCTGCAGATCCCTGGGCATGGTGGACTTCACGTCCTGCCACTCGCCCTGGGTCACGTGCCGGCGCAGGGTGTCCAGCACCACCTGGGTCACCCGCTCCGGGCCGCCCTCCACGTCGTACGGGAAGCCCTGCCGGACCTCGTAGAGGAAGTCGTCCCGGTTCAGCTTGATCGGCACATTGTCCGGCTGCCAGCCGTCGAAGTAGATGCCCCGGACCAGCACCGGCAACTGCGCGGCGAACTCGGCGCTCTCCTGCACCGTCATCCGGTCCCGCAACAGGTGCAGGACGGTCCGCAGCGCCGCGTACGACTGGTTGCGCTGCTCCTTCGGCCAGCCGTACGCCTGCTCGATGTCCTTGAGGATCAGGTTCGTCTTGTCCAGCGAGGACTCGAACGCCGAGTTCAACTGCTCAGCCATCGCGCCACCCCCGTGTGTCGGTCTCCCACCGTCGGTCGTCGTCGCGTCGCGGTGGCCCCGACGGACCCCGCCACTGCCGCGCCGGACTGCTGGCCCGCTCGGTCCGCGCCGCCCGTCGGG
The DNA here is from genome assembly GCF_059089345.1 of Micromonospora sp. BS32. Taxonomy (NCBI): domain Bacteria; kingdom Bacillati; phylum Actinomycetota; class Actinomycetes; order Micromonosporales; family Micromonosporaceae; genus Micromonospora; species Micromonospora sp. BS32. The sequence continues at coordinate 122,795 of NZ_JBSSHR010000005.1, forward strand.
TGTCCCCGCCGGAGCCGACGACGTGCAGCACCGCACCCCGCCGTGGATCCGCCACCACCCGCACCGCCATATCCGGTCACCTCCGTACCGTCATCGGTGTTCCCGGTCGCCTCGCGACCGGCACCGTCCATGCTGCCGGGCGGGGGGGTGAGCCGGCCTCACCCCTAGCGGGTGAGAACGGCTCACTCGGCGAGCAGGTCGACCAGGGTGGCGGCGTTGGTCTGCGCGTAGTCCCGGTAGCAGTTGTTCATCAGCACGTGGGTCTGCTCGGCGGAGTCGGCCAGCTCGCGCAGCTTCGGCGCCCAGTCCGTCAGCTCCCGGTCGGAGTAGCGGTAGCCGAACTTCTCGTGGATGTCCTTGCTGGTCCATTTGTCGCTGTGCCCGTGGAAGCGCACCACCGCCAGGTCGGCGGTGGCGGCCAGCACCGGGGGTACGGAGTTGCGGTACCCCTGCGGCATGTCCACGCAGACGAACGCCAGCTCGTGCTTGCGCAGGAACGCCAGCGTCTCGTCGGCATTGGCCCCGTCGAACCAGGAGGCGTGCCGGAACTCGAATACCGGCCGCAGCGGGCGGCAGCGCCGCTCCACCTCCAGCAGGTACTCCTTGTTCTCCCGCTTGATCGTGAACCACGGCGGGAACTGGAACAGCAGCCCGCCGAGCTTCTCCGCCTCGACCAGCGGGTCGAGCGCGGAGAGGAACCGGGTCCACACCTCCTCGTACGCCTGCGCCGGCAGGTCGTCCGGGTAGAGGTTCTTCTTCTCCGTCTCCGGGCGCAGGTCCTTGTAGAGCGCGGAGACCTTCGTCGGGTGCCCGGTCAGCAGGCTGAACGCCTTGACGTTGAAGGTGAACCCGGGCGGGGTGCGCTCGGCCCACAGCCGCGCGGTCCGCTCCGCGGGCGGCGAGTAGTAGGTCGCGTCCACCTCGACCAGCGGAAAGCGCCGGGCGTAGTACGCCAGGCGCTTCTCCGGGGTGTCGGCGGTCTGCGGGTACCAGCCCGAGTCGAGCAGGGTGCGGTCGGTCCACGAGGCGGTGCCCACTCTGATCTCGCCCATGTGCGCAAGTCCACCCCGCCCCGGCCCGACCGGCAACCGCAACGCCCGCTCAGGCCGCCCGGCGCTCCCGGTTCTGCTTGCAGGTCACGCAGGCGGTGGCCGAGGGGAAGATCTCCAGCCGCTCGACCGGGATGGGTGCGCCGCACCCCTCGCAGAAGCCGTAGGTGCCCTCGTCGAGCCGGGAGAGCGCGTGCTCGAACTGGGTCCGCCGGTCGAGGATGGTCCGCAGCAACGACTGGGCGGTGTCCCGCTCCGCGGTCTTGGTGCCGCTGTCGGCCTGGTCGTCGCCGGCGGTGTCGCCGACCTCCACCAGCCGCAGTACGTGGCTCTGCGTGACCGCCTGCTCGTACTCCGCGGACAGCTCGTCGTAGCGGGCCTGCAGGGAGAGCCGGATCTGGTCGATCTCCGCCTGGGATCGGCCCGTACCGACCGTGTCGTGGACGAGCATCGCTGCCTGCCTTTCGTGGAGCCTCGGCTCTCCGGGAGCTGCCGGCCCCGGGAATACGGTCCGCACGGGTGAGATCACCCGTGCCCTGTGAGCCGGGCGATTACCCGCCCCCGGAGTCGATCAAACCGACGAATTTCCGTCCTCACTCGGCCGGTTCGTCCGACTCCATCAGCGCGGGGTGACGGGGGTCGTCGGCGCGGACCACCACGTCGGCGAAGGAGGCCGGCGCCACCTCGTCGGCGTACCGGTCGAAGGCCGGCAGGCGCCACCGCTGCTCCGGGTCGGTCCGCCGGGCCAGCGCCGCCGGCGAGAGCAGCAGATGGATCGTCAGGTCGAAGGGGAGGCCCCCGCCGAGCAGCAGCGCCCCACTGACCAGCAGCACGCCGCCGGGCGCCAGCTCGACGTAGCCGGCCCGGCTGGCCCGGTCGCTGGCGGCGTCCCAGAGCGACGGCAGGACCCGTCCGGAGCCGCCGGGGCCGGCCGGGTCGAGCACCTCCCGGCGCAGCCCGGCCTCGTCGGTCCAGCCCTCGTAGTACGAGTCCGGGTTGGTCCGGCCGTGCTCGAAGCGGATCGAGGCCGGACGCAGGAAGTCCTCCGCGCGTACGTGCAGCACCGGGCGCCCGAGCGCGCGCAGCGGGTCGACCAACGCGGCGGCGAGCCGCTCCGGGCCGGCGGCCGGCGGGCCGTCCACGGCGACCCGCAGCCGGCCGCCCGCGTCGTCACCGGCGGCGGCCAGGTCCTTGGCGGCGGCGAGCAGCCGCTCGGTCAGTTCGTCGACGAGCCGGTCGGGCGAGATGGGACGGACGCGCATCCGACCATGGTGCCCCGACCGGTCCCGGTGCTGCCGGGCGACGGCGCGGCGTCGGTCGGTTCAGCCGGTGCGGTCGATGGTGACCCGGGCGTCGTCGGCGAGCCGGTAGCCCACCCCGTAGACGGTGGTGACCAGCGGGACGTCCACACCGACCTTGCCGCGCAGCCGGCGCACGTGCACGTCGACGGTACGCACCCCGGCGTGCTCGTAGCCCCAGACGGCGTTGAGCAGTTGCAGCCGGGTGAACACCCGGCGCGGGTGCGCCACCAGGTGCAGCAGCAGGTCGAACTCCAGCCGGGTCAGCGGCAGCGGCTCACCGTCGCGCAGCACCGAGCGGGAGGAGGCCAGGATGTGCAGGGCGGGGATGGTCGGCGCGAGCGCCCGGCCCGGGGAGCGGCCGGCGGGGACCTGTTCGGGTCGGCGCTCGGCCGGGACGCCGCTGGTGGAGATGGTTCCCTCGCCCCGCTCCAGCATCTCCCGGGCGGCCTCCAGCAACCGGCGGGCCGGCGGGGTGAGCGACTCCTCGCAGGCCAGCGGGATCGAGAGGGTCACGGTGAGCACGGGCGCGGCCGTGTTGGCCGGACGACGCTGGCCACCGGGGGGACGACCGGGGACCGCAGGCTGGGACGTATGCCATCCGGCGCGCGACGAGGCGGGGCTGACCGACATGGTCCTCCTTGGCTGGTCCGGGTAATCCCACGGCCCGGGACGCCGCTTCATCGATGCTTCCCGGCCCCTGAGCGAGGGTCAAGGGGCGGCCGCGTTGCATGAATGTGACAATTGGCGAACACATCGCAGCCGAACCCTCGCTCTGCGTACGAGCGAGATGATTACAGCAGAACCATCCGACCGTCCGACCCCCGGGGGTCCCCACCCCGGTCACAGTGGCTGGTCAGCGGTCCGGACAGGACGGTCGGCCGGGCTGTCCGGCCGGACAGCCCGGGCGCCGGTACTCAGCGGAACCGGTCGACGCGTACCCGGGCGTCGTCGGCGAGCCGGTAGCCCACCCCGTACACGGTGGTGACCAGCGGGGTGTCGGGGCCGAGCTTGGCGCGCAGCCGGCGCACGTGCACGTCGACGGTCCGGGCGACCGCGTGCTCGTACCCCCACACGCTGGCCAGCAGCTGGAGCCGGGTGAACACCCGGCGCGGGTGCTCGGCCAGGAAGAGCAGCAGCTCGAACTCGATGCGGGTGAGTGGGATCTCCCGGTCACCCTGGCGGACCACCCGGGAGCCGGCGAGCACCCGCAGCACGTCCGGGTCCTCGTCCTCCGGCGGCACGGCCGCCGGGCGGGGACCGGGCAGGGCCGCGACGACCCGGCCGGGGGCGGGTTCCGTCGACCGGATCATCCCCTCCCCCGTCTCGGCCAGCTCGCCGAGGAGGTCGACCAGGCGGGCCAGCCGGGGCGACAGCGCCGCCGCGGCCAGGTCGATGGTGATGGTCAGCGCCGGGGTGGACCGGGGCCGGCTCGGCGGCACCCGGTCGGGGCGGCCCGGCGGGTGCGGGCGCGAGGTGATGGCGACGACGGGCATGGGAGCCTCCTGGATCAGCGGTGCCGTCCGCCGCGCCCGGTGGAGCGCGGCGGTCAGTACGGCGCCCGGCCGGCGGTCACCGGGGGCGCGACGGACGGGGAACGGTGCGTCGGGGTAGGGCCGAGCGTGGGCAGGCCGGCGATCCGCCAGGCGACGAAGCCGCCGACCACATCGGTGGCCCGGTGCAGGCCGAGGTCCTGGAGGGCGGCGGCGGCCAGCGACGAGGTGTAGCCCTCCTGGCAGATGACCAGCACCGGCCGGTCGTAGCCGACCGCCTCGGGCAGCCGGGCCGGGCAGCGCGGGTCCAGCCGCCACTCCAGCACGTTCCGCTCGATCACCAAGGACCCCGGCACGGTGCCGTGCGCGGCCCGCTGGGCGGCCGGCCGGATGTCGACCATCAGCGCGCCCCGACGGTACGCCAGGTGCGCCTGCTCGGGGTCGAGCCGGCGCAGCCGGGCCCGGGCGGCGGCGAGGATCTCATCGATGCCGCGCGATCCGGGCGGCGGCGCCGGACAGTTCTCGGTACGGGTGGCGTGCTGCGGCATCCTCGCGGTCCTTCCATGGGCGTGCCGACGGGTCGGTCGGGGGTCGGTGGTCACCAGGCGACGCCGGCCCGGGCCACCTCGGCGACCCGTAGGTGGCCGTCGACCAGCCGGTAATGGGTCATCCGGCGCAGCGCCGGGCGGTAGACGTGCACGCTCACCGCGGGCTGCTCACCACGGTTGGTGACCACGTGCACGTGGCGGGGTCCGAACCGGCGGCCGGCACCGACCGCGAGCCGGTGCGGGCGCAGCCGGCCGGCGGAGACGGTCTCCTCGGTGAGCTCACCGGCGACCACCAGGAACGCCCCGGAGGAGCCGCCGTGGTCGTGCAGGTCGGTGCCCTGGCCGGGCAGCCAGCTCAGCGCCCACACCTCGTGGTCGACGGCGACGGCGAGCCGGGCGTACCAGCGGGTGGCCCGGTCGAAGCGGAGCGGGACCGTCCACGTGGTCGGGTCGGCGTACCGGTCGGCGACGGCGAGCAGGTCGGTGGCGTGCGTGCTGGTCATGGTGTCTCCCCGGATGGCGCCTGCGGGGTCCAGTTTAGGAGGTAAAGCCTATAGGTTTAGTAGGTAATACCGAATGCTGGGACGCGCGGGTCCACGGCGGAGCGGCCGCCGGCGCGTACCACGCCCATCCCGACACGGTGGCGGCCCTGCTCGCCCGCGGCGCCGACCACACCCGGGTCAACGACCGGGGCCAGACCGCGCTCGCCGCCGCGGTGTTCCGGCAGAACCTCGAGGCGGTACGGGCGCTGCTCGACGCGGGCGCCGACCCCGAGCACGGCGGTCCGTCGGCGGCGAAGACCGCCCGTTTCTTCGACCTGCCCGAGATGCTGACCCTGCTGACGTCGCGCTGACGCACAACCCGGGCGGGGGCCGCCGTCAGCCGGTATACAGGGGCGGTGGAGGATCCCGTACCCGAGCAGATGCGCCAGGCGGCCACCGCGCTGCTGACGGCCCTCGACGAGCCGGCGCGCGCGGCCGCCACCCACGCGTTCGACGACGACCGGCGGCGCTGGCTGGAGTACCGACCGCGCCCCCGGCCCGGGGTGTGCCTCGCCGACCTCGACGTCGCCGGCCGCAAGGCCGCCCACCGGCTGTTGGCCACCGCGCTCAGCCCCGCCGCGTACGCCCAGGCCATGACCGTGGTGGCGCTGGAGGAGGTGCTGGACCGGGCGGAGGGCTGGCGGCGCGGCCGGCACAGCGGCGACTACTGGGTCGCCGTCTTCGGCGACCCGGCCCGCGACGATCGGTGGACGTGGCGGTTCGAGGGGCACCACCTGTCGGTCACCATGACCGTGGCCGACGACCAGGTCTCCCCCGCCCCGGTCTTCCTCGGTGCCAACCCGGCCACCGTGCGGCACGCCGGGCGGCCGGTCTCCCGTCCGCTGGGGGTGGAGGAGGACCTGGCCCGCGAGCTGCTGGCGGCGATCGGCCCGGCGGGCCGGGCGGCGGCGATCGTCGCCGATGAGGCGCCCGCCGACATCATCAGCGCGACCCGGCCGTCGGTCGCCGCGCCGCTGACCCCGCTGGGCGTGCCGGCCGGGCGGCTCGGTCCCACCGGCCGGGCGCTGCTGGACCAGTTGGTCGCGCTCTACCTGGACCGGCTCCCCGCCGAGCTGGCCACCAAGGAGGCCGACCGGCTCGCCGGCGCCGAACGGCACTTCGCCTGGGCCGGGTCGACCAGACCGGGCGGCCGGCACTACTACCGGGTCCAGGGCGACGACCTGCTGATCGAGTACGACAACACCACCGACGACGGCAACCACGCGCACACCGTGCTGCGCCGACCGGCCAGCGACTTCGGCGCGGACGTACTCGCCGCGCACCACGCCGACGCCCACCGCTGACCGGGGGCACCGACGCGGCCGTCGCCGGCGCGCCCACGTTCGGGTACCCCGCGCTCGGCGTGGCACCCGGTTCGTTGCGACACGCCCACCTTCGGTGACGCGGCCGCCGGGCCCGGCGAACCGTGGCGGCGGTGGCCGCCGGCTAGCCCGGCTTGACCGCCTCGACCAGGAACCGCCGCGCGTGGGCGACGAACGGCCCGTCGGCGCGGATCCGCGCGTGCAGCCGCTCCAGCTCCGGCCGGTACCGCTCGACGTCGAAGCCGGGCACGGTCCAGACCACCTTGCGCAGGAACCAGACCACCGCGCCGATGTCGTGGAACACCGCGCTCAGGGTGGCCGGCTCCAGACGGACCACCCGCAGCCCGGCGGCGTGGGCCGCGGCCACCGCCTGCTCCGGGTGGCGGTGGGCCGGCGGCGGCAGCGGACCGAGGATCGCCTCGCTCAGCTCCCGCATGGTGCCCGCGCCGATCTGCTGGGAGAGGTAGCGCCCGCCGGGGCGCAGCACCCGGGCGATCTCGGCCCACCAGGTCTCCACCGGATGCCGGCTGGTGACCAGGTCGAAGACGCCGTCGCGGAAGGGCAGCGGCGGTGCGGTGCCGACCTGCACCACCCGGGCACCGAGGGTGCCCAGGGTCTGTCGGGCCACCGCGACGTTCGGCGGCCAGGCCTCGGTGGCGATCAGCAGCTTCGGCGGGTGCGGCACCTCGGCCAGCACCTCTCCCCCGCCGGTGTCGATGTCCAGGGCCGCGCTCGCCTCGGCCATCCGGGCCGCGACGAGGCGGGTGTAACCCCACGGCGGGCGTTCCTCGGTGGCCCGGCCGTCCAACCACGAGAAGCCCCAGCCGTCGACCGGGGCGGCGGCCGCCTCGGCGACCAGTTCGGTGAAGGCGCGCTCGGACATCCGGCCAGCGTGGCCGCCCCGCGCCGCACCGGCAACCGGATTCCGCGTCCCGCCGGGCGGCGGCGACCGGCTCAGGCGCGGGGGCGGACGATCTCCACGGTGGCGCCGCCCGGCACCCCGTCCAGCGCCTCGAAGCCGCTCGGTTCGCGCCGGCCGGCGTCGAACTGCCGCATCAGCCGGGCGCCGAGCCGGACGCCCACCGCGCCGACGACCAGGGCCACCAGCTCGGTGACCACCAGCACGCCGGTGGCGCCGCGCTGCGGGGCGTCGGCCCGGATCAGGCAGGCCAGCAGGAACAGCGCCGCCATGCCGGCATTGACCATGTTGAAGGTGACCATGGTGCGGCGGCCCCGGCTGGGACGCACGTCCCAGAGGTCCACCATGCCGGCCACCCCGGCCAGCGCGGCGGCGACCAGGGCGGCGACCGCCGTCCAGTAGCCCACCTCACCCAGGAAGGCCGGGCCGCCGGCCACGTCGGCCAGGTCGAACAGCGTGGCGCTGACGAACAACCCGAAGGGGAACGTGACCAGCATCGGTTGGATGGGATGTCCCTGCACGCGTAGGCGGCTCTCCATCAGTTCCTCCCCAGGATCGGACAGCGCACGAGTCCAGGGTGCTACCCGGCCGCCACCGGGACGAAACGACGCGCCCGACCGGCGTGACGCAACCGACCGGCCGGTCGGGGCCGGTCGGGGCTCAACCCACCCGGGGACGGGAGACCGTGGCGACCAGCCGCTCGGCCACCTCCCGCAGCGGGATGTCCAGCGACGACGCGGCGGTGCGCAGCACGTCGAGGGCCTCCGCCGCCGGGCAGCCGCGCTGCGTCATGATCACGCCGATGGCCTGCCCGACGACGCCCTCACCGAGCAGTGAGCCGTCCAGCTCGCCGGCCTGCGCGGCCTGCCGGGCCCGGTCTCTGACGGCGGCGAGCAGCAGACCCGCGTGCTCGGCGAGGAGCATCGCGGTGAGCTGGTGGCGGGGGGTGAGCCGGCCGGTCGCGTCGGCGTACAGGTTGATCGCGCCGATCACCTGCTCGTCGACGTCCACCGGCGCGGAGATCACCCCGCGGACGCCCAGGCCCGCGGCCCGGGCCGTCCAGGCCGGCCACCGGTCGTCGGCGGCCAGGTCCTCCGCGATGGTCATCTCGCGGCGACGGATCGCGCTCATCGCCGGCGACTCCGGGCCGAGCCGCAGGTCGTCCAGCTCCGCCAGGCGCGGATCGGAGGCCGCCACCCCGGCCGGCTCGCCGGCCCGCAGCGCGGTGAAACCGCACCAGGTGACCTCCGGCACGGCGTCCCGGGCGATCCGGACGAGCTGCGTCAGGGCCTCGTCGAAGTTGTCGACCGCGATCAGGCCGGCGGTGAGTTCCCGCAGCAGGGCGGCGGTCTCCAGCACACCCAGGGTGTCGGTCATCGGCTCCCGCGTATCCAGGTTCACCGGCCCAGCGCTCCCGCGCACCACCAGCTGCGGGTCACCGGCGCCATTGCCTGTGCCATCGTTGTGATCTCTCCCCCGTGTCATGAGCCCCGGCCTACTACCCTCGCAAACCAGGACCGAAACCGGTAAAGGGGGCCCCACCGGCGCGGTCGACGCCGGTCGGGCCCCCTTTACCCGGTCAGCGAGCGGCGGAGAGCCGCCGGCCCACGGAGGCGATCAGCCGGTCCAGCTCGGAGCCGAACGGGTTGTCGTGCACCAGGTACGTCCAGGTGGCGGTGGGCCGGACCAGCTTGGCGGCGTCCGGCTCCCAGTCCTCCTCGAACTCGGTCTCCTCGAAGGTGGCGATGGTGCGCCGCTCGATCTCCGGGACCAGGTCGTTGAAGGCCGGGACGGCGGCCCGGTGGAACTCGTCCAGCGGGTCCAGGCGGCCCAGCGCCCGCAGGTGCACGCCCTCGCGGACCTCGGACAGCTCGGCCAGGTGCTCGGCCCAGAGCCGGTCGAGGTGGAACAGGGCGATCGAGCGGGCCACCCTGGCGAGCAGGTCCTCGTCCATCTCGCCGGCCTTCTCCGGCACCCGGTCGAGCAGCATCAGCGCCGCGATGTCGGAGGTGAGCAGCCGCTCCCGCCGTTCGGCGAGGGCCTTGCGCTGCTGCTCGATCACCACGCTGTAGCGCCAGGTGTTGCGGTGGATCTCGTGGTTGACGCCCTCGGCGACCCGCTGGGCGTGCTCCACCGCGTAGTCGACCTGCTCGTCGGTGACCAGGCCGTCGGCGTTCATCCGCGGCGATGCCGGGATGGTGTCACCGGCGTGCCGGACGACCAGGTCGTCCTCCAGGCTGACGAAGAAGACCGACCCACCGGGGTCGCCCTGCCGGCCGGCCCGGCCGCGCAGCTGGTCGTCGACCCGGCGGCTGTCGTGCCGGCCGCTGCCGATCACGTACAGGCCGCCCAGCTCGGCGACCCGCTCCTGGTCGGCCTGGTCGCTGCCGCCGAGGCGGATGTCCACGCCCCGGCCGGCCATCTGGGTGGAGACGGTGACCGCCGCGTACGCGCCGGCCTCGGCGATGATCGCCGCCTCCTCGTCGTCGTTCTTGGCGTTGAGCACCACGCAGGGCACCCCGGCGGCGTTCAGGCCGGCGGCCAGCCCCTCGGACTCCTTGACGTCGAGGGTGCCGACCAGCACCGGCCGGCCGGCGGCGTGGCAGCGCTTGATCTCGTCGATCAGCGCCTCCTCCTTCTCCGCCCGGGTGGCGTAGATCCGGTCCGGCTCGTCCTCCCGGACGCAGGGGGTGTTCGGCGGGATCACCGCCACCTCCAGGCCGAAGAACTCCCGCAGCTGGTCGCCGACCAGCACCGCGGTCGCGGTCATCCCGCAGACCGTCGGGTACAGGGCGATGTACGCCTGCACGGCGATGGTGCCGAGCACCTCGCCCTCGGCGGTCGCGTCCAGCCCCTCCTTCGCCTCGACGGCGGCCTGGAGACCGTCCGGCCAGCGGCGGCGCTGGGCGACCCGGCCGCGCATCTCGTCGATCAGCTCGACCGAACCCTCCCGGACGATGTAGTCGACGTCGCGGTGCAGCAGGGCCTGCGCGTGCAGCGCCACGTTCACCGCGGAGAGCTGCCCGACGTGCTCGGTGTCGTACAGGTCGATGCCGCCGAGCCTGGCCTCGACGGTGGCCAGGCCCTCGGTGGTGAAAGCGACGCTGCGGCCGTCCTCGGCGACGGTGTAGTGCTTGCCCCTGCGCAGGCCCCGGACCAGGGCAGCCGCGGCGTGCACCGGGTCCTGCTCGCCGGCGACCGCGCCGGCGAGGACCATCGGCACCCGGGCCTCGTCGATCAGGATCGAGTCGGCCTCGTCGACGATGGCGGTCTTCAGCGGCGGCTGCACCCGGTCGGCGAGGTCGGTGACGAGCTGGTCGCGGAGGAAGTCGAAGCCGGCCTCGCTGACCGAGACGTAGGTGACGTCGCAGCCGTACGCGGTGCGCCGTTCCTCCGGGGTGGAGGCCTCGTTGACCCAGCCGACGGTCAGCCCGAGCAGCCGGTAGACCGGGGCCATCCACTCGGCGTCCCGGCGGGCCAGGTAGTCGTTGACCGTGAGCACGTGCACCGGCCCGTTGCCCAGCCGGACGTGCCCGTAGGCGGCGACGGTGGCGGTGAGGGTCTTGCCCTCACCGGTGGCCATCTCGACGACCTTGCCGGAGAGCAGCGCCATCGCACCGAGCAACTGCACGTCGTACGGCCGCTGGTCCAGGCCGCGGCGGGCGGCCTCGCGGCCGATGGCGCAGATCTCCGCGTACTCGGTCGCGGTGCCGGCGGCCTCGGTGAGCGCGGCGTCGTCGAGCGCCTGTAGCTCATCCTCGCGCGCCGCGATCCGCGGCAGCAGCTTCTCCAGCGGGGCCAGGTCGACCGTCGTCCCCGGGCGCTGGAGGAACCGCCGGAACCTGCTCTTGAACCGTTGCGACACACCCATGAGCGGCAACGGTACGCGAATCGACCCGCAGATCGCTGCCCGGCTCGTCGAGGGCCGGCCCGATATCCGAACCGCCGGACGTTTACGCAGCTCAGGGCAGCCGTGATCGGTCAGCTCACCAGCAGCTGATGGGCGGCCAGCTCGCGGTAGAGCGGGCTGGTGACGGTCAATTCCTCGTGGGTGCCGACGGCGACCACCCGGCCGGCGTCGAGCACCACGATCTGGTCGGCGTCGACCACCGTGGCGAGCCGGTGCGCCACGATCAACAGGGTGCGCCGGTGGGCCACCGCGTCGATGGCCCGGCGCAGCGCTGCCTCGTTGCGGGCGTCCAGGTTGCTGGTCGGCTCGTCGAGCAGCAGCACCGGCGGGCCGGCGAGCAGCGTCCGGGCGATCGCCAGCCGCTGCCGCTCCCCGCCGGAGAGCAACACCCCGCCCTCGCCGACCTGGACGTCCAGCCCGTCGGCGGTCCGCTCGGCGAGATGGGCGAGGTTGACGTCGTCGAGGGCGGCGAGCAGCGCGGCGTCGGTGGCGGTGGGGGCGCCGATCAGCAGGTTCTCCCGCAGCGTGCCGGCCAGCACGGGAGCCTCCTGCTCCACGTAGCCGAGCCGGGCCCGCAGCGCGTCACGGGGCAGCCGGCGGACGTCGACGCCGTCCAGACGCAGCGACCCGGCGGTGACCTCGTAGAAGCGTTCGACCAGTGCCAACAGCGTCGACTTGCCGGCGCCGGAGGGGCCGACCAGGGCGGTGCGGGTGCCCGCCGGCACGGTGAAGCTCACCTCGTGCAGCACCGCCTCGCCGCCCGGGTAGCCGAACCCGACCCCGTCGAACTCGATCACCGCCGGACCGCGGGCCGGCGGGGGCGCCGCCGGCGCCGCGGCGTCCGCGCCCGCGCCCCCCTCCACGGGTACGTCGAGGATCTCCTCGATCCGCTGCAGGGCGCCCAGCCCGGTCTGCAGCTGGGTGTACGCGTGCACCGCCTGACCCAGCGGCAGCACCAGGAAGAACAGGAACATCACGAAGGCCACCAGGTCGCCGACGGTGATCGCCCCGGCCGCCACCCGGGCCCCGCCGACGCCGAGGACCAGCAGGAACGCCCCCTGGATGGTGACCGTGCTGGCGGGCCCGACGAACGCCTGCACCCGGGCCACCAGCAGCCCGGCCGCGTACGCCTCCTCGGCGCTCGCGGAGACCGCGGCCGCCTCCCGGTCCTCGGCCCGGGCGGCCCGGATGGTCCGGGCGCCGGAGATGGCCCGCTCGACCGCGGAGGTCATCTCGCCGATCCGCTCCTGGGCGGCGCGGGACAGCCCGCGCACCCGGCGGGCGAAGGTGACCGCGAAGCCGATGCCGGCGGCCACCCCGAGCAGGGTCACCCCGAACACCACCGGGTCGAGCAGGGCCATCGCGGTACCCGCGCCGACCACCATCACCGCCCCGGTGACGGTCTCGAAGAGCCCGGAGGTGACCACCGCGCGCAGCAGGGTGGTGTCCGAGCCGACCCGGGACAGCAGGTCGCCGGTGCGGCGGCGGTCGTACTCGGCGATGGGCAGCCGCAGCAGGTGCCCGGCGAGCCGCCGGCGGGTGCCGAGGACGACCCCCTCGGCGGTGCGTTGCAGCAGGTAGTCGCGGAGTCCGCCGAGGGCCGCGCCGAGCACCACCAGCACCACCAGCACGGCGACGATGCCGGCCACCGGCCGGGCGGCGCTCAGCGCGTCGAGCACCTCGCGGGTGAGCAGCGGCTGGGCCAGCGAGGCGCCGGCGCCGGCGAGCGACAACGCGCCCACCACGGCGAGGGTGCCGCGGTGGGCGCGCAGGTAGGGCAGGAGGGCGGCGAGGCCGCCGCGCCGGGCGGCTCCGGTGGTCATGGACGAAACGGTAGTCGCCGTCCGCTTCCCGTACGCCAGCCGGCGGTGGTCAGCCGGTGAACACCACCTGGAGCTCCGAGCGGCGCCGCTCGGCCAGCTCGGTGAGCAGCGTCGGGGCCTCCTCGAGCGGGACCACCGCCGACACCAGGTGCTTGCGGATCAGGTCGCCGTACTGCCGGAGCAGGTCGATGGTCTCCGCGGACAGCCGCTCCCGGTCCCAGGTCGGGGCGAGCCCGCGCGGGACCCGGCCGATCTGGGCGCAGCGCAGCGAGAGCCCGTTGTGGTGGAACTCCTCGCCGAACCGGACGGCGTCCGCGCCGCCCTGGTAGAAGGCCAGGTCGATCACGGTGCCCTGGGGGCGCAGCAGGCGCAGCGCGAGCTGCATCGCCCAGGCCTGGCCGCGGCACTGGAACACCACGTCGGCGCCCCGGTCGCCGGCGGAGTGGTTCCACCGGGTCTTGAGCACCACCGCCGGGTCGTCGGCCTCCGGGTCGAGGGTCTCCAGGCCGAGCGCCTCGGCCACCTGGCGCCGCTGCGGCGTCGGGTCGAGCACCACCACCGAGGCGGCGCCGTGCCGCTTGGCGAACAGGGCGGTGAGCAGGGCCACCACGCCGCTTCCAACCACCGCGACCCGGCGGCCGCGCACCCCGTCGCCGAGCGAGCGCACGTCCGCGCCGCACAGGTCGGCGGCAGCGTGCAGCACCCCGTTGGCGCAGATCGGACCCATGTGCGCGACGTAGACGCCGAGCAGCGGGTCGAGGTCCTCGGGGAGCGGGACGAACCGCTCGGCGAGCGGATCGGCGACGTAGCCGCTGCGGTGGCCGTACGTCATCGCGCCGACCGTGCCGACGGCGATGGCCGGGGTACGGCTCTCCACCACCCGGCCGACCTGCATGTAGCCGAGCCGGGTCACCGGGTACGGGGTGCTCGCCTCGCCGGGCTGGAAGAGCCCGAGGTCGGCGTTCCAGGTGACGTTCAGGTAGGGGTTGGTGCCCTTGACGAAGCTCAGTTCGGTGCCGGCGGAGACCCCGCTGTAGAGGGTCTCCACCCGGAAGCTGCCCTCGGGCAGTTCCCCCGCGTCCTGTTCGATCAGCTCGACCTTGCCGGGGCCGCTGACCGCCACCACCCGGTCACGCATCGACGCTCACCCCCGCCGCGGCCAGCGGCGCGGCGGCCGGGCCGGTGGGCAGCGTCACGCTGCGACCGGTCCGGGCCGACTCGGAGACGGCGAGGGCGAGCCGCTGGGTGCGCAGCGCCTCGGCGTACGGCACCCGGACGTCGTCGCCGACTCCGGTGACCGCGTCGATGAAGGCCCGGTCGACGGCCACCCGGGCACCGTCCGGATCGGACTCGATCCGGCGCTCCCCGTCGGCGTCGCGGACGGTCAGGCCGTCCTCGGCCAGCGACAGCGCCAGGCCGTCGGCGAGGATCTCCAGCCCGGCCCGGTGCTTCCAGGTCAGGACGCAGGCGGCGGCGAGGGTGCCGACGGCCCCGCCGGCGAAGCGCATGGTGGCCGCGGTGACCGAGTCGATGTCGGCCCCCTCGACCGGCGGCGGGGTGCCGTTGCCGTACGCGGTCACCTCGGTCGCCTCGCCGACCAGCACGCGGACCAGATCGAGCACGTGGGCGGCCTGCTCGACGACCGGGCCGCCGGAGCGGTCCCGCACCGCCCACCACGGCACCGGCGGAACCTTGTCCAGCCAGGCGCCGTTGACCATCCGGATCTCGCGGCCGGCGAGCAGCTCGCGGGCCTGCTCCACCACGTGCAGGTAGCGCCAGTGGTGCCCGACGGCGGTCAGCAGCCCCTTCTGCTCGACCAGCGCGGCGATCCGCTCGGCGGTGTCCAGGTCGACCGCGACCGGCTTCTCCACGAACATCGGTACCCCGGCGGCGATGACCATCTCCTCGACCGGCCCGTGGGCGAACGGCGGCACGCAGACGTAGACCGCGTCGGGCCCGGCCGCGAGCAGCCCCTCGATGTCGGTGAAGACCTGCCCCCCGTGCGCGCCGGACAGCTCCGCCGCCGCGTCCCGGGACACGTCGGTCACCCCGAGCAGTTCCACGTCCTCGAAACCGCTCAACACGCGGGCGTGACGTTGTGCCACCCCGCCGGCCCCTACCAGTCCCACCCGGCACGTGCGCATTCCACAGACCCTCTCGACGCTGTTCACCACTTGCGGCACAAAACTCCCCGCCCCGGTGGAACGCGAAACCCGAGCGGGTACGCAATCAACCGTTCACCTGCCGGGAACCGTCCAGTGTGACCTTCGTGATCAAGCTGTTAAGGATGATCCGGTTAGCGAGGGCGGGCGGATGGGAAAACCAACTCTGCGTTTTCCGCCACGATCTGGGGGTGTGCCAGTGCGGGATACAGATTCGATCGTCTCACCAGTCGTGGAGGCGTGGGCCACATATCGGACGACCTCGGCCGAGGACTGGCCGGCGCGGCGACTGATGCGCGCCAAGGGCGAGAACCGGGTCAGCGTGGTGCTACCCGCTCGCAACGAGGAGGCCACGGTCGGCGCGATCGTGGCGACCATCCGGGAACACCTGATGGACCGGGTCGCCCTGGTGGACGAGCTGATCGTGGTCGACTCCCGGTCGACCGACCGCACCGCACAGGTGGCCCGGGCCGCCGGCGCCGAGGTGGTCAGCCAGGACGCGATGACCCGCGGTCTGCCCCGCCTCACCGGCAAGGGCGACGCGCTCTGGGCCGGGCTCGCCGCCGCCGAGGGCGACATCGTCGCGTTCATCGACGCCGACCTGCGGGAATTCCGGCCACACTTCGTGACCGGCCTGCTCGGACCGTTGCTGACCGACCCGTCGGTCGACTTCGTCAAGGGCTTCTACCACCGGCCGCTCGTCGGCTCGAACAGCGTGGAGGCGGACGGCGGCGGTCGGGTGACCGAGCTGATGGCCCGTCCGCTGCTGAACCTCTTCTGGCCGGAGCTGGCGGGTTTCGTCCAGCCCCTCGCCGGCGAGTACGCCGGCCGCCGGGAGGTGCTGGCGCAGGTGCCGTTCGTCTCCGGGTACGGGGTCGAGACGGCGATGCTGATCGACCTGCTGGAGCTGGTCGGCCTGGACGCGCTCGCCCAGGTGGACCTCGGCGAGCGTAAGCACCGCCACCAGGACACCGCGGCGCTGGGCCGAATGTCCGCGCAGATCATGCACACCGCCTGGTCGCGGTTGCAGCGGCGCGGCTGGGCCAGCCCGGGCACCATGCCGGCGACCATGCTCACCCAGTTCCGCCGGGGCGGCACCGACGCGCTGCCCAACCTGGACCGGGAGATCGTGGTGAACGACGTGTCGGTGCAGGAGCGTCCGCCCCTGGCGCAGCTGCAGCACCGGGTGCCGCGGCGACGGGTGGCGGCGTGAGGCGGTCGATGAGAGCGCGGCGGTACGGCCGGCCCCCCGGGCCGGTCGCTGGCGGAGCGTGGGCGGCCGACGGGGGCCCCGCCGAGGGAAGGAACACCACACCATGAGCCTGACCGTCCTGATGAACTCCGGTCCCTGGCTGTCCGTGCCGCCCCCCGGCTACGGCGGCATCGAGAACGTCGTCGCGACCCTGGTGCCGGAGCTGCGGCGGCTCGGGGTGCGGGTGGTGCTCGCCTCGGTCGACAGCAGCACCCTCGCGGTCGACGAGAAGTTCTCCGTCTTCCCCGACGGGCAGTTCCACGCCCTGCAGCGTCCGTACAACCAGGTCTGCGGCGTATCCCAGGCCCACCTCAACGGGGTGGTCCGGCGGCTGCACTCCGGTGACGACATCGACATCGTGCACGACCACGTGGAGGCGGTCGGGCTGGCCACCATGGCGGCGATGGGCCCCGACGCCCCGCCGGTGCTGCACACCCTGCACTGGGATCTGGCCAAGCACCCCGAGCTCTACGGCAACCTGGACGCCGGCGACCGGGTCCGGGTCAACGGCGTCTCCGCCTCGCAGCTGGCCCGCGCCCCGAAGGCGCTGCGGGACCACTCGGTCGGGCACGTGTACCTGTCCACCCCGCTCGCGGTGGGCGCGGACCGCGCGCCCCGGGCGGAGAAGGGGGACTACACGATCATCCTGGGCCGGATCAACCCGGGCAAGGGACAGGACGTGGGCGCCCGGCTGGCCCAGCGGGTCGGCGTGCCGCTGGTGCTGGCCGGCCCGGTCGGGCCGTACCACCGGCCGGAGGATCTCGCCGCGGCCGGCGACGAGGCCCGGCAGAACCCGGACGTCCGGTTCTTCTACGACGAGGTGGCTCCGCACGTGGACGGCGAGCTGGTCCGCTGGGTGGGCACCGTGGCCGGGCAGGAACGCGACGACCTGCTGGCCGGGGCGAAGGCCTCGCTCTTCCCGCTGCGCTGGGAGGAGCCGGGCGGCACCGCGGTGGTCGAGTCGCTGGCGCTGGGCACCCCGGTGGTGGCGACGGCCCGCGGCTGCCTGCCGGAGCTGATCGACCACGGGCGCACCGGCCTGCTCACCACCGACGAGGAGGAGCTGGGCGACCTGCTGCTGGCGGCCAGCCTGCTCGACCCGGACGAGGCCCGGCGGGAGGCCGCCGCCCGGTTCACCCCGGCGGTGATGGCCGAGAAGTACGTCGCGCTCTACGAGAAGGTGCGGCGCGGCGCCGGCGTACGCCAGCTGCAGGCCGTCTGAGACGGCGCGTTTCCTTCGGGCCCGGACCGCACGGTCCGGGCCCGGTTTGTCTGGTCCCGGGTCGGGAAAGCGCGGAGCCCGACGGAGGGAGCAGCGCGATGGCCGGCCCGATGGCCCACTCCCGGGCCCGCCGCAACCCGGCGGACGGCCGGGCGCCGGTACGCCGGGCGGCGGCCACCGTGGGGGTGCTGTTCCTGCTGGTCGGCGTGCTCGGTTTCGTCCCCGGCATCACCACCGGATTCGCCGACCTGCGGCTGGCCGGGCACCAGTCCGGCGCGGAGCTGTTCGGGGTGTTCCAGGTGTCGGTGCTGCACAACCTGGTGCACCTGGCCTTCGGGCTGGCCGGTCTGGTGTTGTCCCGCTCCGCGTCCGGCGCCCGCGCCTACCTGTTCGGCGCCGGCGCCGCCTACCTCGTGCTGTGGCTGTACGGGCTGGCAGTGGACCAGCGCACCGGCGCCAACTTCATCCCGGTCAACGACGCGGACGGCTGGCTGCACCTGGGCCTGGGGCTGGGCATGATCGGTCTCGGCCTGCTCACCCGCAGTGACGCGAATCGCCCCTGACCAGGACGGACTATCCGGTCGGTCCGGTTTCACCCGGCTGGGGCGCGGGTAGTTCGGGGGGCAGCCAGCACGCGAGCGGAATCGAGGGACCGATGGCGAGCCGGATCAGCTGCGACGTGCACGACGAGTCTGCCGTGACCGTCGTCCGGCTTTCCGGCGCGCTCGATCTGGGCACGATGCGCACGGTGCACACGGTGCTGGACCGCTGCCTCACCCGGCAGCCGGACGCGCTGGTGGTCGACCTCGGCGGCGTCACGGTCGCCGACCGGCTGGCCCTCTCCGTCTTCGTGGCCGCCGCCCGGCAGGCCGCCGGCTGGCCGGCGGTGCCGATGGTGCTCTGCTCCCCCCCGTCCGACGCCGCCGCCTGGCTCAGCGAGTCCGCCGCCTGCCGGGTGGTGCCGGTGCACCGGGACTGCGCCGAGGCGACCCGGGTCGCCGGGCGCGACGCGCCGCGGCTGCGGGCCCGGTTGGAGCCGGTGGCGACCGCCTGCCGGCGGGCCCGCGAGCTGGTCTCGGACGCGTGTGGCCGGTGGAACGTCCCGGAGCTGGCCGGTCCCGCCTCGCTGGTGCTCAGCGAGCTGGTCGGCAATGTGGTCCGGCACGCGCACACTCCGATGCAGGTGACGCTGACCCTGCGCCGGCCGTACCTGCACGTGGCGGTCACCGACGGCAGCCGGACGGCCGCCGACGCGGCGAGTCCCGGGTTGCGCGCGGAGGGCGGTCGCGGCCTGCTGCTGGTGCGGGAGATGGCGCAGCGCTGGGGCAGTTCGCCGCTGGTCGACGGCAAGGTGGTCTGGGCACTCGTTCAGGCGAATTGACCGAAATTCTCACTCTCGCCTGGTTACATGGGCGCGGGGGCGGGTAGTCGCGCTCGTCCTTTCTGTCGTCACGACGGGGTGAGAAGCCATGCCCAGACGGGTAACCACGGAGCCCGCTCGAGACCGGGGGCCGGCGATCCTGGCGCCGGCCCGATTCGGCGGCTTCCCCGGCCCGGTCCGCAGGGCGCTTCCGGGCAACCAACTGATCAAGCTGCTCGGCACCACCGACCACAAGCAGATCGGCCTGCTCTACCTGACCACCTCCTTCTTGTTCTTCGTGGTCGCCGGGATCGAGGCGATGCTGATCCGAGCCGAACTGGCCCGGCCAGGGCTGCAGATCCTCTCCTCCGAGCAGTACAACCAACTCTTCACCACGCACGGGCTGGCGATGCTGCTGCTCTTCGCCACACCCGCGGCTCTGGGGATGGCCAACTACGTCGTCCCGATCCAGATCGGCGCCCCGGACGTCGCGTTTCCCCGGCTGAACGCGTTCGGCTACTGGCTGTTCCTGTTCGGCGGCCTGATGCTGTACGGCAGCTTCCTCACGCCGAGCGGGTCGGCCGACTTCGGGTGGACCCTCTACCCGCCGTTGAGCACGGCCGAGCACTCCCCCGGCGTCGGGGCCAACATGGTGGTGGTCGGGCTGGTCATCGGCGGTCTGGGCACCATCCTCACCGCCGTCAACCTGGTCACCACCATCGTCACGCTGCGCGCGCCCGGGATGACCATGTTCCGGATGCCGATCTTCACGTGGAACATCCTGCTCACCAGCGTCCTGGTGCTGCTGGTCTTCCCGCTCCTGGCGGCCGCGCTGCTCGCGCTCGCGTCCGACCGGATCCTGCACTCGCACGTCTTCGACGCGACCACCGGCGGGCCGATGCTGTTCCAGCATCTGTTCTGGTTCTTCGGCCATCCCGAGGTCTACATCATCGCGATCCCGTTCTTCGGGATCATCACCGAGATCATTCCGGTCTTCTCCCGCAAGCCGATCTTCGGCTACACCGGTCTGGTGCTCGCCACCATCTCGATCACCATCCTGTCGATGAGCGTCTGGGCGCACCACATGTTCGGCACCGGCCAGGTGCTGCTGCCGTTCTTCAGCGTCCTCAGCTTCCTCATCGCGGTGCCGACCGGGGTGAAGTTCTTCAACTGGATCGGCACCCTGTGGAAGGGGCAGATCACCTTCGAGACACCGATGCTGTTCGCCATCGGCTTCCTGGTCACCTTCCTGTTCGGCGGCCTCACCGGGGTGCTGCTGGCCAGCCCGCCGTTGGACTTCCACGTGACCGACACCTACTTCGTGGTGGCCCACTTCCACTACGTGCTCTTCGGCACGGTGGTGTTCGCGTTCTTCGGCGGAATCTACTTCTGGTTCCCGAAGATGACCGGCCGGCTGCTCGACGAGCGCCTGGGCAAGATCCACTTCTGGACCATGTTCCTGGGCTTTCACACCACGTTCCTGGTCCAGCACTGGCTGGGCAACGAGGGCATGCCGCGGCGCTACGCCGACTACGTGTCGACCGACGGTTTCACCACGCTGAACACGGTCTCCACCCTTGGGTCGTTCATCCTGGGCTTGTCCACGCTGTTCTTCATCTACAACGTCTGGAAGTCCTGGCGGTACGGCGCGCTGGTCACCGTGGACGACCCGTGGGGCTTCGGCAACTCCCTGGAATGGGCCACCACCTGCCCGCCCCCGCTGCGCAACTTCGACCGGATGCCGCGGATCCGGTCCGAGCGCCCCGCCTTCGACGCCAAGTACGGTCAGCTCGTCGCCGACCTCGGCCGGGACCTGCCGCAGCGCACCACCCGTCCGCCGCAGGAGTTCCGCGAGGAACTGCACCACGAACGGCACGTACCGGAGTCGCCGGCGGCCGAGGGCGCGCACGGCGCCCGGGAGGCGGTGGCCTACCAGCCGGCGCCGCAGTCCGGCGCCCGTCCGGTGGAGGTGCCGGAGCCGGAGCAGATCCGCCGGCCCAGCTTCGAGCGGACCGACGAGCCGGAGGAGAACCCGCTCGACGCCGAGGCGCAGCCGAAGGCGAACGAGCGCTGGCGGCACCCGCACAGCAAGGGCGACACCGAGGAACACTGACCCGGACGGACACGGAAGGGCCGACGCCTCGAGGCGTCGGCCCTTCCGTGTCGTGCCGTTCGCGCGGTCCGCACCGGGTCGACATCGCCGCCGACGCGGGGGCCGTCCACTGAGCCCGGGTCGGCGGTGCGGACGGCTCGACCCCGGTACGACGGCAGTCGTACCGGGGTCGGTGCAACACCTCAGGCGTCGGCCGTCGCCGGCAGGCCGGCGGCGGCGAGCGACCGGCGTACCGCCGGCTGGACCCGGGTCAGCCGCAGCGATACCCCGGTCCGCGCGGCCGCGTCCCGGCCGGCCATCAGGGCGGCGATCCCGCCGGCGTCGACCCCACCGGCGCCGTCCAGGTCGACGACCACCTCGCGGGGCTGGCCGGTCACCGCCTCCAGCATCACCTTGCGCAACTGGTCGGCGCCGTCCCGGTCGATCTCGCCACCCACCTCCACCAGCACCCGGTCGCCGGTGCGTTTCACCGCGATCCGGTTGCGGCCGGTCTCCGACTCGGCCGCCCCGTTCTGCCAGGGCGGCGGCGCGTCGGCGAGCATCGCCTGACGCAGCCAGGTCAACGCCCGGGACAGCAGCCGGGAGACGTGCATCTGGGAGATGCCGAACCGGGCGGCGATCTCCGCCTGGGTCTGGTTGCCGTAGAAGCGCATGGCCAGGATGCGCCGTTCCCGCCAGGGCAGCCGGTGCAGCAACCCGCTGACGGTGACCCGGTCGTCGACCGATTCCAACGCGTTGTCCGACTCACCGACCAGGTCGCCGAACTCCGCCGAGCTCTCCCCGCCGACCGGCGCGTTGAGCGAGGCGGGGCTGTACCCGGCGGCCGACTCCAGCGCGGCCAGGATCTCCTCCTGCGGGGTCTCCAGCCGCGCGGCCAGCTCGGCCACGGTGGGCGCCCGGGACAGCTCGCTGGTCAGCGCCGCGGTGGCCTGCCCGACCTCCAGGATCAGGTCGCGCAGCCGCCGCGGCACGTGCACCCCCCAGGTGCGGTCCCGGAAGTGCCGCTTGATCTCACCGACGATGGTGATGGCGGCGTACGCGGTGAACGAACCGCGCTCCGGGTCGTAGCGGTCGACGGCGTTGACCAGGCCGAGCCGGGCTACCTGCTCCAGGTCCTCCAGCGGCTCGCCCCGGCCCCGGTACCGTCGGGCCAGCCGACCGGCGAACGGCAGGGCGAACCGGACAAGGTCGTCCCTTGCCTCCTGCCGCCGCTCCGGTGGCAGGCCCTCGATCCGCGCGGCGTACGCCAGCGCGGCCGCGTCGAGGTCCTCCAGGCCGCGATCGTTGGTCGGCGGTGGTGGTGTGGTGGTGGTGGTTGTGGTGGTCTGTCCGAACATCCGCGCCTCCCTCAGGAAGGTCCCCCGCCCGGAATCGGAGAGCCGGTCGTGCGCGTGGTCGGGCCACGCACCGGGCCGGAAGTTGGGTCACGTGACGCGCCGGTGTCACCGGACGCGCGGGAGCGAGTGACAACTCACTGCGCAGCGTGGTCTGGCCGTCGCAGCGAGCGATGTTCCCGCTCCCCAGGTACTCAATCACGGGACCCCGGGTTCGCGAGGATGTTTCGGTGTGCCGGGTCCGACGGCCGGGCGCCGACGCGCCCGACGTCCGATTGTCACCGGATCAGGAGACCGCCAGGCCCAACGCGGCGCCGGTGTCGCGCAGCCCGGCGAGGGCGGCGCCGACCGTCAGCGGCGGCGGCACCGGCAGGTCGTACGGCTGGCCGCGGAGCACCTCGGTGGCCCGCCGGGTCGGCACCGACGCCACCGGGTAGCCCCGGGCGGCGGTCCGGTCCAACGCCCGCCGCCGCCGGCCGAAGGCCGCCACCGCCAGCCACTGCGGCAACCCGGCCAGGGCCGGTGACCGCATTCCGGGCGATTCCGGCAGCACGTCCACCGAGCTGAACGGCTCGCTGCCGGCGAGCCACCACTCCACCCCCTCGACGCTGGCCCGGGTCGCGTTCTCGCACCAGTACGGCACCAGTCCCGCCCGTACCACCTGCCACGGATCGAGCAGCCGGCCGCACTCCACCACCAACCGGTCCCCCGTCTTGCCGGCCGCCCGCAGCCACCGCCGGTACAGGTCCGCGGTGGCCGCGCTCAGCGCCCCCGGCTGCGGGAAGCGAACCTGGTGCAGGTGGCGACCGTGGCACTGGGTCCACTGCCGGACGGCGGCCGAGAAGCCCTCCTCCACCCCGTGCTCGGCGTCCTCCCGGGCGGACGAGACCTCCGGCGGCTCCCACCGGGCGCCGTCGCCGCCGGCCGAACGGAGCACCTGGCGCAGGGCGTGCGAGTCCGGGTGGAAGTCCACCGGCTGCAGCCCGCTGGACGGGCAGCCGAGTTGGAAGCTGTGCCCCCGTCCCTCGTCCAGCACGGGCCAGGTCCGGGTGTCCCGGATCAGCAGCACCGGGGCGTCCGGCTCCAGCCGGTCGGCCAGGAACCGCGCGTACGCCGCCGGCAGGGCCCGCCAGCGGGCCGTCAGCGAGACGGTGGCGCCGGCCAGCGGGCCACGGCTGGCCGGGCAGTGTACCTGGCGTACGTGCAGGTTTGGATTGCCGGCGAGCAGCCGGGCGGCGAGCGCGGCGCCGTGGTCGAGGGCGGCGCGCGGCTGGTCCACCGCGCCCCGCTTCCAGTGCGCGCTCATCTCGAAGGCGGCCGGCAGCCACGGCACGCCCAGCGCGACCGCCAGGTGCACCGCGGCGGCGTGCGGCGAGCCCAGCACCACGCCGGCGTAGCGGCGACGGGGGTACTGGTCGACGATCCAGCGGGCCACCCGCTCGGCGTCCACCTCCGCGGCCTGCGCCTCGGTGAGCGCCACCCGCCCGGCGGCCCGGGCCGCGGCCGCCCGGCGCACCGGCTCGGGCGCTGGGGCGAACCGGGACAGCGGGCTGGGGTGGCCGAGGTCGGCGCAGTCGACGCCGCGCAGCGCGCGGGCGGCCGCGGCCACCAGCACCCGGGCGGTGCTGCCGACCGCGACCACCCGGTCCCCGGCCAGGCCGGCACCCTCGGCCGTCAGCCCCTCCTGCACCTTGGGCACCGGCCCCACCTTGCCTCGTTCGCTCACCACGCGGCCCGGCTTCCCGTCCCTATGGGGTCTAAACGGGCATCCGCCACCGGGCGGGAGCAATCCTCGGGCCTGCGGCGGTACGCCGGTCCGGGATGCCAGGGGGCGGGACCGCCCATCGCACGCGGGGGTTTCGGCGGGGCCGGCACGGGCACTTCCGCACGCATGACCCCCGAGAACACCACTCCCGACGCGGCGACCATGATCACCCCGTACCAGGACGGCCCGCTGCTGGTCCGGGGCGATTTCGCCCTGGTCACCCCGGACGGACGGCCTATCGAG
Organism: Micromonospora sp. BS32; assembly: GCF_059089345.1. Lineage (NCBI taxonomy): Bacteria > Bacillati > Actinomycetota > Actinomycetes > Micromonosporales > Micromonosporaceae > Micromonospora > Micromonospora sp. BS32. Next base: position 147,150 of record NZ_JBSSHR010000005.1, read on the forward strand.
ACGCGACGCGGCACGGTGGCGCTGTGCCGGTGCGGCAAGTCGGCGCTCAAGCCGTTCTGCGACGGCACCCACAAGGCGGTCAACTTCCGGGCCGGCACCGACCGGGAGCACTGAGCCCCCGCGACCGCAGGTCTCAGGGGCTCGGGCAGCCGAGCGCCGGTCAGGCGGCGACGGCCGCCGCGGGCGGTTCGGTGCCGAGGTCCGGTCGGGCCGACCCGGCGACCGGACGCAACGAGGACCGGCCGGCAGCCCAGCTGTCCAGCAGGCGCGCGGCGAAGAGCCGGTCCACCGCCAGCGCGGCGGCCGCGCCGAAGAGCACGTCGCCGGCGAGCGCCGGTTCGGCGCGGACCAGACCGCCGCAGAGGTCGTACGCGGCGATCTGCTCGTGTACCGCGTCCGCCTCCACGTGCTCGTCGTAGAAGCGGGTGGCGACCTCGTCCAGGCCGAGGCGGCGCAGCCCGTTACCGTACCGGCGGTTGGGCAGCGAGGAGGTCATCTCCAACGCGGCCAGGTGACCGAGGAGCGCGCCGCGCCAGCGCCGGTGCAGCCCGAACAGCGAAATCAGGTTGTTGGTGGCCAGGGTGACCGCGGGCACCCGGTCCAGGTGGGCGGCGTACCCGGTGTCCAGGCCGAGCCGGTCCATGGTGCGGCGGAACAGCTCGGCGTGCATCCGGTCCAGCCGGCCGTTGCCGTACTCGTCCATCTGGATCTCGACCAGCGCGGCCTTGGCCGGGCCGCCGATGCGCGGCAGGCCCCAACTGTGCGGGTCGGCCTCCCGCAGGTGGTAGATCGAGCGGTGGGTGACGAACTCGCGGAACTGCGCCAGCGTCGCCCGGCGTTGCATGGCGGCGGCGAGCGACGGGCCGTCGTCGGCGGCCACCACGTCGGCCAGCGCGCCCGGGACACCCCCGGGCAGCACCGCGGCCGGCGGGTCCACCAGCCGACGCAACGCGGCCTCGAAGACCCGCTCGGCCCGTGCGCGCAGGCCGAGCAGTGACGGCTGCCACTCCCAGTGCTCGTCCACCCCCCGCCAGCCGCGGTAGTGCAGCTCATAGCAGAGGAAGAGGGTGAGCTGGAGGTCCTCGTCGGTCAGCGCACCGTCGGCCGCGAACCGCGCGCCGAGCCCGGTGGGCAGGTCGTGCGGTGGCCTGCGCAATGCCGTCAGCACCGCACCGGAGATCGGGCCCCGAGGTGCCGGCAGCGGTGCGGGACCGTAGCGACGGTCGGCGTCGGACATCTGACCTCCAGCGGAACGGGTGCGGTCAGTGATGCCCGGAGGCCGGAGGGCTAAACGACGTCCTCCGCCTCCACCGCGGTGTGAGCGGCCATCGCGTGGTCCCGGATCCGTCGGGCGGCGTCGCCGTCGGCGAAGATCCCCCGCAGGTCGGCCAGGGCGGGTTCCGGCGGACGCAGCGGCACCGCCGGGTCCACCACCGCCTCCAGCACGCACGGTCGGTCGGCGGCGAACGCCTCGTCCCAGGCCGCGCCGACCAGCTCGGGCCGGTCGACCCGGACGCCGTGCAGGCCGAGCAGGCGGGCCCAGCCGGCGTACGGGACGTCGGGACGGCGTTGGCCCACCGCGGTGATCGGCCGGCCACCCCCCATGCCGGACTGGTCCCGGTTGTTGAGCACCAGCACCACCAGCCGGGGATCGGCCCACTCCTGCCACCGGTGCGCCACCGTGATCAGCTCGGCGAGCCCGTTGAGCTGCATCGCCCCGTCCCCGAGCAGGGCGACCACCGGCTCGTCCGGGCGGGCCAGCTTGGCGGCCACCGCGTACGGCAGGGAGCAGCCCATCGAGCCGAGAGTGCCGCAGAGCTGGGCGTTGACCCCCGGAGGCAGTTGCAGGTGCCGGGAGTACCAGTAGATCACCGAGCCGACGTCGACGGCGACCGCGCCGGCCCGGAACAGCCGGGGCGCGAGCTCGTGCAGCACCAGCTGCGGGTTGATCGGCTCGGCCGGCTCGGCCGCCCGGGCGGCGGCCTCCTGGCGCCAGCGGTCGACCGAGGTCTCCACGGTGGCCCGCCAGTCCCGGTTGGGCTGGTCCGGCACCCGACGCAGCAGGGCCCGCAGCGTCTCGGCGGCGTCGCCGACCAGCGGCACGTCCACCGGGTAGCGGGTGCCGATCCGCCGCCCGTCGATGTCGATCTGCACGGTGCGGGTCTGGCCCGGCATCGGGAAGTAGTCGGTCCACGGATCGTTGGTGCCGACCAGCAGCAGGGTGTCCGCGCCGCCCATCAGCTGGGCGGCGGCCACGGTGCCGACCTCGCCGAGCACGCCGGTGTGGAAGGGCAGCGCCTCGTCGAGCACCGGCTTGCCGAGCAGCGAGGTGGCCACCCCGGCGCCGAGCCGGTCGGCGAGCGCGACGATCTCGTCCTCCGCGCCCCGGGCACCCTGACCGACCAGGATCGCCACCCGGTGCCCCACGGTGAGCAGCGAAGCGGCGGCGTCCAGGTCGGCCTCGTGCGGCAGCACCCGGGCCAGCGGTTCGCCGGGGGTCGCGGTGAGGACGCCGGCCGCCTGCGGTTGCAGATCGGGTACGGCGGAGAGCTGCAACCCCCGGGGCAGCACCACGCACGTCGGGCTGCGGGTGGCCGCGGCGGTCCGCAACGCCTGGTCGAGCAGCGCCGGCACCTGCCCCGGGGAGCGGCCGTAGCGGACGAACTGGTTGCAGACGTCGCCGAAGAGCCGGCTCAGCCCGATCTCCTCGTGCGCACCGCCGAGCGGCCCGGTGATGTCCTCCCCCACGATCGCCACCACCGGCTTGCTGTCCAGCTTGGCGTCGTAGAGGCCATTGAGCAGGTGCACCGCGCTCGGGCCCTGGGTGGCCAGGCAGACGCCGATCCCACCGGTGAACTTGGCGTGCCCGGTCGCCATGAAGGCGGCGGTCTCCTCGTGCCGGGCCGGGACGAACTCCGGGTCGCCGCCGGCGGCGTCCAGCGCCTCGACCACCGGGGCGATCGCCTCGCCCGGGTAGCCGAAGACACGGGGCACCCGCCAGGCGCGCAGCCGGTCCACCACCAGGTCCGCGACGGTACGGTCAGCCATTTCCCCGCCCGGGTGTGCCGGCGTCGACGTAGCGCAGCACCGCGCCGACCCCGTCGGTCAGGTCGGGCGCCTCGTCCGGCCCGAGGACGGTCAGCTCGGCGTCGGTGCCGACCAGGGCCCGCACCAGCGCCGCGTCGGCGCGTACCCGCTGGGGGTCGCGGACCGCCGCCAGTTGGCCCGGGTCGGTGGCGATGTCGGTGGGCTGCGGGCCGATCCAGAGCTCACCGTTCGCCGACGGGTCGTCGACGATGAGCATGGTGTCGACCTGGTTGCGCTGCAGGGCGGCGACGACGGCGGCCAGGCCGGCGCCCACGTCCTCCTGCATGCCGAAGCGGTCCAGCGCGGCGCTGACGTGCTGGTCGGCGACCTCGGCGATGGTCTGCACGGTGAGGTCGTCCATCGCCGCCGGGTCGGCGCCGCCGGCCCGCTTGCCCGCGTCGGTGCGGACCACCACGTCCTGCCAGCGCTCCGGCAGCTGCGCGGCGATCATGCCGGTGGCCCGGATGTCGCCGGCGACCACCACCACCTCCGCGCCGACCTTCTCGGCCAGCTGGACGGTGGCCGCGACGGCGTCGCCGGCGTTGTGGTGCCACGCCTCCATGGCGGCCCGCTGGTAGCGGGACTGCGACCAGCCGCCCGGGCTGACCCGGCTCAGCTGGTAGCTCTCCCGGCCACTGACCTGGGCGCGGCGGGGCACCCCGCCGGCACTGACCGCCACCGCGTCGGCGCCGGTCCGGTCGGCGAGCACCCGGACCCAGGCGATCTGCTCGCCGCGCTGGGCCAGCATCGGCATGACGTGCGGCAGCGGGCTCCAGGAGGCCAGGTCGCGCAGCGGCGGGGCGGTGAGGAACTCGGAGAGCACCACCCGGCCCCGGGTCGCGAAGACGGCCAGCCCGTAGTCGCCCGGCATCGGGTCGTGGCCCCGGACCACCCGGTCCAGTGCCGCGATGGTGGGCTCGTCCGCGCCGTCGGCGGCGAGCTGCTCGGACAGCGCGCGCCAGCGCAGGTCGACGGCGGGACGCGAATCGTGGGTGTCCCGGGAGGCGTCCAGGTAGACCGAGCACCACGGCCCGGGACGGTCGTAGAGCGGGCGCAGGAAGGACAGCTGCATGCTCGACCCCTTTCCAGCTCGGCCGCCCGCTTACCCGCGTCGCCGGGGATGTCACCTCGCCGCCGGGTCGGGCGTGACCGGGGTTCATTCACGCCACCCGGGGCGATCGACCGATACCATCAGTGAACCCAACCTGACCCTCGGTGGTGATCATGGATAGCGACGTCTCCACCCGCGTCGTCCGCCCGACCCAGCGGATCCTCACCGGCCGGGTGGTCCGGCTGATGGAGGGCTACCCGCGGGAGATCGAGGTTGGCCAGCCGGTGCTGGTGGCGGTGGTGAGCGCGGCGAGCGTGGTGGGGCTGCTGATGCTGCTGCTGCGCACCCTGGTCTCCACCGGCGGCGGCGGTGGCGGCGCGCGACGCAAGTGGAAGGACCTGAAGAAGGGGCCGGAGTTCCTGGTCACCCCGCTGCGGGTCCGCGACGAGCTCGGCTGGCTCTACGAGGTGGAGCTGCACGGGCACCTGCCGCAGAGCGCCCTGCACCCGGCCGACCACGTGCAGCTGACCCTGCGCCGCCAGCCCGACGACGACCTGCCGCCCCGGGTGGAACGGATCGTCAACCTGACCACCGGGCAGCCGCTCACCCCGCGTACCGCCACCGTCTGGTCGCACCTCGGGCCGCCGCTGCTGCTCCAGGCGGTGCTCGGCGCGGTGCTGATCGCCGGCCTGGCCGCCTGCTCCGTGCTCACCGGCTGAGCGTTTCCCCCGCCTGGCGGGCGGGCACCGGAAGAGCGTGTTTCCCGGCTTCACGCTCACCGAGGTCGACGTCGGTCCGGTCCGGCTGCGGGTCCGGCACGGCGGCTCCGGGCCGCCGGTGGTGCTGCTGCACGGCCATCCGCGTACCCATGCCACCTGGCACCGGGTCGCGCCGCTGCTCGCCGACCGGCACACGGTGATCTGCCCGGACCTGCGCGGCTACGGCGGCTCGTCGAAGCCGCCCGGCGGCCCCGACCACGCCGGCTACGCCAAACGGGCGATGGCGGCCGACGTGGTGGGCCTGCTCGACGCGCTGGGGCACGAGCGGGCCGCGGTGGTGGGGCACGACCGGGGCTGCTACGTGGCGATGCGTACGGCCCTGGACCACCCGGACCGGGTCGACCGGCTCGCCGTCCTCGACGGGGTGCCCATCGGCGAGGCGCTGGCCCGGGCGGACGCCCGGTTCGCCGCCCGCTGGTGGCACTGGTTCTTCCTGGGCCAGCTCGACAAGCCGGCCGAGCGGGTGATCAACGCGGATCCGGACGCCTGGTACGGCGGCTCGCCGGAGCGGATGGGCGCCGAGGCGTACGCCGACTACCGGCGGGCCATCCAAGACCCGGCGACCGTGCATGCGATGTGCGAGGACTACCGGGCCGGGCTGGGCCCCGACCGGGCGGCGGACGACGCGGACCGGGCCGCCGGGCGGCGGATCGGCTGCCCGACGCTGTTCTGCTGGTCGGAGCGGGACGACATGGTCGAGCTGTACGGCGACCCGGCCGCGATCTGGCGGGACTGGGCACCGGACCTGCGCACCGCCTCGATCGACTCTGGCCACCACATGGCCGAGGAGGCGCCGGACGAGCTGGCCGGGGTGCTCGGCGCGTTCCTGGCCGCCTGACCGCCCCACCCGGGCGACGGTGGGTCAGCCGACGGGCGTCAAGGTGCGCCGCTGCGCGGGGTCGGTACGCAGCAGGCCGCGGCGGTGGGCCCAGCGCTCGAAGAACAGGGTGGCGAAGGGCGGCACGGCGCAGACCAGCGCCAAGAACGTGACGCCGAGCCGCCACCGGTGCAGCCGGGCGACCGCCAGCACCAGCAGCCCGTACGCGACGAAGAGCGCGCCGTGGATCGGCCCGAAGACCTGGACGCCGATCTCGTCGGCCGGCGGGCCGTACTTGACCGCCATGCCCACCAGCAGGGCCAGCCAGGAGCAGGCCTCGGCGATCGCCGCCGCCACGAACAGTCGGGTCGTCTTCTCGCGCATCGCGCCATGCTAGCCAGGCCGGCCGCCCCGCCGCTCCGAAGCGGACCCGCACGCGACGGGGATCACCCGGCCCGCCCTGGGTACGTAAAGGGTCCTTCGGGTCTTTCCCCGCCCCGCTGCCGCATGCGAGGTTAGGGAGACCAACGGTGACAGGGTGGTGACCATGGGCGAGGACGTCGGCGCGCGTACGTTCAGTCGGGAGGACCGGGCCCGCTACCGCGAAAAGGTCCGCCGTTGCCTCGACGTCTTCGCCGAGATGCTGCGCGAGTCGCGCTTCGACGTGGAACGGCCGATGACCGGCCTGGAGATCGAGCTGAACCTGGTCGGCGACGACTCGATGCCGACGATGCGCAACGCCGACGTGCTCGCCGCCGTCGCCGACCCGAGCTTCCAGACCGAGCTGGGCCAGTTCAACGTGGAGATCAACGTGGCGCCCCGCCGGCTGGCCGGCACCGGCATCGCGGAGTTCGAGCAGCACGTCCGGGCCAGCCTCAACGCCGCGGAGGAGAAGGCCCGCACGGTCGGCGCGCACATGGTGATGATCGGCGTCCTGCCCACCCTGCGCCCGGAGCACCTGACCGCCGAGACGCTGTCGGCGAACCCGCGCTACGCGCTGCTCAACGAGCAGATCTTCGCCGCCCGGGGTGAGGACCTGCGGATCTCGATCAGCGGGGTGGAGCGGCTGGCCACCAGCGCGGACACCATCACCCCCGAGGCGGCCTGCACCAGCACGCAGTTCCACCTCCAGGTCAGCCCGGCGCAGTTCGCCGACTACTGGAACGCCGCCCAGGCGATCGCCGGCATCCAGGTCGCGCTCGGCGCGAACTCGCCGTTGTTCTTCGGCCGGGAGCTGTGGCGGGAGACCCGGGTGCCGCTCTTCCAGCAGGCCACCGACACCCGGTCCGAGGAGATCAAGGCCCAGGGGGTACGCCCCCGGGTGTGGTTCGGCGAGCGCTGGATCACCAGCGTGTTCGACCTGTTCGAGGAGAACGTGCGGTACTTTCCCGCGCTGCTGCCGGTCTGCGACCCGGAGGACCCGACGGAGACGCTGCACGCCGGGGGCGTACCGAAGCTCGCCGAGCTGCGCCTGCACAACGGCACCATCTACCGGTGGAACCGCCCGGTCTACGACGTGTTCAAGGGGCGGGCGCACCTGCGGGTGGAGAACCGGGTGCTGCCGGCCGGCCCGACCGTGCTGGACACCGTGGCCAACGGCGCCTTCTACTTCGGGCTGGTCCGGGCCCTCGCCGAGTCGGACCGGCCGCTGTGGTCGCAGATGTCGTTCAGCGCCGCCGAGGAAAACTTCAACAGCTGCGCCCGGCACGGCATCGACGCGCAGGTCTTCTGGCCCGGCCTGGGCTATCTGCCGGCGACCGAGCTGGTGCTGCGCCGGCTGCTGCCGCTGGCGTACCACGGGCTGGATCGGTGGGGGGTGGACCCGGCCGAGCGGGACCGACTGCTCGGCATCATCGAGCAGCGCTGCCTGACCGGGCGCAACGGGGCGACCTGGCAGGTGGAGACCCTGCACCGGCTGGAGTCCGCCGACCACCTGGATCGGCCGGAGGCGCTGCGCGAGGTGGTCCGGCACTACGTGGACCTGATGCACAGCAACCGCCCGGTGCACGAGTGGCCGATCCCCTGACCCGCCACACCGGCGGGCGATGAACCCCGAAACGGCGATTCAGAGGGCGACGATGGCGGCGGTCTCGGCGGGCAGCTCCACCCGGTCCCGCATCACGGTGACCCCGGTGTTGGTGGCCAGCAGCACGCTGCGCACCGCCCCGGGCAGGGTGATCCGCTGCCCCTTCCCGGCCAGATTCGCCACCACCAGCGTCTCGCCGCGCCGCATGATCAGGAACTGGTCTCCATGGCGGACCTCCACCTGGCTCAGCCGCGGGTCGGAGAGATCCGGGCGGCTCTTGCGCAACGCGATCAGCCGGCGGTGGAACTCGAACATCTCGCGGTGCTCGGGCTTGTCCAGCTCGGCCCAGTCCAGTCGGGAGCGCAGGAAGGTCTGCGGGTCCTGCGGGTCCGGCACGTCGCCCTCGGGCCAGCCGTGCGCGGCGAACTCCCGCTTACGCCCGGTCGCCACCGCGGTGGCCAACTCCGGCTCCGGGTGGCTGGTGAAGAACTGCCAGGGCGTACTGGCCGCCCACTCCTCCCCCATGAACAGCATCGGGGTGAACGGGGCGGTCATCAGCAGCACCGCCCCGACTCGCAGCTGCGCGGCAGAGAGACTGGCCGAGATCCGGTCGCCGGTGGCCCGGTTGCCGATCTGGTCGTGGTTCTGCAGGTACGCCACGAACCGGTGCCCCGGGGTGCGCTGGCGGTCCACCGGCCGGCCGTGGCTGCGGTTGCGGAAGCCGGACCAGCCGCCGGCGTGGAAGAACGCGCCGGTCAGCACGTCGGTGAGGCACTCCAGCGAGCCGAAGTCGCCGTAGTAGCCCTGCCGCTCCCCGGTGAGCAGGGTGTGCAGGGCGTGATGGGCGTCGTCGTTCCACTGGGCGTGCAGGCCGAAGCCGCCGGCCTCACGCGGGGTGATCAGCTTCGGGTCGTTGAGATCGGACTCGGCGATCAGCGACAGCGGCCGGCCCAGGTGGGTGGAGAGCGCCTCCACCTCGACCGCGATCTCCTCCAGGAAGTGGGTGGCCCGGGAGTCCGGCATCGCGTGCACGGCGTCGAGCCGCAGGCCGTCGACGTGGTAGTCGCGCAGCCACATCAGCACGCTGTCGACGATGTAGCGGCGTACCCCGTCGGAGTGCGGGCCGTCGAGGTTGACCGTGCGGCCCCAGGTGTTGCTCTGCTCGGTGAGGTATGGCGCGAACATCGGCGCGTAGGCCCCGGAGGGCCCGAAATGGTTGTAGACGACGTCGAGGATCACCCCCAGCCCCTTGGCGTGGGCGGCGTCGACCAGGCGTTTCAAGCCGTCCGGGCCGCCGTACGGCTGGTGCGGTGCGTACCAGCAGACCCCGTCGTAGCCCCAGTTGTACTCGCCGTTGAAGGCGTTCACCGGCAGCAGCTCGATCAGGTCGACACCGAGGGAGACCAGGTGGTCGAGGCGGTCGATCGCCGCATCGAAGGTGCCCTCCGGGGTGAAGGTGCCGACGTGCAGCTCGTAGAGGACGCTGCCGGGCAGCTGCCGGCCGGTCCAGCCCTGGTCGGTCCAGTCAAAGGCGCTGTGGTCGTAGACCCGGCTGGGGCCGTGCACGCCCGCCGGCTGCCAGGCCGAGCGGGGGTCGGGCAGGGCCCGGTCGTTGTCGTCGAGGAGGAAGGCGTAGTCGGTGCCGGGGCCGGCGCCGGGCACCTCGACCCGCCACCAGCCACCCGGGGCGGGGCGCATCTCGTGGTCGGCGACGCCGGGCAGGCGCAGCCGGACCCGGGCGACGTCGGGCGCCCACACCGTGAACTCGGTCATGCGGCAGCCTCCACGGAGTCGGTGGGAGCCAGCAGGGCGACGGGATAGGTGCTCAGCAGATCATCGAGGAGCAGCTCAGAGCCACTGTAGACCCGACCGGTGAACACGTCCGTAACACTGTTGCCGGAAATCGATGCAGTGGTCCCCCGCCAACCACCCGAACGGATGAGGTTCAGCGGCAGCCGGGTCGCCACGGCGACCGCGCCGCCCCGGTCGAAGGTGAGCGCGTGCGGTCCGGCCGGCCCGTGCACCGGCACCGGCCGGTAGCCGGTGAACAGCTCGGGGTGGTCGCGGCGCAGCCGCAGGGTGCGGGAGACCACCAGCAGCTTGGCGGCCCCGTCGGCGGCGACCGCAGGGTGCCAGCCGCCGTCGAGCCGGGCCAGCAGCTCCCGGCGTACGGCGAAGTCGACCGGCCGGCGGTTGTCCGGGTCGACCAGGCTGTTCTCCCACAGCTCGGTGCCCTGGTAGGTGTCGGGCACCCCGGGCATGGCGAGCTGGACCAGCTTCTGCCCGAGCGAGTTGGACCAGCCGGCCGGGGTGATCTCCGCGGCGAACGCGGTGATCTCGGCGTGCAGCTCCGGGTCGTCGTACATCCGGTCGACCAGGGCGTGCAGTTCCCGCTCGAAGGCCAGGTCCGGGTCGGACCAGCTGGTCGAGTCGGCCGCCTCCCGGGCGGCCTTCTCCACGTACGCGTGCAGCCGCTCCCGTTCGACCGGCCACGCCCCGACGACGGTCTGCCAGAGCAGGTGGGCGAAGGCCGGGTCGGCCAGCGGCGCCCGGGACATCCAGTCGGTGACCTGCCCGGCCCAGCGGTCGGGCAGCTCGGAGAGGACCGCGAGCCGGGCCCGGACGTCCTCCCCGCGCTTGGTGTCGTGGGTGGACAGGGTGGTCATCGAGGCCGGCCAGCGCACCTGCCGGGCGGCGGCGAACCGGTGGAACTCCGCCGACGGCACGCCGAAGTGGGCCGGCGAGCCGCCGACCTCGTTGAGCGCGACGAACCGGCTCCACCGGTAGTAGGCGGTGTCCTCCACCCCCTTGGCCATCACCGCCCCGGTGAGCTGCGGGAAGCGCTTGGCCAGCTCGTGCTCGGAGTTTCGCAGCAGCCGGGTGACGGCGTCCAGGGTGCCGGCGAGGTCGGGGCGGCGCCGGCCGGCCTCCGCGCGCGCGGCGGCCAGGTGGCGGGCGCCCAGCGGCGGGTAGCCCCGGTAGACCGGGAAGCAGGCGGCCAGCTCGGCCAGCGCCGCCCGGGTGGACTCCCGGTCCAGCTCGGGGGCGAGGGCGGCGAGCCGGGTCAGCTCGGCGGCGAGCAGCCGGGTGGCGGCGGCCAGCTTGGTGTCGTGGGTGAGGTCCTGCCACGAGGTGTGGTGGCCGGTCAGCCGGGCGTCCAGGGCGGTGAAGTCCCCCTCGGCGCGCCCGTCGACGAAGAGCCCGCAGACCGCGGCGAGGGCGTCGTACCCGGTGGTGCCCTGCACCGGCCAGTCCGGCAGCTCCTCGCCGTACTCCAGGATCTTCTCCACCACCAGCCAGGCGTCGGGCGCGGCCGCGCGCAGCCGGGCCAGGTAGCCGGTGGGGTCGCGCAGGCCGTCCGGGTGGTCGACCCGGATGCCGTCGAGCTCACCCTCGGCGGCCCAGCGCAGGATCTCCGCGTGGGTCGCCCGGAACACCTCCGGGTCCTCCACCCGCAGGCCGGCGAGGTCCGACACGGCGAAGAACCGGCGGTACGTCAGCTCGGCGTCGCCGCGCCGCCAGGAGACCAGCTCGTACTGCTGCCGGTCGTGCACCTCGCGCGGGTTGCCGTCGGCGGTGCCGTCGGCGATCGGGAAGCGGTGCTCGTGGTAGCGCAGCTCCCCGTCGACGATCTTGAGGTCGTCCAGCGCGTCGGGGGTGTCGGCGAGCACCGGCAGCAGCAGCCGGCCGCGGTCCCAGTCGATGTCGAACCAGTTCGCGTACGCCGAGGAGCGGCCCCGGCGCAGCACGTCCCACCAGGCCGGGTTGGCCGCCGGCTGGGCGACCCCGGCGTGGTTGGGCACGATGTCGACGACCAGGCCGAGCCCGGCCGCGCGCAGCGCGCGGACCAGTCGCTGCCGGCCGGCCTCGCCGCCCAGCTCCGGGTTGACCGCGCGGTGGTCGACCACGTCGTAGCCGTGCGCGGAGCCGGGCGTGGCGGTGAGCAGGGGCGCGCTGTAGAGGTGGGTGGCGCCTAGGTCCGCCAGGTAGCCGGCGAGGCCGGCGGTGGCGTCCAGGTCGAACCCGGGCCGGACCTGGACGCGGTAGGTCGACCCCACCCGCGTCGTCGGTTCCGCGGTCACGTGGGGTCGGGGGGCTTCGGGCATCTCAGATCGTCCTCTCCAGGACCACCAGGGAGCGGTCCGGCACGCAGATCGCGCCGCCCGCCTCGACGATCGCCGTCTTCTCCGGTTCCGGTTCCGCGGTGCTGATGACCAGCTCCCACCGCTGCCCGAACTCGCCGCCGGGCACGATGAAGTCCAGCGCCGCGTCGTGGGCGTTGAAGCAGAGCAGGAAGGAGTTGTCCTGGTGGCGCTGGCCGTACTGGCCGCGCTCGGGGATGCCGTCGCCGTTGACGAACAGCGCCACCGACCGGCCGAAGTCGTTGCCCCAGTCCTCGCCGGTCATCTCCCGGCCGTCCGGGGTGTACCAGGCGAGGTCGGGCACGCCGGACCCGGCGGCCCGGCCGCCCACCGGCAGGCCGGTGAAGAAGCGGCGGCGGCGGAAGACCTGGTGCCGCATCCGGAACCCGGTCAGCCGCCGGACGAAGTCGAGCAGCTCGGTGTCGGCGTGCTCCCAGTCGACCCAGGCCAGTTCGCTGTCCTGGCAGTAGGCGTTGTTGTTGCCGCGCTGACTGCGCCCCAGCTCGTCGCCGTGGCCGATCATCGGCACGCCCTGGGAGAGAATCAGCGTGGCCAGGAAGTTGCGCCGCTGGCGGGCCCGCAGGGCCAGCACGCCCGGGTCGTCGGTCTCCCCCTCGACGCCGCAGTTCCAGGACCGGTTGTGGCTCTCGCCGTCGCGGTTCTCCTCCCCGTTGGCCTCGTTGTGCTTGTCGTTGTACGACACCAGGTCGTTGAGGGTGAACCCGTCGTGGCAGGTGACGAAGTTGATGCTGTGGAACGGCCGGCGGCCGTCGTCCTGGTAGAGGTCGGCGGAGCCGGAGATCCGGGAGGCGAACTCGGCCAGGGTGGCGGGCTCGCCGCGCCAGAAGTCCCGCACGGTGTCGCGGTACTTGCCGTTCCACTCCGTCCACAGCGGCGGGAAGTTGCCCACCTGGTAGCCGCCGGGGCCGACGTCCCACGGCTCGGCGATCAGCTTGACCTGGCTGACCACCGGGTCCTGCTGGACCACCTCGAAGAAGGTGGAGAGGCGGTCGACCTCGTAGAACTCGCGGGCCAGGGTGGCCGCGAGGTCGAACCGGAAGCCGTCGACGTGCATCTCGGTCACCCAGTAGCGCAGCGAGTCCATGATCAGCTGGAGCGAGTGCGGGCTGCGCACGTTGAGGCTGTTGCCGGTGCCGGTGTAGTCGACGAAGTAGCGCCGGTCCTCCTCGCTCAGCCGGTAGTAGCTCGGCGCGTCGACGCCCTTGAAGCTCAGCGTCGGGCCGAGGTGGTTGCCCTCCGCGGTGTGGTTGTAGACCACGTCGAGGATCACCTCGATGCCGGCGGCGTGCAGCGCCTTGACCATGCCGCGGAACTCCTGCACCTGCTGGCCGAGCCGGCCCAGCGCGGAGTAGCCGTGGTGCGGGGCGAAGAAGCCGATGGTGTTGTAGCCCCAGTAGTTGCGCAGCCCCAGGTCGGCCAGGCGGTGGTCGTGCACGAACTCGTGCACCGGCATCAGCTCGACCGCGGTCACCCCGAGCGTCTTGAAGTGCTCGATCATCACCGGCGAGCCGATGGCCGCGTACGTCCCGCGCAGCTCCTCCGGGATGCCCGGGTGCCGCATGGTCAGCCCGCGCACGTGCGTCTCGTAGATCACGGAGTGGTGGTACGGGGTGCGCGGCGGCCGGTCGTTGCCCCAGTCGAAGTAGGGATTGACCACCACCGACTTCGGCATGAACAGCGCCGAGTCGGTGTCGTTCATCCGGTCCGGGTCGCCGCCCACCTCGTAGTCGTAGACCGCCGGGTCCCAGGTGACGTCCCCGTCGACCGCCTTGGCGTACGGGTCGAGCAGCAGCTTGTGCGGGTTGCAGCGCAGCCCGTTGGCCGGGTCCCACGGCCCGTGCACCCGGTAGCCGTACCGCTGGCCCGGCTCGACCCCGGGGATGTAGGCGTGCCAGACGTGCGCGTCGACCTCGCGCAACTCGACCCGCCGCTCGGCGCCGGTGTCCCACTCGTCGAAGAGGCAGAGCTCGATCCGCTCGGCCACCTCGGAGAAGATGGCGAAGTTGGTGCCCATCCCGTCGTAGGTGGCCCCGAGGGGGTAACGCTCACCCGGCCAGACCTGCATGTCGCTCCTTCGGCACCTGATCGTGAGCGCACCGGACGGGCGGGCCGCCGGTGCGCACGCCGCTAATGCCCCGCGGCCGTGGCGGCCAATCCATCCGAACGGGGGACATCCGATATCCACCCACCTGAGACCCGCTGGACCTTTGGGTGTCCTCCGTCACGATAGGCCGTTTCGAGATGCGCCGCGGCGCGCGATGCCCTTTGCTTTATGCGGACGCGCCCGCGGGCGGGCCCACTCGGCCTTCGGCCACCCCCACCACCTCCTTTCCGCCGCCACCGTTGCCGGCGCGATCCTTCGTGCATGGACGGAGATTGATGTGACCACCCTGCGGGTCGGCGATCAGCTCGCTACCGCCCCGGACCGGCCCTGCCGGCCCACCCCCACCTCCTGGTCCCAGGTACCGCAGCAGGGCGGCGGCGCCGGGGTGCCCCCGCAGACCCGGCGCATCCTGATGCTGTCCTGGGAGTACCCGCCGGTGCTGGTCGGCGGGCTCGGCCGGCACGTGCACGCGCTGTCGGTCGCGCTGGCAGCCGCCGGGCACGAGGTCACCGTGGTCACCCGGCACACCGAGGGTGCGCCGCTGGAGGAGTACGCCGACGGGGTGCGCGTGGTCCGCGCCGCCGAGGACCCGGTGGCCTTCCCGCTGGCCACCGAGTCGCTGCTGGCCTGGACGATGGCGTTCAACCACACGCTGACCCGGGCCGCGCTGCGGGCCGCCCAGTCCGGCTCGTACGACGTGATCCACGCCCACGACTGGCTGGTCGCGCACACCGCGATGACCCTGCGCGACCACCTGGACGTGCCGCTGGTCAGCACGATCCACGCCACCGAGGCCGGCCGGCACCAGGGCTGGCTGCCGGAGGAGATGAACCGCACCATCCACGGCGTCGAGCACTGGCTGGCCGGCGAGTCCGGCCGGGTGATCGTCTGCTCCGGGTACATGCGCGACGAGGTGGGCGCGCTGTTCGGGGTGCCCGCCGGCCGGGTCGACGTGGTGCCCAACGGCGTCGAGCCGCACCGCTGGAAGGTGCCGGCCTCGGCGGTCACCTCGGCCCGGGCCCGGTTCGCCGGGGACGGTCCGCTGGTCACCTTCGCCGGCCGGCTGGTCTACGAGAAGGGCGTGCAGCACCTGCTCGCCGGCCTGCCCCGGCTGCGCGAGCGGCACCCCGGGCTGCGCGCGGTGATCGTGGGCGACGGGCCGTACAAGGCGGCCCTGGAGGCCGAGGTGCACCGGCTCGGACTCGGCGGGGCGGTGAGCATGCCGGGTTTCCTCGGCGGCACCGACCTGCCCGCCGTGATGGCCGCCTCGGACTGCTTCGCCGTACCGAGCATCTACGAGCCGTTCGGCATGGTGGCGCTCGAAGGGGCCGCTGCCGGGGCGCCGCTGGCGGTGTCCCACACCGGCGGCCTCGCCGAGATCGTCGAGCCGGGCGTCACCGGGATGACCTTCGCCCCGCAGGACCCCGACGGGCTCACCGAGGCCGTCGACGCGCTGCTGTCGGACCGGGATCGGGCCCGGGTGCTCGCCCGCCGGGCCCGGTTGATGGTGCACGAGCAGTACGGCTGGTCGGCGATCGCGCACCGGACGGCGTCGGCGTACGCGGCGGCGATCGCCGGGGACACGGCGTTCACCGCGCAGCGCGCCGAGCTGCGGATGACGCTGGGCCGGATGACCGCTCCCACCCCGCAGGGGAACCTGCTGGCCGCCGCCGGGCTGCGCTGAGTCGTACGCGAAAGGCCGCCGACCCCTCGCGGGGCCGGCGGCCTTCGTCGTCGTACGGGTGGCTCAGCGCTCGGTGAGCGCGGTGTAGTCCCGCTCCGGGGAGCCGGTGTAGATCTGCCGCGGGCGGCCGATCTTGGTCTCCGGGTCGTTGATCATCTCGCGCCACTGGGCGATCCAGCCGGGGAGCCGGCCCAGCGCGAACAGGACCGTGAACATCTTCGTCGGGAAGCCCATGGCCTTGTAGATCAGGCCGGTGTAGAAGTCCACGTTCGGGTAGAGCTTGCGGGAGACGAAGAAGTCGTCGGCGAGCGCGATCTCCTCCAACTGCATCGCGATGTCCAGCATCGGGTCCGGCTTGGCCATCCGGCCGAGCACGTCCTGGGCGGCCTTCTTCACGATGGCGGCGCGCGGGTCGTAGTTCTTGTAGACCCGGTGGCCGAAGCCCATCAGCTTCACGCCGTCCTGCTTGTCCTTGACCTTGCGGACGAAGGACCGGACGTCGCCGCCGTCGGCCTTGATCTTCTCCAGCATCTCCAGCACGGCCTGGTTGGCGCCGCCGTGCAGCGGACCGAAGAGGGCGTTCACCCCGGCCGAGACCGAGGCGAAAAGGTTGGCGTTGCTGGAGCCGACCAGTCGGACGGTGGAGGTGGAGCAGTTCTGCTCGTGGTCGGCGTGCAGCACGAAGAGCATGTCCAGCACGCGGGCCATGACGGGGTCGACCTCGTACTCCTCGGCCGGCACGCCGAAGGTCATCCGGAGGAAGTTCTCCACGTAGCCCAGCGAGTTGTCCGGGTACAGCAGCGGCTGCCCGATGGACTTCTTGTAGGCGTACGAGGCGATGGTCGGGACCTTCGCCATCAGCCGGACCGTCGACATCTCCACGTGGTTGGAGTCGAACGGGTCCAGGCTGTCCTGGTAGAAGGTGGAGATGGCGCTGACGGCCGAGGAGAGCACGGCCATCGGGTGCGCGTCGCGCGGGAAGCCGTCGAAGAACCGACGCATCTCCTCGTGCAGCAGCGAGTGCCGGCGGATCCGCTCGCTGAACTCGGTCAGCTCCGTCTGGGTGGGCAGCTCGCCGTAGATCAGCAGGTAGGAGACCTCCAGGAAGGAGGACTTCTCGGCCAGCTGCTCGATCGGGTAGCCGCGGTACCGCAGAATGCCCGCGTCACCGTCGATATAGGTGATCGCGGACGAACAGGACGCGGTGTTCACGAAACCGGGGTCGTACGTGGTCATCCCGGTTTCCTTCAGCAGCTTGCTCACCCCGATGCCCGCGGGGCCCTCGACCGCGTCGTGCACCGGCATCGAAAGCTGACCACCGGGGTGATCCAGCTTGACTTCCGTCATGTGGTTCCTCGCTTCGCCGGCGAATCTTCGTTGAATTGCCTTCGCTTTTACCGTAATCGCGGCCTGCGGGACACCGCCCGCCGTGGTTCGGCGGTGAGGTATGCGTCACCCGATTCCCGACCCGGCGGATCGGAAACCCTGGTGGGCCGGCTGGGCCGCGGCGAAGACGGACGCCGGGGAGGAAAGGTTCAGGAGAGGTTCAGCCGGCGCAGCGCGCCGCCGGGGCCGAGCCGGTAGATGTCCAGCCGGTTCGCGCCGGCGGTGAACAGATGGTCGTCGGGGAGGAGGGCGGCGAAGCGGCGGCCCCCCTTGTCCCGGGGCACCACGGGCACCACCGCGCCCACCCGGCCGTTGACCGCGACCGCCAGCAGCGTGCCGTCGGGCACGTCGCGGGGCACCGTCCCCCAGACCAGCGCCGGCAGCGCGCCGGCGGCCGGGTCGACGTCGCGGAACGCGGCCAGGTTCGCCACGGTCGCCGTGCCGCCGGTCGGCTTCTCCCCGACGGCGCTGCCGACCAGCGGGTGCGCGGCGGCGACCGCCGGGCGGGCCGGCACCCCACCGGGGAAGGCGACCCGCTCCCCCGGCCGGTCGTAGAACCACTTCTCCGTCCGGTCCCGCGGGGCCTGCCGGGCCGAGCGCCCGTCCATCCGCCACGGGATCTTCACGTGCGCCACGTCGGCGATGGTGGGCAGCAGGTCGACGTGCTCCCAGTTGCGGTCGTCGACCCGGCCGGCGCGCTGCCCGGGCTCCTTGACGAACATCGGCACCCAGGCGACCTCACCGGCGGCGTGGACGATCGCGTCCATCCCGCGGCCCTGCCAGTCCCGGGTGAAGCTCACCCCGTGGTCGGCGGTGACCAGGACCATGGCCTTGTCGTACAGGCCGCCGGCGCGCAGGGTGCGCAGCGTCTCGCCGATCAGCCGGTCGGTGTACTGCAGCTGGGCCAGGTGTCGGGCCCGGGCCAGGTCCACCCAGCCGGCCCCGTCGTTGGGCAGGTCCTCCGGGGCGTCGTAGCGCGCCCCGGACGGCAGGTACGCCCACGGCGGGTGCGGCATCAGCAGGTGCAGGAAGTGCAGCGTGGGCCGGCCGGACGGGCGCAGCGCGGCGAGGAAGCTGGTGAACCGGGCCGGCTGGTTGTCGTCCAGGCTGTCGAAGCGGAATCTCGGGTCGGCCGGGACGGGCTCGGCGGCGTCCAGCCCCACCTCGGTCCGGGTGCGCTCCCGGTACGACTCCTCCGGGTCGACCCGGCCGTCCACCGGCGCGGCGACCTGGCCGAGCAGCCGGCCCGTCTCCCGCACCAGCACCCCGAGCCCCTGCCGCGGGGCGGCCCGCTGCTCGCAGCGGCTGGGCGGGCAGAGCCGGGTGATGCTCTCCTCGGCCCGGACGTCGTAGAGCCCGCCGAGGGCGGTGAAGAGGTTGTCGGGGTACTGGGAGTAGTGCGGGGCGTACGGCTTCGCGGGGTAGCGACCGGTGAGCATCGCCGGCAGCGCGTACGGCGTCCAACCGCTCACCCCGGTCGCGTTGCGGTACCAGGTCGAGCCGGCGGCCAGCTCGGCGAAGTGCGGGTACCGGGTGGCGTCGATCCGGCCGTTCGGGCCGAGCAGCGAGACCAGCGGCAGCTCGTCCAGGACGATCATGACCACCGTCGGGTGCTCCCCCGATCCGGCCGCCCCGGCCGCCCCGCCGTGCGCGCGGGGCAGCACGACCGCCGAGGCGGGCGAGGCGAAGAGGAACAGGACGACGAAGACCGGCGGCCCGAGCGCCGCGACCCGCAGCATCCGGCCGATCGCCGACCACCGCCGGTGCGCGGCCGCCCCGGCCGCGCCGGCCACGGCGGCGGCCAACACCAGCGGTACGCCCCGCAGCCCGGTGGCGTGCCGACCGACCTGCACGGCGAGGGCGGCCAGCAGCAGCCCGACGAGCAGCCGGTGAGTGGCGCTGCGGGCGCGCGGGCCGGCGAGCCGGCTGGCCCACCCGAGCAGCGCGACGGCCGGCGTCGGCAGCAGCGCGATCATCGCGACCAGGATCAGGATGTCGGCGGTGGTGGCCCGGTGGAACAGGAAGAAGTCGGGGCTGCGGCCGAGCACGTCGAGCAACGGCTGGGTGACCACCAGGCCGATCAGCGCGGTGACCTCCAGCAGCCGGCGCAGCTCGAGCCGGCGGGCCGACGGCACCGCCGCCGCGGGCGCCGGGCGGCCGGCGTCGGCGGGGCGCCATGGGGCGGTCAGCGTCGAGTCAGCCACCCACCACCGCCTGGTAGAGCGTGCGGGTGCCCGATGGCAGGTCCCGCTGCCGCTCCACCCGGCAGCGGGCCGCGAGGTGCCGCTCGAACTCCTCCCGGCGGTAGGCGGGGAAGAGCCCGTCTGGCTTGTTGGCCAGCAGCCGGCGGGCCATCGCGTCCTCGGGGTGGACGAATTCGACCACCAGCCGGCCGCCGGGGCGCGCGTACCCGACCAGTTGGTCGAGCAGGTCGGGCAGCGGGATGTTGCGTCCGATGGCGAGGTGGTGGACCACGGCCAGGGCGAGCACCACGTCGGCCCGGGCCCGGCTGGCGAAGGAGGCCCGCTCGACGCCCCGCCAGCCGCCACCGGGCGACGGGTCGGCGAGGTCCATGACCAGCGGCAGGATCCGCCGGTCGCCCTCGGCGCGCAGCGCCCGGTAGAGGGCGTCGACCACCGCCGGGTCCTGCTCGACGGCGACCACCCGCGCGGCGTGCCGGGCGGCGATCCGGGCGTACCGGCCGTCGTTGGCGCCGAGGTCGAGCACCAGGCGGGGCGTGCCGGCGGCGGTCACCGCATCGGCGACGAACGTCTCCTTGTCGGCCCGGTCCTGGGCGGTGTAGCCACAGGTGCGCTGGTAGTCGGCCCAGTGGCTGCCCGACTCCCGGCGGTCGAGCCGGCGGACCAGCTTCTCCAGCCCGCGCACGGTGGCCAGCGCCAGCTCCCGGGAGTACCCGGCGGCCCGCAGTTGGGCCCGGACGTCGGTGGTGCTGGCCGCCGCGTTGCGGGCCTGCATCACGCCGTGCAGGTGGACGTGGGTCGGCACGCCGGGCAGCAGCCGTCGGACCCCGCCGAAGAGACGGCGCATCTGGTCCGGCTCGATGCCGTCCACCTGAGACCGCAGCCAGGGCTGGAAGTCCAGGCCGAGGTGGGCCTGGAGCAGCAGCGGATAGAGCAGGGTCTGACAGAACTGGCGGTACCCGGCCCAGGGTTCGCCGTCGCGGGCCGGCGCGAAGGAGCCGATGTCGATGAAGACCGGGGTGCTGCCGCGCCACTGGAGGTTGTACGCCGAGCCGTCCTTGGTGGTGAACCCGGCGGCCAGGGCCCGACGCAGGATCTCCAGGTGCAGCAGCGCGGCGTCGCGCAGCATGGCGAACGACCACTCGTACGGGTGCGAGACGAACGGGATCCGCTCGTGCCGCAGCACCGTCGCCCAGCCGGGCAGCACGGCCGGGTCGACGACCTCCGTGCCGCAGACCTTCCCCTCGGCCAGCAGGGCGGCGAAGAGTTCGGTGCCGGCCAGCGCCTGCCAGTCGGCGGTGGCCCCCGGGTCGAGCCCGCGCAGCACCGCCTCCCCGGCGTGGAAGACCCGGTTGGCCGGGTCGCGGAAGGAGCCGGGTTCGACCCGGATCCGGGCGTCGGAGGTGGTCATCGCCGGCCGGTCAGGTGTCGACGGACTGTCGCTGCTGCCCACCGTCGGGCGCGGTCGGCACGTCGGTGGGGCGCCGACGGAACCGGGAGGTCAGCCGCCGCCAGTAGAGCTTGGCGGCGACCGCCGCGCCCGCCACGCCGCCGACCACCGCCTGCACGATCAGGCTGCCGGAACCCGCGTCCAGGTAGGCCAGATGCATCACCGACCGCTCCCTTCCCTCGCCGTCGTGGAACCGACCGGGTGCGCCCTGAGGCGTTTGACCCAAATAGCCGGAGTTGTCCTCGACAGTAGCCCGCCCGGGGCGGCCATGAGGGGCACACGGATCACTCCGCCCCCGTCCGTTCCGTTCAAGACGACCGGCGCCCGCCGCCCTACCGTGGCCGCATGGCACCTCGCTTCGATCTCGTCGGCATCACGGTCGCCGACATGGCCCGCAGTCTCGACTTCTACCGCCGGCTGGGGCTGGACGTCCCGCCCGGCGCCGACGCGGAGGACCACGTGGAGGTGACCCTCCCCGGCGGCCTACGGCTCGCCTGGGACGCGGTCGCCATGGTCCGCACCTTCCACCCCGACTGGACGCCGCCGACCGGCAGTCCCCGCGCCACCCTCGCCTTCCGCTGCGCCGACCCTGCCGAGGTGGACCGGTGCTGGGCCGAGCTGACCGGGGCCGGCTTCCACGGCGAGCTGGCTCCCTGGGACGCCTTCTGGGGCCAGCGGTACGCCGTGCTGCACGACCCGGACGGCAACGGCGTGGACCTCTACGCCCCGCTGGGCTGACCGTCACCTCGACGGGAGCCGGGGCGCCGGCGTCAACCGGTCAGCGCCGTCGGCGGGACGCCGGCCAGCTCGCGCACGTCCCGGGTGAGGTGCGCCTGGTCGGCGTATCCCGCCCGGGCGGCCGCCTCGGCCAACGGGGCACCGGCCAGGGCCAGGGCCAGGGCCCGGCGCATCCGCAGGATCCGGGCGAGGGTCTTCGGGCCGTACCCGAAGAGGAGCTGGCTGCGCCGGTGCAGGGCGCGCGGGCCGAGGCCCACCTCGGCGGCGGTCGCGGTCACCGTGGCGCCAGCCGCCAGCAGCGCGGCGATCCGCGTGCCGAGCGGGTCGGGGCCGCCGGCGGCGGCCAGCCGGGCCGCGGCGACCGCCTCGAGGTCGGCGCCGGTCGGCCGGTCGCCCCACCGCTCGGTGAGGAAGCCCGCCGGCCGGCCCCAGAGCGCGTCCAGCGGCACCCGCCGGTCCCGCAGCTCCTGAGCCGGGACGCCGAACACCGCCGGGCCGACCCCCGGCGGCAGCCGCAGCCCCAGCCACCGTTCGCCGGGCACGGCACCGGTCAGGTACGCGGTGCGATCCGGTCCGGCGACCAGCAGCCCCGACCGGCTGGACCAGAGCAGGTCCAGACACCCGTGCGGCAGCACCCGCACCGGCGCGCCGGTGCTGACGCTGGTCCAGAGCACGGCGCCGGGCAGGGCGGCGGGGCGTTCCCGGTACACGCGGTCCACCCTGCCACCCGGGGGGCCGGGTGACCACGGGCGCGACGGAAGCCCCGACTCCCGGTCGGGGCCCCCGGCCCGCGCTCAGTCCGTGACCGGACGGCGGTGGTGCATGCCGAGGCGGAGCAGCACGAAGCGCAGCACCGTGGCGGCGAGGTTCGCCGCCACCAGCACCGCCAGCTCCGCCGTTCGCGGCGGGGTCGCGGTCACGGCGTGCAGCGCGGCCAGCGACCCGCTGGTCAGCGCCAGCCCCAGGGCGAAGGCGACCAGCCCCTGGAGGTGGTGCCGGCCGGCGTGCCGGCGGCCGGTCACCCCGAAGGTGAGCCGCCGGTTGGCCGCGGTGTTCGCCACGGCGGTGACCAGCAGCGCCAGCAGGTTCGCCGCCTGCGCGCCGAACACGCCCCGGGTGGCGACGAAGAGCAGCAGGTACGCCACGGTGCTGGCCACCCCGACCGCGCCGAACCGGGCCAGCTGCCGGGGCAGCCCGACCGGCACCTGCCCCGGCGGAGCGGTCAGCGGGGCCCGACCGAGCTGCTCGCGCACCTGGGCCAGGGGCAGCGCGCCGGTGAGGAACGCCCGGCCCAGCCGGCCGATGCCGCGCAGGTCGGCCAGGGCGGTGGCGACGATGTCCACCCGGCTGTCCGGGTCGTCCACCCAGTCCACCGGCACCTCGTGGATGCGCAGCCCGGCCCGCTGGGCCAGCACCAGCAGCTCGGTGTCGAAGAACCACCCGGTGTCCTGGACCAGCGGCAGCAGCTCCCGGGCCACGTCGGAGCGGATGGCCTTGAACCCGCACTGGGCGTCGGAGAACCGGGCCGCGAGGGTGCCCCGCAGCAGCAGGTTGTAGGCCCTGGAGATCACCTCCCGCTTGGCGCCGCGGACCACCCGGGAGCTCCGGGCCAGCCGGGTGCCGATGGCCAGGTCGGAGTGGCCGGAGATGAGGGGCGCCACCAGCGGCAGCAGCGCCGCCAGGTCGGTGGAGAGGTCCACGTCCAGGTAGGCGAGCACCGGGGCGTCCGAGGCCGACCAGGCGGCCCGCAGGGCCCGGCCGCGCCCCTTGGCCGCGAGGTGGCGTACCTCGACGTGCGGCAGCTCCGCGGCCAACGCCTCGGCGACCGCGAGGGTGCCGTCGACGCTGGCGTTGTCGGCCACGGTGATCCGGAACGGGTACGGGAAGTGCGCGCTCAGGTGGGCGTGCAGCCGCCGCACGCAGGGGCCGAGGTCGGCCTCCTCGTTGTGCACCGGGACGACCACGTCCAGCACCGCGGTGGGCGCGGCGACCCCCACGGCGACGGCCGGGCGGGTGCTCGGGTACGTCATGGCTCAGCCCTGCTTTCCGCTGCTCAGGTCGTAGACGGTGACCCCGTCCACGGTCTTGGACGGGAAGTTCTCGGCGACCCAGGAGGAGATCTCCTGGGAGGCGGAACTGCCACCGTTGGCCCGGAAGCCGCCGCCGCCGACGAAGTAGTGGATCCTGCCGTCGGCGACATAGCGCTGGAACTGGGCCAGCGTCGGCGACGGGTCACTGCCGTTGAAGCCGCCGATCGCCATCACCGGCTCGCCCGTGGCCAGCTGGTAGCCCGAGGCGTTGTTCGAGCCGATCGTCGCCGCCACCCAGGTGTAGGCGTCCGCGTCGGACTCCAGCAGGGCCTTCAGCTCGGCGCTCGGCTCGCGGGAGTCGAGCAGCCCGCCCATGTTGCCACCGCGCTGGGCCCGGCCGGCGCCGCCGTCCTGCCCACCCGGGAGGGTCGGGAGCTGGCCGCCACCCGGGAGGGTCGGGAGCTGGCCGCCACCCGGGAGGGTCGGGAGCTGGCCGCCGGTCTGGCCGGTCTGGTTGGCACCGGGGAAGCCGGGGAACTGGCCGCCGCGCGGCGGCCGGCCGCCGGCGAATCCGCCACGGCCCGGGCCGAAACCGCCCTGCACGACCGGGCCGGCGCTCGGGATGGAGCCGGTGTGCGGGGTCGCCGCGGTGTCCAGCGCGTACGCGGCGGGACCGGCGAGCGCGGCCGTCGCGCCGAGGGCGAGGACCACCGGGACCAACCGGCGCGGCAGCCGGTCCGCGAGGACGACGAGCACCGCCACCGCGAGACCGGTGACCAGCACCGCCGTGCGCAGCCACGGGTACCAGTCGGGGCTGCGGCCGAGCAGCCGCCAGGACCACCAGGCGCTCACCGCGAGGGTCACCGCCAGGGTGACGGTCGCCGCGAACGCGCGGCGGTTCCCCCACCGGCGCGACGCGGCCGGGGCGGCGGCGACGAGATCGACCGGGCCGGTGACGGCGCGTTCCCGCCAGAGCAGCACCGCCCCGATGCCGACCACCGCGCCGACCGCCGGGGCGAGCGCCACCGTGTAGTAGGCGTGGAAGATGCCGGACATGAAGCTGAAGATCAGGCCGGTGACGAGCAGCCACCCGCCCCACAGCAGCAGGCCCGCGCGCCGCCGGTCGGTACGCGCCGCCCGCCCGGCCAGCACCAGCCCGGCGACCAGCAGGATCAGCGCCGCCGGCAGCAGCCAGGAAATCTGACCGCCGACCTCGGTGTCGAACATCCGCAGCCAGCCGGTCTGCCCGGAGAACGGGCCGCCCCCACCGCCGCCCGTCGGGCCGCCGCCACCGACGCTGCCCTCCTCGTCGCCGGTGATCCGGCCCAGGCCGTTGTAGCCGAGGGTCAGCTCCAGGATGCTGTTGTGCTGCGAACCGCCGATGTAGGGCCGGGCGCTCGCCGGCACCAGCTCGACCACGGCCACCCACCAGCCGGCGGCCACCACCACGCCGAGCCCGGCCAGCAACAGCTGGCGGATCCGCCGCCAGAGGCCGGTCGGCGCGGCCAGCAGGTAGACCCCGGCGAAGACCGGGATCACCAGGAAGGCCTGGAGCATCTTGGTGAGGAAGCCGAAGCCGACCAGCACCCCGGCCAGCACGATCCACCGGGTGCTGGCCGTCTCCACCGCCCGCACGGTCGCGTACGCGCCGAGCACCAGCAGCAGGACCAGCAGGGCGTCGGGATTGTTGAACCGGAACATCAGCGTGGCAACCGGGGTGAGCGCCAGCACCGCCCCGGCGATCAGGCCGGCCACCGGGCCGTACCAGCGCCGGACGGTGGCGTACAGCGCGCCGACCGAGGCGACGCCCAGCAGGGCCTGCGGCACCAGGATCGACCAGCTGCTCAGCCCGAAGACCCGGACCGACAGGGCCATCAGCCAGAGCGACGCGGGGGTCTTGTCCACGCTGATCGAGTTCGCCGCGTCCGACGAGCCGTAGAAGAACGCCTTCCAGCTCTCCGCGCCGGCCTGCACCGCCGCCGAGTAGAACGAGTTGGCCCAGCCGGAGGCGCCCAGGCCCCACAGGTAGAGCAGGCCCGTGGCCAGCAGCAGCACCAGCAGGGCCGGTCGGGCCCACGCCGGGTCCCGACGGGTCGGCGGCGGCTCCGCCTCGGCGCGTACGGGCTCCGGCGCGGGGGTGGCCGGTGGCGCGGTCTCGGCGGCCGGGGCGTTCCCCGGCGCGGTCAGCAGGCTCTCTGTTCTGTCCATGCCGGCAAGCCTGGGCCAGCCCGTTGAGCCGCCCCCATGATCTGCCTATGCGTCGGCTGTGGGATCCGGCAGCCGCACGGTGAACACGGTCCGGCCGGGCCGGGACTCCAGCCGTACGGTGCCGTGGTGGGCCTCGACCACCGCCGCGACGATGGCCAGCCCGAGCCCGGTGCTGCCGTGCTCGCGCGAGCGTGAGCTGTCACCGCGGGCGAAGCGTTCGAAGACCTCGTCGCGCAGCTCGGGCGGCACGCCGGGGCCGTCGTCGGTGACGCTGACCTCGACCGCGCCGGGCACCCGGGTGAGCCGGGTGGTCACCGTGCTGCCGGGCGGCGTGTGCACCCGGGCGTTGGCCAGCAGGTTCGCCACCACCTGATGCAGCCGGACGGCGTCGCCGGGCACCTCCAGGGCCTCGTCGGGCAGGTCGAGCTGCCAGCGGTGCTCGGGGCCGGCGACGTGGGCGTCGCTGACCGCGTCCACGACCAGCGCGGTCAGGTCGACCGGCTCGGTGGCCAGCGGCCGGCCGGAGTCCAGCCGGGCGAGCAGCAGCAGGTCGTCGACGAGGCTGGTCATCCGGGTGCTGGCCGACTCCACCCGGCGCAGCGCGTGCGCCACGTCCGGCGGCACCCGGTCCCGGCCGCGCCGGGCCACCTCGGCGTAGCCCCGGATCGCGGCCAACGGGGTACGCAGCTCGTGGCTGGCGTCGGCGACGAACTGGCGTACCCGGGTTTCGCTGGCCTGCCGGGCGGCGAGGGCGGCGCCCACGTGGCCCAGCATCCGGTTGAGCGCGGCCCCGACCTGGCCGACCTCGGTACGCGGGTCGGTGTCCGCCTCGGGCACCCGCACCGACAGCGCCACCTCGCCACGGTCCAGTGGCAGCTCGGTGACCCGGACGGCGGTGGCGGCGACCCGGTTCAGTGGGCGCAGCGTCGCCCGGACGATGAGCGCGCCGAGGCTGCCGGCGATCAGCAGGCCCGCGGTGGCCACGCCCGCCTGGGCCACCACCATCCACCAGACGGTCTCCTGCGCCTCGGCGAGCGGGATCGCGAAGACCAGCACGTCACCGTCGGACGCCTGCCGGGCCACCGCGCGGTAGTCGCCCCGCTCGCTGAGGTCCACCGTGCGCGGCTGCCCGTCGACGGGCAGCCCGGTGACCGCGGTGAGGCCGCCGGTGGGCAGCGCCTCGGCAGCACCCGAGGCGTTGCGGATGAGGGCGGAGGTCACCTCGCCATCGACGATCTTCACGGCAATGGAGTCCGGCGGGAAGCCGGGCGGCGGTTCGAGCGGCCGGTCCTGGTCGGCCCGCTGCCGCTCCGCGAGCTGCTGAAACCAGGATGGCGGACCCTCCCGCCGGCGGTTGTCCACGGTGAGCTGGTCGTCCACCTGGGCCACCAGGAAATGTCGCAGCGCGACCGTGGTCAGCCCGCCGATGCCGATGCTGACCAGGGCGAGCAGCGCCACCACCGCGGCGACCAGCCGGGTCCGCAGCGACCGGCCGGCCAGCCAGGAGCGCAGCCGACCTCGCCGGTCAGTTCGCGGGCTTGAGGACATAGCCCGCGCCGCGCAGCGTGTGGATCATCGGGTCCCGGCCGGCGTCGATCTTCTTACGCAGGTACGAGATGTACAGCTCGACGACGTTGGCCTGGCCACCGAAGTCGTAGTTCCACACCCGGTCGAGGATCTGCGCCTTGCTCAGCACCCGCCGCGGGTTGCGCATCAGATAGCGCAGCAGCTCGAACTCGGTGGCCGTCAGGGTGATCAGGTCGTCGCCGCGGCGCACCTCGTGGCTGTCCTCGTCCAGGCTGAGGTCGCCGACGGTGAGCACCGCGTCCTCCCGCGCCGCCACCGCGAAGCCGGAGCGGCGCAGCAGGGCGCGCAGCCGGGCGATGACCTCCTCCAGGCTGAACGGCTTCGTGACGTAGTCGTCGCCGCCGACGGTGAGCCCGGCGATCCGCTCCTCCACGGCGTCCCGGGCGGTCAGGAAGAGCACCGGCACGGTCGGGGCCTGCTCGCGCAGCCGGCGGAGCACCTGGAAGCCGTCGAGATCGGGCAGCATCACGTCGAGCACCACCGCGTCCGGCTGGAACTGCCGCGCGGTGCTCAACGCGGCCATCCCGTTGCCGGCGCTGCGCACCTGCCAGCCCTCGTAGCGCAGGGCCATCGAGAGCAGGTCGGTCAGGGTCGGCTCGTCGTCGACGACCAGCACCCGGACGGGTTCGCCGTCGGGGCGGCGGAGTTCGATCCGGGTCTGCGCGGTCTGCCCGTCCATCACCATGCCCCCATCGTGGGCGGCCCGGCTGGCCCTGAACTGTGCGCATCCTGTGCGCCACCTGTGCGCGCCACCCCGGTTCGGTCCGACGGTACCCCGTCGCCCCGGCCTGCGGCGGGACCCCGACGGGCGAGCCGCGACGGCCACCGGCCGCCGACGCACCGCACCGCCACCGGCCCGACCCACGTCCGCTCCAGCCTCCGAGCGCGGCCTCGACGGATGACGTACCCTTCCCCAGCCGGCTACCCGATGGTAACTTCCGGGCGTGGCCATGGACGCCGATCGCTCCCCCGGGCCGGCCGGGGCCCTGCCGGTCGTCTTCGAACGGCGCGGCGCGGGCCCGCCGCTGGTGCTGCTGCACGGCATCGGCCACCACTGGGCGGCCTGGCTGCCGGTGCTCGACCTGCTCGCCGCCCGGCACGACGTGGTGGCGCTCGACCTGCCCGGCTTCGGCCGCTCCCCGGTTCCGGCGGGCGGGCTGCCCCGGGACATGACGCAGGTGGTGGCCGCGGTTGCCGAGTTCTGCGCGGCGCTCGGCCTGGACCGGCCGCACGTCGCCGGCAACAGCCTCGGCGGGGCGATCGCCCTCGAACTCGCCGCCGCCGGCCTGGCCGCCTCGGCCACCGCGCTCTCCCCCGCCGGCTTCTGCACCCCGCGGGAGCTGCGCCGGGCGCTGACCGTGCTGAGCCTGCACCGGGCGGCGGCCCGGCTGCCCGCCCCGGTCGTCCGGTCCGTGCTCGGCTCGGCCCCGCTCCGGTCGCTGGCCTTCGGCATGATCGTCGCCCGGCCGGAGCGGCTGGCGGTGGAGGCGGCCCTGGCCGACTCACGGGCCCTGCGCGACGCCCGCGCCTTCCGCGCGGTGGCCCGGGCGGGCCGCGGCTACGCCTTCGCCGGCACGCCCACGGTGCCGGTCACCGTCGCCTGGGGCACCCGTGACCGGATCCTGCCGTACCGGCAGGCCGCGCTGGCCCGGCAGCGGCTTCCGCAGGCCCGCCACCTGGACCTGACCGGCTGCGGGCACGTGCCGATGCCGGACGACCCCGAGCGGGTGGCGGCGGTGATCCTGGAGACCACGGCGGCGGGCCGCTGAACCGGGTTACTCGCCCGCGCCCACCGGGTAGGTGCGCACGAAGCTCATCGTCCACACCCCGGTGCCGTCGCGCCGGCCGCGCGCGTAGAGATGGTCGGGGCCGCCCGCACCCGGGGCCGGATTCCCGTCGGGATGGCGCAGCACCCAGCGCGCGGGCGGGCCACCGTCCGGCCCCGCGGGCAGCGCCCGCACCAGGTTGTGGGCCGGGCCGCCGACGAAGCGGACGCTCACCTCGCTCATCCGTGTGACCCCCTCCCGCCGGACGCCCCCTGCCTGGCAAGCTACCGCACCGGTCGGCGCGACGCGGCGGCTCCGACCCGGCCGACCACGGTTTGCCCAGCTCGCCCCCCGGGTACCGCGACCGGAACGCCGGTAACGACCGGGGCGAGACGGACAGGAGCAGCCACGATGAGGACGCTGGCCGGGCGGTACCAGCTCGAACAGCGCATCGCCCTGGGCGGGATGTCTGAGGTGTGGCGAGCACACGACGTGGTGCTCGACCGTCCGGTCGCGGTGAAGCTGATGTCCCCCGGACAGCACGGCGAGGAGACGTCGGTGGAGCGGATCCGGGCCGAGGCGCGCAACGCGGCCCGGCTGGTGCACCCCAACGTCGCCAGCGTGCACGACTTCGGCACCTCGTCCACGCTGCCCGGACGCGAGGCGCCGTACATCGTCATGGAGCTCGCCGAAGGGGAGACGCTCGCCGCGCACCTGCGGGCCGGGCCGCTGGACTGGCGGATCGCGGTACGGGTCTGCGCGGAGGTGGCCGCCGCGTTGGCCGCCGCGCACGCGCACGGCATCGTGCACCGCGACGTCAAACCAGCCAACGTCATGCTCACCCCCTCGGGGGTGAAGGTGCTCGACTTCGGCATCGCCAGCCCGGCCGGCGCCCCCGACCAGAGCCCCGACGGCATCGTGGTGGGCACCCCGGCGTACCTGGCCCCGGAGCAGTTCGACCGGCAGCCGGCCACCCCCGCCGCCGACATGTACGCCCTCGGCGTGCTGCTCTACTACTGCCTCACCGGGCGGCTGCCGTACGCGGCCGGGACGACCGCCACCCAGCTGATCGGCGCCCGCAGGCAGGTCGCTCCCGAGCCGCTGCCGCCGGTCGACGGGCTGCCCGCGGAGGTGGCCGACCTGTGTCGGCGCTGCCTCGACGACGACCCCACCGCCCGGCCGACCAGCCTGATGGCCGCGCTCCTGCTGGCCGAGGCGGTGGACGCCCGGGTGTACGTGCCGATGCTTGCGTCGGCGCCCCGCCCCCGGGTCGCGCCCGTCTCCCCGTGGACCGAGCGCGCGGCCACCGAGGCGACCGAGGCGGTCGCCCTGGACGACTGGTCCCGCGCCGGCCCGGCCTGATCCTGGCCCCTGTCGCCAGGCGTTTCGCCGGACCGAGGCCGGGAACCCGCCGGATGAGCGACGGGAGGAACGCGATGCCGGATCCCAGTTCCTGGCTGCATGAGGCCTCGGCGACCGCGGCGGGCGGTCACGTACGCACCGACGACGGGGGCCTGTCCAGCGCGCTGGCATCGCCGCTCGCGCCACACTGCACGGGGTTGACACCCGAACAGCTGCTCGCCGCCGCCTTCGCGTCCTGCCTGCACCACGCGGCGGTGGAGGCGGCCGGGGAGATCACCAACGAGGCGCACACCGTCCAGGTCACGGCGGAGGCGAAGCTGGGTCGCGACGACGACGGCCGCTACCGGGCCGACGTGCACGCCTCCATCTCGTCCGCCGGGCTGACTCGGGACCAGTTGGCCGACCTGGTGGAGCACGCCGACCGGCTCTGGCCGTTCTCCAGCGGGGACAGCAGCCGGCACCGGCTGACCGTCACCCCGGCCGACGGCGGCCGGCACTGACCCGACGAGGTCACCAGCGGAAGCCGGCGGTCACCGCCCGGTGGTCCGAGTCCGGTGTCCGGATCACCCCGGCCGCAGTCGGGGTGATCCCCCGGTACAGGACGTGGTCCGGGCGGGTCACCGGCAGCCCGGAGGGCCAGGTGAAGCCGAAGCCCTGACCGGCGTCGGCCTGGGCGTCGTGCAGCAGCCGGGTCAGCGGGGTGAAGACCCGGTCGGTGCTGGCGGTGTTGAGGTCACCCAGCACGACCAGGCGGTCCGCCGGGTCGGCGCGGACCGCGCGGGCGAGGGCGCGGACCGTCTCGTCGCGGGTGGCGGTCTGCCCGGCCCGGGCGGAGCCGAGGTGCGCCACGTACACCACGAGGTCCCCGTCGCCGGTGGCGACGACAGCACGCAGCGCCCGGGTCCAGCCGAGGCCGGTGTCCACCCCGGCGGACTCCCGGATGGGGTAGCGGCTCCAGAGCGCCACGGTGGAGACCGCCGCCCGGTGCGGGTACCGCTCGCGCAGGGCGGGAGCGACCCGGTCGCCGTCGGCCACCTCCTGCAGCGCGATGAGATCGGCGCCCGAGGCGGCGAGCGGGGTCACCGTGGCGACCGGATCGGGGTTGTCGGCCCGTAGGTTCTGACTGGCCACCCGGAGGCCGGCCGGTCCGGCGCCGGAGGCGGCCGGCAGCCAGGCGCCGCCGTAGGTCAACGCCCACACCAGGGCAGGCAGCAGCACCGCGAGCAACGCCCACCGGGCGCGGCGCAGCAACGCGGCGACGGCCAGCACCGGCACGCCGAGGCCGAGCAGGGGGGTCACGCTGTCAAGCAGGCTGCCGACGCCGTGCACGTTGGGGATCGCCCGATGACCGGCCAGCACGGCCGCGAGGAGCACGGCGAGCACGACGAGGACCATCCCCCGCCGCCGGCCGGACCGGCCCGCGCCACCGCGGACGGACTCGTCGATCATGCTCTCGGTCACCGTCCGCATCGTACCGAGCCGATGCTTCGCCCCGGATGGCGATGCCGGCAACCGCCGCTCGGTATGACGCCCGCCGCCCGGGCGGGGGTCAGCGCCCCGATAGGACACCCACCTCATCGGCCGAACGGAGGAGCCGGACAGTCACGAGCATCCATCCCATGGGCCGCCCGAGAGCTCCCAGCAAAAGGGTAATAGCGGATAAGGGCGATTCAGTCGCTTGGCACCTTTCATAGCTCGCCACGGCTATTGACCGCCTCAAAACCGGCACATTGTGACGCATGCCACCAATGACCCCGATGGCAAACATCAGGAAGCTGCCTAGCCTCGGCGGGTGCATCCCGACGAGTCCCCTGAGCGGCAGCTGACCGAGACCCGACCGGCCACCCGTACGACCGATGCGGCATCCGACGAAAAGAGGATCGGGCGGCACCGCGCCCCCGAACGACCCCGCCGAGGCGCCCGTTCGCTGCTCGCCACCACCTCCGCGCGGGTTGCCCTGGCCGGCGGCGTGAGCTGCTGCCTCGGCCTGGTGGCGTTCGTCGGGGCGCACGACACCGGCGACCGTCGGGAGCCGGTGCCGGAGGTGCTCGCCGACCGGGCAGTCGACGAGCAGCGCGCCTCCCGCTCCCTGGACCGGGCCGCCTCCCCGCTCGCCGTCCCGGTCACCCCGCGCGCCACGGCCAGCCCCAGCCCGTCGGCGACCCGCAAGCCGCCACCACGGCGGACGGTCCGGCCGAAGCACCCCCGCCCGGTCGCCGGCCTCACCGAGGCACAGATGGACAACGCCCGGGCGATCGTCGACGCGGGCCTGGCCCTGCGGATGCCGAAGCGCGGCCTGGTGGTCGCCGTGTCCACCGCGATGCAGGAGAGCGACCTGTACAACCTCGCCAGCGACGTGCTGCCGGAGTCCTACGACTACCCGCACCAGGGCAGCGGCGCCGACCACGACTCGGTCGGCCTCTTCCAGCAGCGGCCCAGCAGCGGCTGGGGCACGATCGCCCAGCTCATGCGGCCGGCGTACGCGGCCCGGGCGTTCTACCTCGCGCTCGCCGAGATTCCCGGCTGGCAGGAGCTCAGCGTCACCGAGGCCGCCCAGGCCGTGCAGATCTCCGCGTACCCGGACGCGTACGCCCAGCACGAGGAGCGGGCCACCACGGTGGTCGACGCGCTGACCTGAGGCGCGGCCGCGTCAGGCCACCCGGGTGCCCGGCTCGGGCCGTTCCACGGTCACCTCGTCGGCGCCCGTCGCGACCCGGGTCGCCGGGACCCCGCCCGACATCGCCGCCGCGGCGGTGGGCGTGTCGCTCGGCACCACCTCCACCGCCACCCCGGTCAGGATCTCGTCGACGCGGGCCTCGCGACGCCGCCGCTCGTGCAGCGCCGCCTCGAACTCCCGCCGGGCCTGCACGGCCTCGGCGTACACCCGCTCGCGCAGCTGCCGGGCCTCCTCGCGCGCCGCGTCGAGCACGCCGCGGGCCCGGCTCAGGATCTCGGCGGCCTCCCGCTCGACCGCAGCGGCCTCGCGCCGGGCCACCAGCACGTCGGCCACCGGGCCGTGCCGGTCGACGAGACCGCAGAGCAAGGTGGCCTCCTGCCGGATCTGGTCCCACTCCCGACCGGCGCCGGCGGCCACCTGGGCCCGCGCGGCGAGCCGGGTCAACCGGACGCCGAGCTCGTCAAGGCAGGAGTCGACCTGCCGCTGGTCGTATCCGGTCTCAACGACGGAGAACCTCATACTGTCGCCCCCCAGGCAGCTGGTACGTCTTTCCCCAGCTCGATCCTCGCGGCTGTCGACCACCGCCGAGGGGGTTCGGGAAAAATGTTCAGCAACTGAGGCGCGCGCCGCGCGGCGGGCGTCAGGACCGCTTGGGAAGCACCACCACGCGCCCGAAGAACTCGTCGATGCGGCGCACCACATCGTTGAAGTCGTCCAGGTCGATCGGCTTGGTCACGTAGGCGTTGGCCTGCAACGTGTAGCTGCCGACGATGTCGGTGTCCGCATTGGAGGTGGTCAGCACGACGATCGGGATGGTCCGCAGGTCCTCGTCCTGCTTGACCTCGCCGAGCACCTGCCGGCCGTCCATCCGGGGCATGTTGAGGTCGAGCAGGATCACGTCGGGTCGCCGGGCCTCGGTGTGCCGGCCCTCCTGACGGAGGAACTCCATCGCCTCCTGGCCGTCGCTGACCACGTCGATGACCTTGTCGATCTCCGAGTCCTCGAGGGCTTCCTCGATCATGAGGACGTCACCTGGGTCGTCGTCCACCACCAGGATGCGAACGGGGTTCGGGGTGTCTGGGCCCATGGGGATCAACCTGTCTCGCGTGACGATGGGAACCGCCTGGTACCCACTGGCGGGGAAATCTAGTCGATCACCCGGCGGCACGCGAGGGCGGGTCGAGCGCCTCCGGCTGGTACAGCAGCACCTCGGCGAGGCCGGTGACCTGGAGCACCCGGTCGACCCGACCGGTCGACCCGGTGATCCGGAGCCACCCCCCGGCGGCGGCCGCCCGGTTGTCCCCACGGACGAACGCCGCGATCCCGGTCGAGTCACAGAAGGTCAGGTCGGTCAGGTCCAGCAGGAACTGCCGCTCACCGGCCGCGGCCAGCCGGTCGATCTCGGCATTGAGCTCACCGGCGGTGCTCAGGTCCAGCTCACCGGCGAGCCGCAGGTACACCCCGGCACCATTCCACGGGGCGTGCGTGACGGTGAAGGTCAACGTCGTCCCTCTCGCTCACCACCGCAGGCCGACCCTTGCAGTCGCGCAAGTATACGCGGGGTTTGGTCCGGGGCCGACCGACCCGCGATCAGCCCCGGCCGGCGCCGCGCAGCGCCGGGACCTCCACCTCGGCCAGCGTCAGGAACCGCGCGGCCCGGGGGAAGTCGCGCAGCGACCGGTGGTAGTGCCCGAGGGTCAGGGCGACCGCCCCGGCCGGCACCCCGCGGCTGGCCAGGATCTCCACCAGCCACGCGACGAACTCGGTGAACAGGGTGCTGTCGTCGACGTAGAGCGCCGCGGCGAGGAAGTCCACGATGTAGCCCAGGTCACTGACCGTGGAGTCGAGCTGGGCCGGCGTGTAGTCGTTGACGGACGCAACCCGGTCGCGCAGGTCGGCCAGGGCCGAGTCGATCAACTCGCCGCGCCGCTTGACCAGGCTGGCGTACTCGTCGTCGGCCAGGTGCGGCAGATCGGCCGGACGGACCCGGCGCAGCGCCCGCTCGTCGGCCACCAGGTCTGCCGCGGTCGGCGCGTCCGGCGCCCAGGCCACCCCGAGCCCGCGCGCCCAGCGGCCATCGTCGCCGAACCCGCGGCCACCGACGACGACCGGAACGTCGCTGCGGCGGCACGCCTCGATCATCCGGTGCGCGTGGGGCAACCGCATCGGCAGCGCACAGGCCAGCGCCACCGCGTGCGCGTCGTGCCGGTGCAGATACGACACCAGGTGCGCGGCCGGGACACTCGCCCCAAGAAAGGTCACCTGCCAACCCCGCAGCCGCAGCACCTCCGCCACCAGGCGGGGCGGCAGGGCATGCCACTCGCCGTCCATGCAGGCGACCACGATCCGGCCCCGGGTGGGTCGCGGGTTGGCGTGGGCGGCCACCGCGGCCACCACCCGCTCACTGATGTGGGTGGCGGCGTGCTCCTGGGCGACGCTCCACTCGTTGCGGGCCCAGCGCTCCCCCACCTCCGTCTGCGCCGGGGCGACCAGGTCGAGCAGCACCCGCTCGGCGGGCATGCCGGCGTCGAGCAGGGTGAGGGCCACGTCGATGGCGCCGTACTCGTCGGCCTCCGCCAACGACTCCAGGAAGTCGCGGTACGCGCGCGCCGGGTCGGTCTGCGTGGTCACGGTGGTCACGTTCGGTTCTCCCTCGCCTCACCGGGCCGACCCTCGCCGGGTACGGCGTGCAGGTGCCGCGGCGGCCGACCCCCGGGGCCGATGGCGCGCAGCGCGAGCACCGCGATGTCGTCGTGGTCGCCGTGGGCGAGCCAGTCGCAGGTCACCTGCTCGACCCGCTCGGCGAGCGCCGGGGCGGGCACCCGGTAGCAGTCGGTGATCGCGTTGACCAGCCGCTCCTGGCCGAACTGCTCGTCACCGCGCCGGCCACCGCGCGCCTCCGTCACCCCGTCGCTGTAGAGCAGGCAGGTCTCGCCCGGCTCGAGGCGGACGGTCACCTCGCCGATCCGGGGATCCGGCACCACGCCGATCAGCATGCCGGTCAACGGCACCGTCTCGACCTCGCCGGAGGCGCGTAGCACCAACGGCGGCAGGTGACCGCCGCCGGCCATGGTCAGGGTCAGGCCCCCGTCGCGTTGCGGGCGCACCACGCCGAGCACCATGGTCGCGAAGCGGCCCTGGCCATGCGCCTGGGTGGTCTCCAGCAACGCGTCGTTGAGCAGCTTCAACAGCCGGGCCGGCCGGGACTCCACCCGGTGCAGCGCCTGCAGGCACTGGCGCAGCTGGCCGGTGAAGACGGCCGCCTCGACGCCCTTGCCCGAGACGTCGCCGAGGAAGAACACCGAGCCCCCGTCGGGCAGCCGGTGCGCGCCGTAGAAGTCGCCGCCGATGCGCAGGCTCGCCTGCGCCGGCCGGTACGCGGTGCCCCACTGCACCCCGGTCATGCTGGCCGGTTCCACCGGCAGCAGGCTGGCCTGGAGGGTGTCGGCCACCTCGGCCTGGTCGCGGTAGAGCACCGCGGTGGTCAGCGCGGCGCCGGCCCGGGCCGCGAAGGCGCGCACCAGCTCCACGTCGGCCTCGTCGTACCAGCGGGTGGCGCGGCGGGCCACCAGCAGCACGCCGGCCGGGGCGTCGGGGCCGGGCAGCGGGATCACCCGGGCGGTCACCTCGCGGGCGGTCAGGCCGGGCAGCCAGCCGGCCTCGACCGCCTGCTCGACCAGCCAGTCGACCGCGTGCGGCTCGACGCCGGTGAGCCCCTCGGCGATGGCCCCGGGCAGTTCGGTGGCGGGCAGCATGCCGCTGTCCACGGCGGGCGCATCGTCGTCGACGCGGTTGGCCCGCCACCAACGGGCCCGCCCCGAGCGGGGGGCGAGCACCAGCACGGCGACCTCGGCCAGCGTCGGCACGGTGAGCCGGACCACCGCGGCGGCGGCCCGGTCCGGGTGCAGCGGATTGCCGAGCTTCTCGCCGACCACGGCGAGGAAGGCCGAGCGGGCCCGCTCGGCGAGGAGCGCGTCGGCCCGGCTGACGCTCTCGGTGACGTCCTCGACGTAGAGGCAGACCCGGCCGCCGGAGAGCGGGACCCGCCGGACCCGCAGCCGGCGGTCGTCGCGGCCGAACCCGGGCGAGCCGGCCTCGTCGGTCAGCTCGGCGATCCCGGTGGCCGCCAGCGTGTGCCCCACGGTCACCTCGGGTAGCAGCCGTTCGGCGACCGGGCTGAGGTGCCGGACCACGCCGTGGGCGTCACAGATGACCAGGCCCTCGCGGAAGTGTTCGACGACCTCCGACCAGTCGGGCTCGGGGTGGCCGCGGTCGGGGGCCAGCGGTGGCAGCACGCCGGAGCGGCGGACGACGGGGTCGGCGGGCCACGCCGGAGCCCGTGCGGCACTCGGCGTGGAGATCCGCCCGTCGCCCGGGTCCGAGCCCCTGACGTCGGCAGCAGTCACCAGCTGAGCCCCACTCCTCGTGTCGACACCCGCGGTCCGGGGGAAACGCCCGGTGTGTTCCAATCTCTTCGCCCCACCCTACGCCGGTGTGCCGGGACCGCCACCCCACGGCCGGCGGGCGCCGGATCGCGTGCCGGGCGGGCTCCGCCCGGTGTTGTTACGATCCCGGGAATCCCTCTGCCCGACCGGCAGCCCGGCGGAAAGGCGTGTTCTGGTGCCCATTGCGAGGAAGCCCGAGGCCACCGCGCTGAACATCTCGGTGGACCACTCGGACCCGGCCGCGCCGGTCATCTCCGTCGGCGGCGACCTCGCGTTCACCACCTCGGCGCCACTGCGCACGGAGATCGACCGCGTGCTCGCGACCGGTCCGGCGGTGCTCGTCCTCGACTTCGCCGATCTGCTCTTCATCGACAGCACCGGGCTGTCGGTCATCGTGCACGCCTGGCGGGAGGGTCAGCAGGGCGGCACCGCCGTCCGGCTGCGCGCCACGCCGCGTTTCCTGCAGACCATCCTCGACATGACCGGCGTCACGGGGCTGCTCGCCCGCCCGCTGCCCGACCGGAGCGCCGTGCGCCCGGAGTTCGGCCACCCCGACCGCTCCGCCGCCTCCGCCTGAGCCCCGGGCGTTTCCCGATCGCGACGGGCTGGGAACATGTACGCATGCCCTCCCCGCTGCTCTCCATCGAGGTGACCCGGCTCGACGCCAGGCGCGCCCGGTTGCGGTTGACGGGCGACCTCGACTTCGACACGGCGCCGGAGCTGATCGCCGCGGCTGAGGTGGCCCGGGCGGACGGATACCGCGAGCTGCTGCTCGACCTCCACGGGGTCGGCCTCTGCGACTCTTCGGGGCTCAGCGCGTTCGTGGTGCTCAGCCGCGCCGGTGCCGGACCGGTCCGGCTCACCGGCGTCAGCCCCCAGTTGCAGCAGTTGCTGGACCGCACCGGCCTGGCCGAGCTGCTCGCCGTCGACCGCGGCCTCAGCGCCGTCGACGACGCGCGCGAGGCCGGCTGAGCAGCAGCACCGGCTGAGCGGCAGCCCCGCGGGCCGACCGCCTCGCCGGCGGCCGGCCCGGGGCCTCCCCGGTGGACGGGGTGGCCCCCGACCCTGGGACCAGGGGCCGGGGGCCGGAGGAGGGTCTAGGCGGTGACCGGTTGCAGTCGCGGACCGGTCGACCGCAGCTCGGCCGTCGACGGCGGCTCGGCGTCCTCGGGCGCACCGGAATCAGGCGTCTGGAACAGGTACCGGACGAACTCCCCAGCCGCCTCGTTGTCGTCCGATCCGGGCCACTGTCCGGCGCAGTCGACGCCGATCACCTCGCGGCCCGAGCCGTCGGACTCCTCCAGCAGCGCCCACAGGCTGACCGGGTAGCTCCGGGTCCCTTCCGGGGCCACCTGCCACCGGGCGTACCAACCGGGGCGAGCGGGGACGATCTCGACGATCCTCTTCATGACGACCTTCCTTCCGCGTGCGTCGGAAGAACTGCGGTCCGGTTCCGAGACTGCGGCGGGGACGGGTGAGCACCCCTCACCCGCCGGGAGTGAACCTGTCGGCGGCCGCCGGCCGTTACCTTCCGCACGGCGGCGGGAACGCGGTCGGGGAAGGTGAACCCGACAGGGAGCGAGGTCCACCATGCGCAAGCAGATGGAGGGCGACAACCAGCGCCGTCGAGCGTTGGCCCGCCAGGCCCGGGAACAGGGTCGGCTGCCCAGCGAGACCGGTTCCACCCTGAGCGCGTCCAAGCAGATCACCAGCCTCGACCGCGGTAAGCGGTCCGGTCCCCCGCCGGCTGGCCGGCGCAAGCCGGACAGCACCCGGGGCGGACCGGCTCCGCCGCCCCCGGCGGTGGCGACCGCGCCCCGGCCGATGCCGGACGCGGGACGGCCGGCGGGACGGCCGATGGGCTACCGGGAGCTGGTCGACGAGGTGGGCCGCAGATCCGGGGCGGACTTCTCCACGGCGAAGGTGGCCGCCGAGGCGACCGTGCTGACCCTGGCCTGGGCGCTGGGCGAGGCGGAACGCGCACGACTGCTCGAGGCCGTGCCGACGAAGTTGCACGACGTGCTGCCGGTCGACGGCATCGAGCGGCACGAGGACCTGCCGGGATTCCTGGCCGAGGTGAGCCGGCGCAGCCGCCTCACCCCGGAAGAGGCCCGCTACCAGGCGGAGGCGACGCTCGCCGCGCTGGCCGCCCACGACGGCGACCTGGTCGAGTCGCTGGACGTCCCGGACGGGCTGCGTGACCTGCTGGCACCGCCCGAGCCGGGTGGCGGTCTGGTCGGCTCGCGCAGCGCCACCGCGCCGCTGACCGAGCAGGAGCTGCGGGACGCCCTGGCCGACCTGCCGTACTGGTCGAGCGACCGGCGGTCGCTGGTGCGCACCATCGAGCTGCCGGCGGGCAACCTCGACCGGGTGCTCGACCGGCTCGACCAGCTCCGCGTAGACACGGGCCGGGGGCCGCAGATCGGCCGCCCCGACCCCGACAACGCGGTGTTGACCGTCCGTACCCGGCAGGGCGACGCGGTGACGTCCCTCGACGTGGACCTGGCGCACCGGGTCGACGACGCGATCGAGGAGGCCGGCGCGGGGATGGCCGCCGGCTGAGCCGCGCGGTGAGCGGGCCGGGGCCGGTGGGCGGTACGCCCGCCGGCCCCGGCCCCCGCCCGTACGGAACCCCGACGGCGGTGGACCCGGGCGCCGGGCGGGACCGGTGCCGTCGGCTAGCGTGCCGGGGCATGGACAGTGCCGCCGCGGACGGGTTGGAGCTGGTCGTCGATCCGGCCCGGCGGACCGGTCGCACGCTGCTCGCGGCGGGGGTGGCCCAGTCGTACGTGGACGTCGCCGACCCCCGCCACCTGCACTTCGAGTACGTCCGCCGGATGGCGACCCTGGTCGATCTGGCCGCACCGGCCGGCCACCCGTGCCGGGTGCTGCACCTCGGTGGCGGCGCCCTGACCCTGCCCCGCTACGTGGCGGCCACCCGGCCCGGCTCGCCGCAGCGGGTAGTCGAGCGGGACGCCGCGGTGGTGGAGCTGGTGGCCCGCGAGCTGCCGCCGCTGCCGCCGGAGGTCCGGGTGGAGGTGGCCGACGCGCGGGAGGCGGTGACCGACGCGCCGGCCGGAGCGTACGACCTGGTGCTGGCGGACATCTACCGGGCGGCCCGGATGCCGGCCCACGTGGCCGCCCGGGAGTTCGTGGCCGAGGTGGGACGGACGCTGCATCCCGACGGGATGTACCTGGTCAACGTCACCGACCTGCCCCCGCTGGTCTTCACC
Organism: Micromonospora sp. BS32; assembly: GCF_059089345.1. Lineage (NCBI taxonomy): Bacteria > Bacillati > Actinomycetota > Actinomycetes > Micromonosporales > Micromonosporaceae > Micromonospora > Micromonospora sp. BS32. The sequence continues at coordinate 187,944 of NZ_JBSSHR010000005.1, forward strand.
CGGGTGCAGGTGGCCACCCTGCGGTCGGTCTTCGCGGACGTCTGCCTGGTCGCCGACCGGCGGATGCTGCGCGGGCGCCGGTACGGCAACGTGGTGCTGGCCGCCGCCCACCGCCCGGACCGGCTGCCGGTCCGCCGGCTGGCCGGCCGCGCCGGCGCCGACGTCGTGCCCGGCGGGGTGCTGCACGGCCCGGCGCTCGACGGGTTCGTCGGTGGGGCACGCCCGGCTACCGACGCGGGTCTCGCCGCGGGCTGACGGGGTTTCGCGGCGTCGCGTTGGGTAGCCGCGCCGGATGAGTGCCGCCGAGGACCGGGCCACTGCCCGCCGGGCACTCCCCCACCGCGGGCGTGGTGGTGCTGGTCTTCTTCGTCGTCTATCAGCAGGTGGAGAACCACCTGCTGCAACCGGTGATCATGTCCCGGGCGGTCCGGCTGAACCCGCTGACCGTGCTGGTCAGCGTGCTGGTCGCGGCCGAGCTGGCCGGCCTGCTCGGCGCCCTGCTCGCCATCCCGGCGGCCGGCGTCGGGCAGATCCTGCTGCGCGAGTTCACCCCCACCGGGAAGCGCTCGCTGCCCGACCCCACCGAGAACCGGCGCTGACGACCGGGCCGGCACGCCGGCCCGGTCCCCCCACCGGTCAGCGCATTCGGGCGGGCACCTCCGGCGACGAACTCTCCAGCGGTACGACGTGCGCGGGCACCAGCCCGAGCTGGGCGGCGGAGCGCGGCAGCGCGGCGTCGAGCGCCCAGTCCGCCCCGACCCGGGTCCGGTTGCCGGGCATCGCCAGCAGGTGGTACCCGCGGGTGACCGCCTTGGCCGGCAGCCCGGACAGCGGCACCTTCAACGGGTTCGCCGCCGCGTCCTTGCCGCCCAGGTCGACCACCCAACCCAGGTCGTGGTGCTTGTACGGCCGCCGGGTGCCCTGCCCGTACGAGGCGGCGATGTTCTGCGCGGCGAGCTTGCCCTGCCGCTGCGCGTGCTGCGCGGTCATCGTGCAGATCTGCCCGGGGCGGACCAGGTCCGGCACGGCGGCGGCGTCGCCGCAGGCGTACACCTCGGGGAAGCCGGGGACGTTGAGGTACTCGTCGACCACCAGCCGGCCCTTCTCGGTGCGCAGGCCCAGGTCGGCGACGAACGGGTCGGGGCGTACCCCGACGCACCAGACCAGGGTGCAGGTCGGCACGAACTCGCCGTCGGTGAGCTTCACCCCGTCGGCGGTGGCCTCGGCGACGGAGGTGCCCATCCGCACGTCCACGCCGCGTCGGCGCAGCACCCGGTCGGCGGTACGGGACATCCGCTCGTCCAGCTCGGGCAGCGGCCGGGGCGCGACGTCCAGCAGCATCCAGCGCGGACGGATCTTCAGGTCGGGCCGCTGGGCGCGCAGCGCGTCGGTGAAGAGCTGGCCGTGCGCGGCCACCTCGGTGCCGGTGTACCCGGCGCCGACCACCACGAAGGTGGCCCGGGCCCGCTGCTCGGCCGGATCCTCGGCCTGCTCGGCGAGCTCGATCTGGCGGATCACGTGGTCGTGCAGGTAGACCGCCTCGGGCAGGCCGCGGAAGCCGTGCGCGTACTCGGTCACCCCGGGGATGGGCAGCAGCTTGTTGACGCTGCCCACGGCGAGCACGAGGCGGTCGTACGCGAGCCGGCCCCGGTCCCCCTCAGGCTGGGTGAAGCCGACCCAGCGGTTCTGCAGGTCCACCTGGTCGGCCTCGCCGACCACCACCCGCACCCCCTTGAGGGTGCCGCTGAGCGGCACGGAGATGCGGGTCGGCTCCACCACGCCGGCGGCCACCTCGGGCAGCAGCGGCAGGTAGAGGAAGTAGTCGGTGGAGTTGAGCACCACGATCTCGGCGCGGTCGCGGGCCATCTTGCTCAACGTCTTCGCCGCGTGGTAACCGGCGAACCCGGCCCCCACGATCACCACACGAGGTTTCGTCATGCCCGGTGCCGTTCCCGTCGACCCGCCGGGCAAACGTGGCCGTTCAGCCGGCCTGCAGGCGGACGTACCCGGCGCGGCCGACCGCCTCGATCTCCCAGCAGTGGCCGAAGGCCCGGACCCGCCCGGCGGTGATCCGACCGAACTCGGCCGGGATGTCGGGGTCGAGGACCAGCCGACCGTCGACCGGGTTGAGGTCCAGCATCGCCCGGACCAGGGCCAGTGGCGCGCCGGTCGCCCAGGCCTGCGGGCTGCACGCGGTCGGGTACGGCACCGCGAACATCATCGTCTCGCGGGGGTAGCCGCTGAGCGCCTCGGGGAGCCGGTAGCCGAACTGCTCCGCCGCCTCGAACATGGCCAGGGCGATCCGGTTGGCCTCGGCCCGGTACCCGTAGCGGACCATCCCGAGGGCGGCCAGCGAGTTGTCGTGCGGCCAGACGGTGCCCAGGTGGTAACCGAGGGCGTTGTACAGCCGGTCCTCCCGGGACAGCGTGCGGACGCCCCACCCGGAGAACATGTCCGGCGACATCAGCTGCCCCACCACCTGTCCGGCGCGCTCGGCCGGGACGATGCCGCTCCACAGCAGGTGACCCATGTTGGAGGTCTTGGAGTCGATCCGGTTCTTGTCGCCGTCCAGGCCGACGGCGTAGTAGCCGCCGCGCTCGGAGATCCAGAAGTCCCGGTTGAAGCGCTCGTACAGCTCGGCGGCCTCGGCGCGCAGCCGCCGGGCCAGCTCCCGGTCGGCGAGCGGGCCGTCGGCCAGCTCGGCCAGCCGCACCTTGGCGTCGTACGTGTAGCCCTGCAGGTCGCTGGTGGCGATGGGGAGCACCGGGATGCGGCCGTCGGAGAAGCAGACCCCGTCGGGCGAGTCCCGCCAGCACTGGTTGCCGAGGCCCTCCAGAGACCGGGTGGCGTACTCGACGTAGCCGTCGCCGTCCCGGTCTCCGTACTCGTCGATCCAGCGCAGCGCGGCCAGCGCGTGGTCGCGCAGGAACCGCACGGTGTTGTCGTCGCGGGTCCAGCGCCAGTACTCGGAGAGCAGGATCAGCCAGAGCTGGGTGGCGTCGGCGGTGCCGTAGTTCGGCGTGTACGGCTTGACCCCGGTGCGGGTCAGCTCGCCGCTGCGGTACTCGTGCAGGATCTTGCCGGGTTCCTCGTCGGTGAAGTCGTCGCACCGGGTGCCCTGCAACCGGGCCAGGGCGAGCAGCGCGCCCTGCGCCAGCGTCGGCCCGGCGACCAGGGTCTGGTACGCGGTGACGAGGGTGTCCCGGCCGAAGACGGTGAGGAACCAGGGCAGCCCGGCGCCGGGCAGCATCACCCGCTGACCCTTGATCTCCAGGTCGAGGCGGAGCGCGCCGAGGTCGTCGCGGGACTTCCGGACGGTCTTCTCCAGCACCGGGTTGTCGCTGAACAGGGCGGCCCGGTCGACCACCCAGCGGCGCAGCGGGTCGTCGACCCGGCCCTGTACCACCTCGGTGATGTCGCCGCGGACCCCCTCGACCACTCCCAGCCCCGGCGCCAGTGGTACGTGCAGATCCAGCTTCCATTCCTGTCGGGGGGAGAGGTCCACGTCCCAGACCAGGTCGTCGCCCTCGACCCGGTGCGGGGGCGGTGAGCAGCGGACCCGGGTCCGCGCGGTGAAGTCACCGCTGGCGTAGGAGAACTCCAACGCGGTCCCCTGGGTGGTCTCCGTGCGGGTGACGTCCGCGGACCGGTCCCGGACACCGGACTTGATCTCGAACAGGTCGGCGAAGTCGGCCGCCACGGCGAGCCGCAGCTCGATGTGGACCGGTTCCGGGCGGAACGAGAAGAGCTCGACCCGTTCGTGGAAGCCGTCGCCGACGTAGCGCAGCCGCCGGATGCCGAGACTGTCCGGGGGCAGGCCGGGCAGCTCGGGGTTGGTCAGCACGAACTGGGCCGAGTAGTGCTGGAGGGTCTGCGAGCGCAGCGCCAGCAGCCGGCCGCCGTTGACGGTGAGCAACCAGCCGCTGAGCAGCCGGGTGTCCAGATGGACCAGGCCGCCGATGCTCCGCGGCGGGACGTCGCCGCACCGGTCGGAGTACATGAAGGTGGGGCCGCTGAGCACGGCGATGGAGTCGGGGCCGAGCTCGGGCGGCATCGCTCGCTGGTCGCCGCTCTGCGTGGTGGTGCGCAGGCCGGGCATCGGGTCGGCGGGCGTCGGACGCACGGAGGCCATGCCTCTCACGCTAGGAGTGCGGCTCACCGGCCGTCGTCACCCGCTCTGGGTGAAAACCACTCGATCCGTACTGATGTATATGGACAGACGGCATCGAATGTGGTGAGGATGCCATTCATGGGAGCATACGAGAGCACCGGCGGCCGGCCCACGAGGTCCACCCGCCGCACCTTCCTGTCCGCCTCCGCCGTCGCCACCGCCGCCACCGTCGCCGTACCGCTGGCCGCCGGACCGGCCGCCGCCCACGACGCCGCGCCGCCGCCCGGTCCGGGCCACCCGATCCACCCGCAGGAACCGGACCGCGAGCTGCGGGCCCTGCTCCGGGAGGTGGACCGCGACCGGATCGAGACCACCGTCCGCCGGCTCGCCGCGTTCGGCACCCGGCACACCCTGTCCAGCCAGGACGACCCGGCCCGGGGCATCGGCGCCGCCCGTGACTGGATCTTCGCGCAGCTCTCCGGGTACGCCGCCGCCTCCGGCGGCCGGATGACCGTCGCCCTCCAGTCGTACGTGCAGCAGCCCGCCTCCCGCATCCCGGTCGCCACCCGGATCACCAACGTGGTGGCCACCCTGCGCGGCGACACCCACCCCGACCGGGTGTACGTGGTGACCGGCCACTACGACTCCCGCGCCACCGACGTCATGGACGCGGTCAGCGACGCGCCGGGCGCCGACGACGACGCCTCCGGCGTGGCGGTGCTGATGGAGCTGGCCCGGGTGATGGCCACCCGGCGCACCGAGGCGACCATCGTCTTCGCCGCGGTGGCCGGCGAGGAACAGGGCCTGTACGGCTCGACGTACCTGGCGCAGCAGTTCAAGGCCGCCGGCGTCGACATTCAGGGCATGTTCAGCAACGACATCATCGGCTCCAGCACCGCCGACGACGGCACCCGCGACCCGCGCAGCGTCCGACTCTTCGCCGAGGGCGTGCCGACTGCCGAGACGCCGGCCGAGGCGACCACCCGCCAGTCGGTGGGCGGCGAGAACGACTCCCCGTCGCGGCAGCTGGCCCGGTTCGTCAGCGACGTGGCCGAGAACGGCGCCACCGGGATGCGGGTCCGGGTCATCTACCGGCGGGACCGCTACCTGCGCGGCAGCGACCACATCCCGTTCCTGCGAGAGGGCTGGCCGGCCGGCCGGTTCACCGAACCGAACGAGGACTTCGCCCACCAGCACCAGGACGTCCGAGTGGTCGACGGAGTCCAGTACGGCGACCTGCCGCAGTTCTGCGACTTCGACTACATCACCCGGGTCGCCCGGGTCAACGGCGCGACACTCTGGTCGCTGGCCCAGGCGCCGGGCACCCCGAAGGGCGCGATCATCGTCACCACCAACCTCACCAACGACACCACGCTGCGCTGGCGGCGCGGCGACGAGCCGGACCTGGCCGGCTACGAGGTGGTGTGGCGGGAGACCACCGCGGCCGAGTGGCAGCGGGTGATCCCGGTCGGCGACGTCACCGAGGTGACCGTCGACCTGTCGAAGGACAACGTCTTCTTCGGCGTCCGGGCCGTCGATCAGGCCGGTCACCGCAGCCCGGTCGCGTTCCCCCGCCCCGGCAGCTGAGACCCCTGGTCGCGCCCGATCGACGACGCGGATGGCGACCTGCCAGGCGGTCGAACGGACGTCACGCGCAGTCACCACCGCGCACCCTGTTGTCGTCACGAGCGATATGACGCAGAGGCATATTCATGCCTCTGCGTCATATCGCTCATCCGGAAATCCACTCCGCCGGGCGTCCCCGGTGTCCGCTCACCGCCGGGCGGGCACCGGCGAGGTGATCGCCCAGCGCTCGTGGTCGCGCCACGCCCCGTCGATGAAGAGGTAGTCGGGCGAGTACCCCTCCTGCCGGAAGCCGAGCTTGCGGGCCACCCGCCTCGACGGCTCGTTCGCCGGCTGGATGTTGGCCTCCACCCGGTGCAGGCCGAGGGTGTCGAAGGCGTGCGCCAGCACCAGCCCGATGCCGGCCGAGGCGTGCCCCGTCCCGGCGTACGGCAGGAACGCGGCGTAGCCCATGAACCCGCCGCGCAGCGGACCCATGATGATGCCGCTGATGTTGACGTAGCCGGCGATCTCCCCGCTCGGCCGGTCGCAGATGAGGAAGCTCTGCTGGTCGCGGCGACGGCTCTTCGCCAGGTACGCGGCGTACTTCTCCGGGGCGTCCGGGGCGGTCAGCCAGGGGTGGTGCAGGTCGCGGCTGCGCCGGGCGGCGGCGATGAACTCGGCCTCGTCGGCCGGGCGGGGCCGGCGGATGCCGACCGCGCCGGAGCTGCGCAGGTATCTCACGGCCGACCACTCTCGCCGGCCGGCGCGGCGGTGTCCAGCCGGAAACCGGGGTGGCGCAGGGACGGGCCGGCCCCTACGGTGATCGGGACCCCACCACGATCGGAGGCTGATCATGGGCATGGCTCCTCTCGGCACGATGCTGGCTTCCGCTTCGTCGCGGGCGATCGTCCTGGTGTCCTGAGTCCCGGCGGCGCCGCCGCCCCTCGCCGGCCCTTCCGGGCCGCACCCGTCGTCCGTCGCGAAGCGATCAGGTGACCCGCCACCGCGCGGGTCCCCCGTCCCGGCGTGTCCGCACGCCACCACATCGCTTCCGAGGGAGTTCCTCGTGTTTCCGCAGTCTCCGTGCGGGCGCCTCCGCGTGCCCGGACGTCGCCACATTCTCTGGTGGTCCCGATGATCGCCGTCGCCGCCGGGAAGCCCCGGCTCGGGCGGGACTTCGCCCGGCTCTGGACCGCCAACGCCGTCTCCAATCTCGGCGACGGGGTCACCATGGTCGCCGGCCCGCTGCTGGTCGCCTCGATCAGCGACGAGCCGGCCGCGGTGGCCGCCGCCGCGCTCGCCCCGCAACTGCCGTGGCTGCTTTTCGCCCTGGTCAGCGGGGCGCTGGTGGACCGGCTCGACCGACGCCGGCTGATCGTCGGGGTCAACCTCGCCCGGGGCGCGGTGCTCGCCGCGCTCGCCGTCGCCGTGGTCACCGGCACCGCCACCGTGCCGGTCGTCTGCCTGGCGTTCTTCCTGACCGGTGTCGGGGAGACCCTCGCCGACACCGCCTCCGGCGCGCTGCTGCCGTCGGTGGTGCCCGCGGAGCAGTTGGAGCGGGCCAACAGCCGGCTCTTCGCCACCTTCGTGGTGGGCAACCAGTTCGCCGCGAAGCCGCTCGGGGCGTACCTGTTCACCGTCGGGGCGGCGCTGCCGTTCGCGGTGGACGCGGCCAGCTTCGGGCTGGCCGCGCTGCTGGTGGCGCTGCTGCGGTGGCGGCCGGTGCCACCGCCGGTCGACGCCGCGCCCGGTGGTGAGCGGCGATCGCTGCGCGCCGACATCGCCGCCGGGGTACGGGCACTGTGGTCGGTGCCGGTGCTGCGGGCGCTCGCCGTCTGCATCGCGGTGATGAACGTGGCGTTCTGCGCGGCGTTCGCGGTGTTCGTGCTCTACGCCCGGGAGCGGCTCGGGCTCGGCGATGTCGGTTACGGGCTGCTGCTCACCGCGTCCGCCGCGGGCGGGCTGGCCGGCACCGCGCTGGCGACCCGGCTGCGGGCCCGGTTCGGCACCCCGGCCCTGCTGCGCGCCGGGCTGCTGATCGAGGTCGGGCTCCAACTGGTGCTGGCCACCACCCGGCAGCCGTGGGTGGCCGGGGCGGCGCTGGCCGTCTGGGGCGTCCACGCCATGGTCTGGGGCGTGCTGGTGGTGTCGTTGCGCCAGCGCCTCGTCCCGGACCGGCTGCGCGGACGGGTGAACAGCGTGTACGCGCTGGCCGACCTGGGCGGTGCGGCGATCGGCACCGCGCTCGGTGGCGTGCTGGCCCAGAGCACCGGGCTCATCACCGCGCCCTTCTGGGCGGCGGCCGGAGTCCTGACGGTGCTCACCGTCGCCGTGTGGCGGCGGCTCGACGCGACAAGCGGTTGAGCCGGCGGGGTCCGGTCGCCGCCGCGGCGGGCGGTTGACCGGCCGGGGCCCGGCCGCCGCGCGCGGCGGCCGGGCCCCATGGCCGCCCACGCCGGACGCCCGACCGTCCACGAGCCGGTCAGCTTTCCCGGGTGAAGTGCCAGACGACGGCGGCGGGGGTGCCGGTGTAGGCGACGTCGGCCGCCTCCGGGCACCAGCGGCGGGCCTGCGGGCCGCCGGCGTACCCGCTGCGCGGCCAGCCCGGCTCGGCGCAGCCCCGCACCCGGAAGCCGGCCGGCAGCGCGGCGGCCAGGTAGTCGGCCGCCGACCGTCGGTACGCCGGGAGCAGGCCGGGACGGCCGTCCGGTCCGACCGCGTGCGCGACCCCGCCGAGGTAGAGCGACAGCAGGTGCCCGTCGGAGACGACCAGGTGCCCGCCCGGGCGCAGTACCCGGGCGAACTCGGCCATCACCTCAGGCAGCTCCGCGACGTGGGCGAGGGCCAGACCGCAGACCACGAGATCGACACCGCCGTCCGGTACGGGCAGCCGGCGCAGGTCACCGGCGACGAACTCGGCGTCGGGGACGTTCACCCGGGCCCGGTCGAGCATCTCCGGCGAGCTGTCCACCCCGGTCACCCGGTGTCCCCGCGCGGCCAGGTGGGCGGCGTGCCGGCCGGTGCCGCAGGCGGCATCGAGCGCCCGCCCCGGCGGCAGCCCGTCCAGGATCGCCCGGACCACCGGCTCCTCCACCTCGATCAGCGGGTTTCCCGGCTGGTCGTACGTGGCCGACCAGGCCCGGTAGCCGTCCACGGTGTCGAGCTCACCCAGTTCGATCCCGTCGCCGAGAGTGGGCGCGGCCTCGTCCAGCAGCCGGCGCACCTCGGCGACGCGCGCCTGCACGAAGGCCCGGTCCAGGCCCGGGTCGCCCGCGGTTGCCCGCAGCAGCGCGACCCCCTCCAGGCCGAGCAGGAAGGCGAGCGGGTGCTGATACGTCATCGGTGGCACGGTAGGCGACCCGGCAGCGGGGATCGACGGGTTTACCGGCCCGACGGGACGTAAGCCGCACTTAGAGCGGGCGCGGGAACGGCTGCTGCGCCGGCATCGGCACCTGGAGGAAGGTGGTGCCGCGCAGGTCCAGCCAGGCCCGGTCGGGTGCGCGGACCAGCCGGAGCATCACCTCCGTGCAGACCGGGCAGCGGCCCACCAGCCCTGGCGCGTGCGAGAAGACGTGCAGCCCGCCCATCGGACCGACCGTCCCGCACGACTCGCAGCGCCCGGTCGCGGCACTCAGGTCGACGGCGAACAGCTCCCGCAGCGGCCCGTCGAGCATGTTGCCGTCCACGTAGGACATATCGGTCATCGGCTCTCCTCGCCGGTCAACCGGTGGGTCCGAACCGTTCGGTCCGTACCCGCCGGGTCTGGTGGCCAAGCCCCACCAGCAGGTCCGCCACGGTCTCGACGAAGCCGGTGGGACCGCAGACGTAGCAGAGCGGTTCCAGGTCCGGCGGCCAGCCGTGGGTGTTGACGTCGGCCAGGCCGACCCGGTGCGGCTCGCCCCGCCAGCCCTCGGGGGCCTCACGGGTGTACACGTACATCACGTCCAGGCCCAGGTCGTCGCGGGCCCGGGCGCGCAGCTCGTCGGCGTAGATGACGTCGGCGGGGGTGCGCACCGAGTAGATCAGCCGGAACGGCGTGCGGCTGCCGGCGGCCCGGCGGGCCCGGATCATCGCCATCAGCGGCACCACCCCCGACCCGCCGGCGATCAGCAGCACCGGCGCGGTCTCCTGGGGCCGCCAGACGAACCAGCCACCCACCGGGCCGCGGATCTCCACCGGGTCGCCCTCGGCGTAGACGTCGGTCAGGTACGGCGACACCTCGCCGTCGGCCACCCGCTGCACGGTCAGCGCGATCCGGTCCCCGTCGGCCGGGCCGGCCAGCGAGTACGACCGGGCGGCCTGGTAGCCGTCGTCGGCGGTCAGCCGGACGTCGACGTGCTGCCCCGGCAGGTGCCCCGGCCAGTCGGGCACCTCCAGCACGAGAGTCTGTGCGGACGGCGTCTCGACCCGGCGCTCCACCAGCCGGCCAACCCGCCACTTCAGAGGGCCGCTCACCCGACCGCCGGTCGTCGTCGCGGCCACCTCAGTCGCCCTGGTAGCGCTGCTCGCGCCAGGGGTCGCCGTAGTCGTGGTAGCCGGCGGTCTCCCAGAAGCCCGGCTCGTCCTCGACGGTCAACCGGATGCCGCGCACCCACTTGGCCGACTTCCACAGGTAGAGGTGCGGCACCAGCAGCCGGACCGGCCCGCCGTGCTCGGCGGGGAGCGGGTCGCCGTCGTAGCCGTGCACCACCCACGCCTGCCCGTCGCGCAGGTCGTCCAGCGGCAGGTTGGTGGTGTACCCGCCGTACGAGTGGGCCTGCACGTAGTCGGCGGCGGTGTCGATCCCGTCCAGCAGGACGTCCAGCGAGACGCCCTGCCAGCTGGTGCCGAACTTGGACCAGCGGGTGACGCAGTGGATGTCGACGGTCGGCGTCTCCTGCGGCAGGCCCATCAGCTCGTCCCAGGACCAGCGGAACTCGGCGCCGGCCTCGGTGGTGACGACGAACTCCCAGGTGTCCAGCGGGACCCTGGGTGTCGGCCCGGCGGAGAGCACCGGGAAGTCCTCGGTCAGGTACTGCCCCGGGGGCAGATCCGGTCCGGTCGTGCGACGTCGGCCCTGAAAGCCCGGAGAGACGATTCCCACCCGTCAGTCGTACCACCCGGCGGGCGGCGGCGGGATCGTTCGGGCGTACCCGGCACCGGTGGCCGGGCGCGGAGCCGGCGGCGGCCCTGATCGGGTCGCCGCCGGCGCAGGCCGGGTCAGTGCCGGCCGGGGACCGCGTCGTGGTCGCCGGGCGTCCGGTCGCGGGTGGCCCGCAGGCTGGTGAGGGTCACGACCACGAGGACGCCGATGATGACGCCGAGCGAGGCGAGCGTGGGGATCTCCGGCACGCCGGACCAGATTCCGTGCGCCCAGTGCAGGCCCAGCTTGACGCCGATGAAGGCCAGGATGACGGCCAGGCCGTAGCTGAGGTGGACGAGGCGGCTCAGCGCGGCGTGCAGCACGAAGTAGAGCGCCCGCAGCCCCAGCAGCGCGAAGGCGTTGGTGGCGAAGACCAGGTACGGGTCCTCGGTGATGCCGTAGACGGCGGGCACCGAGTCGACGGCGAAGACGATGTCGGTGGCCAGCACCGCCACCACGACCAGGGCGAACGGGGTGAGTGCCCGGCGACCGTGCTGCCGGATGATCATCCGGGTGCCGTGGTAGTCCTCGACCACCGGCATCACCTTGCGGAGCAGCTTCACCGACCGCATCTTGTTGATGTCGAACTCCTGCTCGTGCCCGGCGAGGGCATCGCGCAGCAGCTTGACCGCGGTGGCGATCAGGATGACGGCGAAGAGCAGGAAGGCGAAGTCCAGGGTCTGCAGGGCGGCGGCGCCGAGGGCGATGAAGATGGCGCGCAGCACCAGCGCCCCGGCGATGCCGTAGAGCAGGACCCGCTGGGCGAGCACCGCGGGCACCGCGAACGCGGCCAGCAGCAGCATGAAGACGAAAAGGTTGTCGACCGAAAGCGACTTCTCGACCAGGTAACCGGTGAGGTACTCGACACCCTGCTGGGAGCCGAAGCGGGACCAGATCCAGGCGCCGAAGGCCAGCGGCAGAGCGATGTAGAACGCCGACCAGCCGAGGGCCTCCCTGATGGACACCTCGTGCGGCCTGCGGGTGACCAGGAAGTCCAGCACCAGCAGGGCGAGCACGCCGGCGATGGTCACCGCCCAGAGCGTGGGTGTGCCGACCGACTGGAGCTCGGCAGCCAGGTACGACATGTCCGTCATGGAGCCTCCTCGAACACCGTGCCATGTTCGAGGTCTCCTTCACCCACCGATCGTGGGCAACCACCCGAGGCGCGCCCGGGGCGCGCCGTACTGACCGGAATGGCTCGTGGGAAGTACTCCCCTCGTGCGTCAAGGTTAGGGCAGGCTCACCCCGTCCGCCAACTCCCGCACCACCTGGTTGCCCTGGTCAACCGCTGTGTGGACGCTTCCGCCGGGCTCGGGTGCGACGCCCCGAGCGGGCTGCGCCTATCGTGGCCCGATGACCGACAATGCCCCCGCCGCTCCGGTCGGCCCACTCACCGGCGTCCGCGTGGTGGAGCTGGCCGGCATCGGACCCGGACCGTTCACCGCGATGATGCTGGCCGATCTCGGCGCGGACGTGGTCCGGGTCGACCGCACCGCCCCGGCCGCCTTCGGCAGCCCGCCGGGCGACCTGCTGAACCGCAACCGCCGGTCGGTGGCCGTCGACCTGAAGTCCGGCGCGGGACGCGAGGTCGTGCTCGCCCTGGTCCGCGGGGCGGACGCGCTGGTCGAGGGGTACCGGCCGGGCGTCACCGAACGGCTCGGCCTCGGCCCGGCGGACTGCCTGGAGGTCAACCCCCGCCTGGTGTACGGCCGGATGACCGGCTGGGGCCAGGACGGTCCGCTCGCCCAGACGGCCGGCCACGACATCGACTACCTGGCGCTGACCGGGGCGCTGCACGGCATCGGCCGCCCCGGTCAGCGCCCGGTGCCGCCGATGAACCTGCTGGGCGACTTCGGCGGCGGCGGCATGATGCTCGCCCTGGGCATCGTCTCCGCCCTGTACGCCGTCCGCGCCGGCGGCCCCGGCCAGGTGGTCGACGCGGCCATCGTCGACGGCGTCTCGGTGCTCAGCACCCAGATCCACGCGCTGCGCCGGTTCGGGATGTGGCAGGACCCGCGCGGGGTGAATCTGCTCGACGGCGGCGCGCCGTTCTACGACACCTACGAGTGCGCCGACGGGCGGCACCTCGCCGTCGGCGCCCTGGAGCCGCGCTTCTACGACGAGCTGGTCCGGCTCACCGGCTTCCCGCTCCCCGGCGACGACGCGCCCGACCGCACGGACCCGGCGAACTGGCCGGCGCTGCGTGCGGCCTGGGCGCGACTGTTCCGTACCCGGACCCGGGACGAGTGGGCCGACCTGCTCGCCACCTCGGATGCCTGCGTCGCGCCGGTGCTGGACTGGCGGGAGGCGCCGGAGCACCCGCACCTCGCCGCCCGGGGCACCTTCGTCACCGAGGACGGGGTGACCCAGCCGGCACCCGCACCCCGGTTCTCGGCCACCCCCACCTCCGTCCGCCGGCCGCCGCCGGAGCCCGGCGAGCACACCGACGAGCTGCTGGCCGAGGCGGGCTTCGACGCCGACCGGATCGCCGCGCTGCGCGCCGCCGGCACGGTCGCCTGAGGACGTTCGACCGCCCGGCGGCCGATGCCTGCCCGCCCGGCCGGGCACGGCCGCCGGGCCGGGCCGGGCACGGCTGCTCGCGCCACTCGGCCCGGCCGCGGCGAGTCGGTGCGGTCAGGCGCGGCGGTGCCGGAGCCCGGGATCAGGCGCGGCGCATCGTGCTGGCACCCGGGGTCAGCGCCGGCTCGACCATCTCCCGGTAGTCGCGGGGCAGTTGGACGACCATGTCGTCGAACTCGCCGCCGGTGATCGCCTCGCGCACGGTCACGAAGACCGCGCGGACCGCGTCCCGGGCCGCCGGCTCGTCGACGTTCGCCCGCCGCCCCACCCGGGCGACGAACTCCGCCGCCCCGAACCGGTCGGCCGCCTCGCCGCTCGGGCTCGGCCGCAGCGCCAGCCGCAACGGGGCGGGTAGCTGCGCGGCCAGGTCGAGCACCTCACCCCCGGTCAGCCGCTCGGCGAGCGTCTCCAGGGTGGCCCGGGTCAGTTCCACCGCCCGCTCCGAGCCGGTCCGAGTCCGCCGGGCGACCTGGTCGACGAAGGTGTCGTAGTCCATGGCGCTGCTCCCTCCGCATGGGGCAGCTCGCGTACCCGGCCCGACGCTCGGAAAACCGGGCGAATTTTCGGGGCGGACGGCGCGTGAGCGGCCGGCGGTCGGGTAACCGCGGCCGGTCGGAACCGGTATCGAGGCGGCGAGGGAGCCCACCCCATGGCGAGTTACACCGACGTCCTGCAGTACCTGTCCAGCCTGGACTACCCGGCGGAGAAGGACGACGTCGTGCGTGAGGCGGAGCGGGAGGGCGCCCCGCCGGAGGTGCTCAAGGCGTTGCGCGCGCTGCCCCCGGTGGACTACGCCAACGGCAACGAGGTGGCCCGCTCCGCCGGCATCGACGCCGCCCCGGAGGTGAGCCGGTCCCAGCGCGCGGCCCAGGCCCGTGACAGGCACCCGCGCGTGTCCCAGCACCTGCGCGGCATCTGACCCGCCGCCGGTGCGCACGGTCGGCGGACGCCTGGCGTGCCACCGGTGATCCGGCGGGCGCCGCACGGGCACACCCCCGCGGTCGTCCAGCTCATCGTCATGGGTCTGATCGGGGTGGTGGCCGCCGGCCTGTGGGCCGCGCTGGTCTCACCCGCGCTGAGCCCGCTGGTCGGCTGGGACGCCGCCGCGGCGAGCTGGCTGGCGCTGGTCTGGCGGACGCTCTGGCCGCTGGACGGCGACCGGACCGCGCGGCTTGCCGTGTACGAGGATCCGAACCGGGCCATCCGGGACATCCTGCTGCTGGTCGCCTGCCTGGCCAGCCTGCTGGCGGTGGTCCTGGTGCTGACCGCGCACGCCACCAGTCCGGGGCTGACCCGGGACCTCTACGGCGGCCTCGCGGTCCTCAGCGTGCTGCTGTCCTGGACCGTCGTACACACCGTCTACACCGCCCGGTACGCCCGGATCTACTACACCGGCGACGACGGCGGCGTGGACTTCCACCAGCCCGGCCGGCCGTGCTACACCGACTTCGCGTACCTGGCGTTCACCGTGGGGGCCACCTTCCAGGTCTCCGACACCGACCTGACCAGCCACGAAATGCGCCGGACGGTGCTGCGGCACGCAATGCTGTCGTACTTGTTCGGCGCGATCATCATCGCCACGACGGTTAACCTGGTGGCCAGTCTGGCCCGGTGAACCCGCTGCCGGTCGAGACGGGCCCGGAAACAGGCGGGCGCCCCGGGCCGCGAACCGCTGACCTGGGGCGCCACGCGCACCTGTTCACCCGGCGAACCGCCGAGAGGTGGACTTTCTTCGCCCGAACCGGGCGGGGCATCTCTGCCACGATCATCATACGACGGGCATCATCCGTACGGCTGATTTTCGGCGGAACTGTGGGACAACGCACCCTCCCCCGTCAGGGGGTCACCTCGGCGTACCGCTGTTCCAGGTCGACCCGGGCGAGCGCCCCGACCAGCCAGGCGAGCCGCTCCGACTCGCCGCTGCCGGCCAGATCGGCCAGGTCGGCGGCGGACCGGCCGAGCCCCAGCCGACGCGCGGCGGTCAGCGCCCGCCGGTCGGCGACCGGCGCCACCTCCCGCCACAGCGCCTGCGTCTCGCGCAGGAACAGGTCGGCCACCTCGTCGTCCACCCCGGGCAGCGCGGTGAGCAACGCCCGCTCGCGGGCCGGGTCGTAGCCGGCCGTCGAGCGCAGCCGGCGCAGGTCGCCCCGGTACCGCTCGACGACGGTGCGGGCCAGGTCACCCAGGACGTCGGCCAGCGCGTCGACGTCGCCGCGCTGGCCGGCGTCGCGCAGCGCCCGTACCCGGTCGGCGTGCAGTGAGCGGGCCAGCCGGGCGGCGCTGTCCCAGCCGTGGTCGGGCAGGGCGTGCGCGGCGTCCACGGCGCGCCGGAAGTCGCCCCGGCGGGCGAGCAGGACGGCCAGGCAGAGCAGCTGGAACAGGCTCGACGGGTTGTTCGTCACCCGGAAGCCGTACTGCTCGGCGAAGCCGCGGTCCCCGGCGAGCCGCCGGACCAGGCGCTTCTGATCCTCGGTACGGGACATCACACTGCGAGTCATGCCCCGCGACTACCCGTCGGGCCGGCGAGCACGCCTGCTCAGCCGCGGAAGCCGCCGCGCCGGTCGCGGGCCTTCAGCCGGGTGGTCGGCAGCTCGGGGGCGGGCAGCGGCGGCGCGTCGTCGTCGGCGACCACGCCGAAGCGGCGACCGGCCATCCACTCCTCCCGCGCCGCGACCACCTCCTCGTGCGAGCGGCCGACGAAGTTCCACCACATGACCAGCGGCTCGTCGAACGGCTCACCGCCGAGCAGCATCAGGCGGGTGCCCGCCTCGGCGGTCAGCTCCACAAGGTCCCGCCCGGCGCCCAGGTAGAGCAGCGCGCCGGGGGCCAGGGAATGGCCCCCCATCCTCGCCGCGCCGGACATCGCCAGCAGCGCGTACTCGAAGTCGGGGCGCAGCCGCAGCGTGGCCGGCGCCGGCCCGCGGGCCTCGAGCTGCGCACCGAGCAGCGGGGTGTGCACCACGGCCGGGGACCGCTCGCCGGCGAGCTCCCCGACGAGGAGGGTGACATCCCAGTCGCCGTCGGACCACCGGGGCAGGTCGGCATGGTGGGCGAAGTCCGCCGCGCCGGCCCGCGCCGGGTCCGGCAGGGCCACCCAGAGCTGGAGGCCGTGCATCAGCGGCGGGCGGGTCGCCGGCGACCGCTCGGAGTGGGCGATGCCGTGGCCGGAGGTCATCACGTTGAGCTGGCCGGGCCGGATCGGCTGGACGTTGCCGAGGCTGTCCCGGTGCACGATCTCGCCGTCCACCAGCCAGGTCACGGTCTGCAGGCCGCTGTGCGGGTGCGGCGGCACCTCCATGCCGGGCCGCTCGGCCACGTCGTCGGGGCCGAAGTGGTCCACGAAGCACCACGCCCCCACCATCCGCCGCTGGCGCTGCGGCAACAGCCGCCGCACGGTGGTGTAGCGGCCCAGCGGAACGTCATGCCCGGGCAACAGCACGCTGCCCGGGTCGACCGGCGCCACGCCGGGTGGTCGGGTCTGCGCCGGCAGCGATTCGGTACGGTCCACCGCCCGACTCTATGCCGCGCGACCCCCTCCCGACCCCCCGGTCGGGTCCGGCTCAGTCCCGGGCGACGGTGACGGTGTTCGCGCCGGCGACCAGGTCGAGGTAGATCCGCGCGACCGAGCGGTCCCAGTTCGGTGAGCCGATCAGCTGACCGGCGGCGACGCCGTCCCGGCGGTCGCCGTACAGCGTGATGCCACCGGCGCCGGAGGCGGCGCGGATCCGGACCGGCGGGCTGCCCGGCGCGCGGACAGCCAACTGGTTCACGCCGCCGCTCATTCGCACCGTCAGGGTGCCGGTCACCTCGGGCAGCCGCAGGTCGACCCGGGTGGCGCCGCCGATCAGCTCCACCCCGGCGAGCCGGGCGCCGGTCAGGTCGAGCAGGTGTTCGCTGGCCCCGCCGACCAGGCGCAGCCGCCAGACCAGCCGGGAGTTGAGGACCACGTCCACGGCGTCCCGCCCGGGCCGGTCGCTCTTCTCCACCCGCAGCTGCACCCGGTCTCCGAGCACCTCCGGCCGCGGCAGCACGCCGGAGTCCACCGGCGCGCTGATCCGGTACAGCTCGTCGCCGAGGTCGTCGGTCCGCAGCCGTACCGCGGTGACCCCGTCGACCAGCTCGAAGGTGGCCCGGCGGCGGCCGGCGACCGGGGCGGTCCCGATCCGCTCGGCGGCCGGCTCGGCCGCGCCCGCCCCGCCCGGTTCCGCGCCGACGGTGTCGCTGGGCAGCCCGCCGCGGCCACCGGAGAAGGCGACCCCGAGCCGGTCCGGGTTGGCCAGCGTGGCGACCACCGCGACCGCGCCCAGCCCCACAACCAGGACCGCCGCCGCGGCCAGCAGCCGGGCCCCACGCGGCCAGGACGGCCGGTACGGCCCGAGCCCGTCGACCGGTTCGCCCGACACCTCGACGACCGGCTCCGGTCGCTGCTCCCCCGCCGTCGCCCCGTGCCGCCGGCCCGGCTCCGCCATGGTGTTCCCCTTCCGCGGTCCCCCCGCCGGAAGTACGTACCCGACGCCCCAACGGATCAGTTCCCCACGCCCACCACCCCAGGCGCTCCCCCGCGCGCCCTTCTGGCCGGCGCGCCCCGCGCCTGCCCTGGCGCGCCCGCTCCTGGCCTCGCACGCCTCCGCCCTCGCCCCTGGCCTCGCGCTTCCCGCCCCTGACCCACCCGTTGATCATGGGGTTACCGGCGGTGTGGATCTCCTCCGCTGCCGTCAACCTCATGATCAACGCGGGTGGGAGGGCGGAGGTGGGGAAATCTTGGACGGTTTGCCGTCAGCTGGGGACCGTAGCCGTCCAGGATTCGGATATGCCGCTGGCCGGCACCCCGTGAGGGGTGCCGGCCAGCGTTCGCTTATCGGGGTCAGCTGTTCCAGTGCTTGGCGACGAGGTCGGCGGCCTGCTGCTCCCACTGGGCGTAGGCGTCCGGGTAGGCGGAGACCTGCACGGTCTGGGCGGCTTCGGTCAGCGGCATGTCCTGCCAGCCGTCGATCTGCTTGAGGCCCTTCTGGAAGGCCATCGTGGAGTAGATCGGGTCGGTGATCTGCTCCGGGCTGCCCCAACCCGAGGACGGGCGCTGCTGGAACAGGCCCAGCGAGTCGTGGTCGTTACGGTCGCCGAGGTGGCCCAGGTTCTCCAGCTTCGACTCCTGCAGGCTGGTGGCGATGGAGATGACCGCGGCCCGCTCGTCCAGACCCGACTTCTTCGTCCCGGCGATGATCGCCTTCACGTTCGCGGTCTGCTCATCGTTCAGGTCGATGCGCGACTGGGCGCCCTGCACACCGTGCGGGATCAGCTTGGCCTTGTCCACGCCCGGCTTGTCGGCCTGCACGGCCACCGCGACGGGCTTGGCGTCCACCGCCGGGGCGGCGTGCGCCTCGGCCATCGGACCGGCGAACACGCCACCGGCGAAGGCCAGACCAGCGATACCCAGAACACTCTTACGCAGCATGGTGGTCTTCATCAGAGAAGCTCCTTCGGGGGTTGGCCCAACCCGAACCAGGGGGACGGTCACGGGCGGGCAAGCACCACGAACAGGGGCGCTCAAAGCACAGGGGAAAGTCTTCGTCCGGCTGGCTTCACGAGCGGGGGCTCGGGCGCCGGGACCATGTGTAACGACCGCCGGCCCGCCATCATTCCGGGGCTTGGCCATCCATCCGGCCAGGCCGGGAGGGGCTGCTAGTGCGGTCGTGCAGAGGATGTAACGACCGCCGGCCCGCCGTCATTCCGGGGCCACCGTATCCATCCGGGCGGGCCGGAGGGGGCTGGTACTGCGGTCGTACGGGATGTGTAACGACCCCGGGCCGGCCACGATTCCGGGCTCAGGGTGCCGCCGGTCACGGGACCTCAGGGCCAGGCCGGCACAGACCCGGCACCCGGCCAAGCCACCGCCCTCCCTGCAGCCCGAACAGCCACGCGAACCCGCGGCGCACCGACAGGACGCGTCACAGACCCCGAACCGGACAACCAACCCACCGTCACCACTCACCCGCCAACCCGACACCCGCGCGCCCCGTCTCCCCGGCCGAACGCGCCACCGAACACCCCGTTGATCAAGAAGTTTGCGCACTCATCGGGCGTCACAGCGTGCCCAAACCTCTTGATCAACAATTTAGTGGAGGGGGTGGCCGGGCGGGGGCGGCTGTCCGCTTACTCCGGCTTCCGGAGCGGGGTCGGGCGACGACGTCAGGGTCGGTCGCGCTCCCAGATGCCGCCGCGGTAGAGGGTGCCCCGGTACTTCCGCTGCTCCCCGGTCGCCAGTGGCGTCGTGGGGCCGCCAGCGGCGGCGCGGGCCCGGCGGACCCGGGTGAACACGAACCAGCCGGCGGCCGCCACGCAGGCGACGATGACGACCTTCTGGAACGACCCGACGTACCCCTCGACGACGTGCCAGTTGTCGCCCAGCAGATAGCCGGCCAGGACGAAGGTGGTGTTCCAGATCAGGCTGCCCAGCGTGGTGTAGAGCAGGAAGGTGGCCATCGGCATCCGTTCCCGGCGGGGATGGAGATGAGGCTGCGGAAGATCGGGATCATCCGGCCGAAGAACACCGCCTTGACGCCGTGCCTGAGAAACCACGCCTCGGTCCGGTCGACGTCGCTCAGCTTCACCAGCGGCAGGCGGGCCACGACGGCGCGCATCCGGTCCCGGCCCAGCGCCGCGCCGATCAGGTAGAGCACCCAGGCGCCGAGCACCGAGCACCGAGCACCGAGCACCGAGCCGAGAGTGGTCCAGAAGATCGCCCGACCAGGCTGATCCGGCCCTGCGCGGCGGTGAAGCCGGCCAGCGGCAGGATCACCTCGCTGGGAATCGGCGGGAAGAGGTTCTCCAGCGCCACCGCCAGCCCCGCCCCCGGACCGCCGAGCCGTTCCACCAGGCCAGTGACATACCCGACCGGACCCTCGGAGGACGGTTCGGCTGCGGACACGACCGTGCGCGGGCTGAGCGCCAGGGAGCCTCTGATCACTCGACAAAGTTTCGAGGCGACACGAAGATCGACCACGACACCCGCCCTATGCTTCGCCGTGACACCGGGAGGAACGGATGCGTACGCCGCTGACCCTCGCGGTCGCCCAGCCGGCCTGCGTACCGGGGGACGTTGCCGCCAACGCGCTCGCGCACGCGGCCGCCGTCCGCGCCGCCGAGGCCCGGCTGGTGCTCTTCCCCGAACTCTCGCTGACCGGGTACGACCTCGACCTGCCCACAGTGGACCCGGCCGATCCACGCCTCGCGCCACTGGTCCGGGCGTGCGCCGACGCCGAGGCCACCGCCCTGGTCGGGGCGCCCGTCGGGGACGACGCCGGGGCGGCGTACCTGGGGATGCTCGTGGTCGACGGGGCCGGCGCGCGGGTGGCGTACCGGAAGATGTTCCTGGGCGGGGCGGAGCCGGAACGGTTCGTCGCGGGCCGCGAGCCGGCGGTGCTGGCGCTCGACGGCTGGCGCCTGGGCCTGGCCATCTGCAAGGACACCGGCGTGCCCGAGCACGCGGCGCGGACCGCGGCGCTCGGCGTCGACGGCTACCTGGCCGGGGTGGTGGAGGCGCCGGCGGACGCGGCCGTACCGGAGCAGCGGGCCCGCCGCATCGCCGCCGACCACGGCATCTGGGTGGCGATGGCGAGTTTCGCCGGCCCGGCCGGTCCGGCCTACCCGCGGACCGCCGGCCGCTCCGCGGTGTGGGATCCGGACGGGACACCGGTGGCGCGGGCGGGCGCCGGCGCCGGTGAGCTGGTTCGGGCGGGGCTGCGCTGACTCGTTCACCGCAACTACCGTGGGACGGTGAGCGTTGATCTCCCGCTGGCCTCCGGCCGGACCGCCGACGTGTACGCCCTCGGCGACCACCGGGTGCTGCGCCGCTACCGCGACGGCGGCGACGTGCGGACCGAGGCGGAGGTGATGAGGTACCTGCGCGGCCACGGGTACCCGGTGCCCGAGGTGTTCCGCGCCGACGGCCCGGAGTTGGAGTTGACCCGGCTCGCCGGCCCGACGCTCACCGAGGCGTTCATCGGCGGCGCCGCTGATGCCCGCTCCGGCGCGCGGATCCTCGCGGACCTGCACCGACGACTGCACGCCCTGCCGGCCCGGCGCTCACCCGATCCGGCCGTGCGGGTGCTGCACCTCGATCTGCACCCGGGCAACGTCCTGCTGACCGCCGACGGTCCGGCGGTGATCGACTGGCGCGATACGACGGAGGGTCCACCGGAGCTGGACGGGGCGATGACCGCGCTGATCGTCGCCGAGGTGGCCACCGACCCGACGTCCGCGCTGGCCGGGCCGGCTCGGGCGCTGCTGGCGGCGTTCCTGGCGGAGGCCGGGCCGCCGCGACTGCTGGCCAAGGCCGTCGCCCGGCGGCGCGGCGCCGGGCCACTCGGCGACGATCGGCTGGCCGAGGCCGCGGCGCTGGTCCGATCGGTGGCGCACCGATGACCGGTCGCGTCGCCCAGCTGCGCCGCTACCCGGTCAAGTCGATGCTGGGCGAGGCACTGCACACGGTGGACGTCGACGAACGCGGCCTGTGCGGCGACCGGCGGCTGGCCGTGCTGGACCCGGCGACGGGCCGGGTGGCCAGCGCCAAGCAGCCCCGGCTCTGGCGCGGCCTGCTCACCGTCCGGGCGGTGGGCGCGGCACCCGACGTGGGCCGCCTGCTCCTCCCCGACGGCACCACCCTGTCCACCTCGGACGCGTCGGTCCACGAGGCGCTCTCCACGCTGCTGGGCCGGCCGGTGACGCTGACCGGCGCCGTACCCGCCGAGGCCGTGCTGGACCGGGCGGACCCGGACGCGGTGCTGGCGGCCGGGATCGAGGCGACGGTGCCCGCGACGCCCGGTGCGCTGGGCGGGGCCGCCCCGCCGGGCAGTCTGGTCGACTTCGCGCCGGTCCACCTGATCGCCTCGGCCACGCTGGACGCGATCCGCACCGCCGGTGGGGGCGGACATCCGGCGCGCTACCGGCCGAACCTGGTGGTCGAGTCCGCCGGCGGCGGCTTCGTGGAGAACGACTGGGTGGGGCGCGAGCTGCGGATCGGCGCCGAGCTGACGCTGCGGGTGCTGGCGCCGACCCCGCGCTGCGCGGTGCCCACGCTCGCCCACGGTCTCCTCCCCGGCGAGCCGGAGGCGCTGCGGGCGCCGGCCCGGCTCAACCGGGTGGTGCCGCTGCCCGGCCTCGGCCCGCAGCCGTGCGTCGGGGCGTACGCGGTGGTGGCCCGGGGTGGTCGGGTCAGGGTCGGCGACCCGGTCGAGCTGGTCTGAGCGCGATCAGCCGTTTCCCCGCGAACGGGGCCAGGCGGCCAGCAGCTCGCGCAGGTCGTCCGCCGTGCCGTCGTCGATCCGGTCACGCGCGACGCCCTCGGTGATGAGGTCGGTCAGTTCACCCAGCCGCTTGGTCCGGTCCTTGGGCTTGCCCTCCACCAGTTCGTACAGCTTGTCCCGCAGCTGGTCGGCGGTCCGGCCGTCCAGCTCGCCGCCGCTCTCCGCGGCGTCGAGCACCGCGGAGAAACCGGCGGCGAGCTCACCGGCCGTCCGGGGCGCCGGCCGCTCACCCCGGGACGGAGCGGCGGGGGTCGGGTCGACGGTCGCACTGAGCGGCGCGGTCGGGGTCGGCGCGGTGGTGCCCGGCTCGTCCTCCACCGGCGCCACGGTCAGCGGCGCAGCCGGGGTGCGTTCGGTGGCGGGGTCGTCGTCGAGGGCGAACACGCCGACCACCCCGACGATCAGGGCGAGCCCGGCCGCGACCAGCACCCCGAGCAGGCGGTTCGACCGCCGCGCCGGGAGCACGCCGGCCGGCCGGTACGACGGGCCGAGCTCGACGGCGTCCACCGGCCGGGCGGTCGCCAGGACGCGGTCGATCAGGGTCGGCGGGTGCGGCTCGCCGGCGTCGGCGGCCCGTTCCCGTCCGGCGACGGTGGGCAGCACCGAGGTGACCGGCTCGACCGAGCGGCCGGCGCCGAACCGGGTGGCGAGCTGTCCGGCGGTGGGCCGTCTCCCCGGGTCGGCGTCCAGGCAGGCCAGGGTCAGCGCGGCGAGGTCGGCGGGGAGGCCGGGGATGCACAGCGGCGGCACCGGGGCCCGCCGGGCGTGCACCTCCAGCGCGTCCTCCCAGGTCTGCACGGGCAGCGGGGCTCGGCCGGTCAGGCTGCGGTAGAGCAGGGCGCCCAGGGCGTACACGTCGCTGGCCGGGTTGGGCGGGCCGGGCGTCATCCGCTCCGGGGCGAAGTAGGCGGGTGTGCCCATCATCAGCTCGCCGGGCTGGCCGGTGAGCGGGGAACGCGGACCGGCCAGGGCGGCGATGCCGAAGTCGAGCACCTTGGCGCCGGTCTCGGTGAGCATCACGTTCGCCGGCTTCACGTCGCGGTGCACCACGCCGAGCCGGTGCGCGGCGGCCAGCGCGGCCGCCACCTGACCCGCGGTCCGGACGGCGTCCGGCCAGGCCAACGGGCCGGCGGAGAGACGGTCGGCCAGGCTGCGCCCCTCGACGAGCTCCATCACCAGGTACGGCACGACGGCGCCGCCGGGCAGCGGCGCCTCGCCGTAGTCGTACACCTGGGTCACGTGCGGGTGGGTGAGCCGGGCGGCGGCGCGCGCCTCGCGCTGGATGGTGGCGCGCAGCTCCGGGTCGGCGACGAGGGGCGTCGCGAGCGCCTTGACGGCGACCGGACGGTGCAGGACCTCATCGTCGGCGCGCCACACCTCGGCCATCCCGCCGAGGCCGATGCGCTCGCGGAGGACGTACCGATCGTGCAGCCGCAGGGTGGGCGTGAACGACGACATGGTGGCCCAGTCTGCCGGGACCGCCCGGGTGGACACCAGCCGTGGTGCCCTTTTGATACCCGCGTGTCGGCGATTATCCCGGTATGCGAGCCGCCCGAGTGGCCCCGACCACCCGGGCGGCGGCGGGTCAGGGCCGGCAGGGCGGGACCGGCGCGACCGCCGGTTCCATCACATTGGCGAGGCGGCGCAGCACGCCGGCGACGGCCAGCCGGGTCGGTGCGAAACGGTCACGACGCAGCGGGTCGGGGCGGACCGGCGCGTCCGGCCGGGCCGAGTTGACGTGCCGGTGGACCGCGTCGAGGGCGAGGATGAAACCGGTCGGCTGTTCCATGGTCAACTCCTGGGGACGGGACGGGTGGACGTACGGACGACGAGTTCGGTGCGGAGCAGGACGTGTCCGGCGGCCGGTTCCGCGGGCGGGTCGAGCAGCAGCGCGGCGGCGATCCGGCCCTTCTCCTCCGCCGGCTGCCGGACGGTGGTGAGACCGGCAGCGGCGGCGTCGGGAACGTCGTCGAAGCCGGTCACCGAGACGTCGGCGGCCCGGCCGGCCAGGGCGTCCAGGACGCCGAGGGCCAGCACGTCGGAGCAGGCGAGCACCGCGGTCGGCGGCTGGTCGCCGACGAACACGTCGGCGATCGCCGCCGCGCCGGCGGCCCGGCTGTTGCCGGCGGCGTTGAGCAGTGTCAGGTCGCCCCAGCCGACGCCCACGGCGGCCAGCGCGTCGGCGAAGCCGGCCAGCCGCTGGCGGGTGGTGGGATGCGGGACGTCGTCGACGCTGGACAGCCGCAGTGCACCGACCGGGGCGTCCGGCCGGACGCTGTCGCCGAGCAGCGCCACCCGCCGGTGGCCGAGGCTCACCAGATGGTCGGCGGCGGCCCGGGCGGCGGCCCGCTCGTCGATGCCGACGTAGCGGTCCGCGCCGGCGTCCGGCCGGGGCGCCGTGGTGACGAAGGGCAGGCCGCGCCGCCGGATGACGTCCGGCGCCCAGCTCTCGTCGTCGGCGCAGTAGACGCAGAAGCCGTCGACCGCGGCGTTCTCCACGGCGACCCTCGCCTGCGTCGGGTCGGTCGGCAGCGGCACGAGCAGCAGGCTGGTGCCGTGCCGCTCGGCGGACTCGGCCACGCCGGCCAGGAACCGGACGGCGAACGGGTCGGTGAAGGCGTACGACAGCTGCGAGGTGAAGAGCACCCCGATGGCGCCGACCACGCCCCGGCGCAGCGAGCGGGCCGTCGGGTTGGGACCGGGGTAGTCGAGCTGCCGGGCGGCCTCCAGGATGCGGGCGCGCAGCGCGGCGGAGAGCTGGTCGGGGCGGCAGTAGGCGTTGGACACGGTGCTGCGGGAGACGCCCACCGCGGTCGCCACGTCCTGCAACGTCGGCTTCGACTTCACTCCGCCAACCCTTCTGGATCGATTCAGTCTGTATCGATTCAGAGATTAGCCGGAGCCGACGTCGGCGGTCAACCACAGAGGACGAAGACGGCGAACGACGCCGGCCGGAGCCGACGCCGTCATGGTGCGGCCCGCCGTCGTGGCGGGGTCAGGGCTTGCGGGCCACCCCGCCGTACATGCTCACCTCGACCACCGACGGACGCGGCTGCGGCTCGCCCTCGGCCCGCCACTCGGCGACCGAGCGGATCCCCGGCTCGACCAGCTCCAGGCCGTCGAAGAAACGGGTGAACTCGGCCAGGCTGCGCAGGTTGATCGTGCCGTGCGGGCCGCCGCCCCGGGCGGCCGCCCTGGCCTCCTCGGCCAGGTGCGGGGGCAGGTAGTCGTGGGTGGCGTGCGAGGCGGCCAGGTAGCTGCCCGGCGGCAGCGCGTCGAGCAGGCGGGCGACCACCGCGTACGGGTCGTCGCCGTCCGGGACGAAGTGCAGGATGGCCACCAGCATCAGTGCCACCGGCTGCGACAGGTCGATGGTGCCGCGCAGATCCGGGTGGGTGAGGATCTTCTCCGGGTCGCGCAGGTCGGCGTCGATGTATGCGGTGGCGCCGTCGCCCGAGCTGGTCAGCAGCGCCCGCGCGTGGGCCAGCACGATCGGGTCGTTGTCCACGTAGACCACCCGTGACTCCGCGGCCACGGACTGGGCCACCTCGTGGGTGTTGTTCGCGGTCGGGATGCCGGTGCCGATGTCGAGGAACTGCCGGATGCCGGCCTCACGGGCCAGATGGCCGACCGCACGCTGGAGGAAGCGCCGGTTCTCCAGGGCGGACGTGCGGATGGTCGAGAACGCCGCGGCCATGGCGTCGCCGGAGTCCCGGTCGGCCTGGAAGTTGTCCTTGCCGCCGAGCCAGTAGTTGTACCGACGGGCCGGATGGGCGACGGAGGTGTCGATCCGGTCGCTCGGGTGGGCGGTGCCCGGGGCCTCGGTGGTCACAGTCGCCTCCATGACTCTGCGCCATCGGTCGGGATGGCGTCCGTCCACTGTCGCCGGTCGCGACCATGGTAAGGCCAGTCGCGGCCCGGAGGTCGCCCCGGGCGAGGCGTCACGCTGGGTAGAGCTGATCGCGCAGCCGGGTGAGGATCTCGGGCGTACGCTCCGGCGGCGCGGCCTCCACGCAGAGCCGCTCCATGGCGACCGCGTAGTAGTCGAGGTCCTCGCGCTTGTCGAGGTAGATCGCGCTGGTGAGCTGTTCGATGTAGACGATGTCCGGCAGGTCGTCGTCGCCGAACCGCAGGATGGTGAAGGCGCCGCTCGCGGCGGCGTGCCCACCGGCGTCGAACGGGATGACCTGCACCCGCACGTGCGGGCTCGAGGTGGCCTCGATCAGCGCGGTGAGCTGCGCGCGCATCACCTGCGGGCCACCCATCGGTCGGCGCAGGGCGGCCTCGTCCACCACCGCCCAGAGCTGCGGCGGGTCGGCGCGGTGGAGCAGCTGCTGGCGCTGCATGCGCAGCTCCACCCGCCGCTCGATCTCCGCGGCCGAGGCGCCGCGGTGCCCGAGCAGGACGACCGCCCGGGCGTACTCCGGGGTCTGCAGCAGCCCGGGGACGAACTGCACCTCGTAGCTGCGGATCATCGCCGCCGCGGCCTCCAGCCCCAGGTACGACTGGAACCAGCTGGGCAGCACGTCGCCGTACCGGTGCCACCAGCCGGGGCTGTTGGCGTCCCGGGCGAGCTTGAGCAGCGCCGTGCGCTCGTCGGCGGCGGTCACGCCGTAGAGGGTCAGCAGGTCGGCGACGTCACGCTCCTTGAAACCGACCCGGCCCAGCTCCATCCGGCTGATCTTGGATTCGGAGGACCGGATCTCCCAGCCGGCGCCCTCACGGGAGACTCCGCTGGCCTCCCGCAGCCGGCGCAGCTGGGCGCCGAGCAGCATGCGCAGCACGGTCGGCCCGGTGGCCGGGCCGCCGTCGGCGGAAACCATCGTCACGTGCCGCCCCTCCGCGTACGCGTCAGATCGGTCGCCAGGCCCCCGCCCGACCGACGAGTAAGCATGCCATGGACCGACGGTGAGATGAACTCCTCCGGACGGACGATCGGTCCCGTGGACGGGATCGACGATCAGTCGATGAGGTGGTCGAAGTCGCCGTCCCGGGCGCCGAGGACGAAGGCCGCGATCTCGTCCACCGTGTAGATCAGTGCCGGGCCCTCGGGGTGCCGCGAGTTGCGCACCGCGATGCCGGCCCCGCCGGGCAGTGGGGCCAGCTCGACGCAGTTGCCGCTGGGGTTGCTCCGCCGGCTCTTCTGCCACCGCAGCGGGGGTAGCTGGGTGGTCGGCACGCCGTTCTGAGGCTGCTGCATGAGGCGTCTTTCTGTGAGGAGCGCCGGCGTCGCGAGTGGACGGTGCCGCGGCGGCAGGGGCCACGTGACAACGGATCCGGGCCATTCTGCACGTGCATCTGCTATTGCATCTGCATCGGACAGCGAGCATGATAACGCACGTGCACGGTGCCCATCCGTTCACTTTGGGTTACCCCACCCGGGCAGCCACCTGGGAAAACGACGGGTCGGCGCGGCGCAACGGCCGCACCCCGCCCGGTCCTGCGCCGACGCCGCGAGGGAGGGCTCGTGCCGGATCCGTTGACCGTCGCATCCGGCATCTCCGCGGCGGGGACCCTCGTCTCCGTGTGGCAGCTGCGCCGACGCGCCCTGCGGGCCGAGGCCGAGATCGAGCAGCTCCAGGCCGAGCTCGCCGCCGAACGGCACGCGGCGAGCCACGATCCGCTCACCGGGCTGCCCAACCGGCGGGCCTTCCACCGACTGGCCGCCGCCCTGCTCACCGAGCCGGGCGGGCCGCCGCTGATCGCCGTGGTGCTCGACCTCAACGATTTCAAGCAGGTCAACGACCGCTACGGACACGCCGCCGGGGACCAGGTGCTGATCAGCGTCGCCCAACGGCTCGCCGCCTTCGCCGGCGACAACCTGGTCGCCCGGCTCGGCGGCGACGAGTTCGCCGGCCTGCTCAGCAGCCCCTCGGTCGACCGACGCTGGATCGACCACGCCACCCGGCGGCTCTGCGAGGCGATGGCCGCGCCCATTCCGCTCGGCGGGCGCAGCGTCCGGGTCACCGCCTCCGTCGGCCTCGCCCCGGTCACCGGTGCGACCCAGCTCGCCGAGGCACTGTGCCGGGCCGACGCGGCGATGTACCGGGCCAAGGGGGTCGACGCGCGCCGCCCACCGCGGCAGCTGCACGCCACCCGACTGGCGGAGTGCTGAGTCAGCCCGCGGTGGACGGGTCGAGCCGAC
Organism: Micromonospora sp. BS32; assembly: GCF_059089345.1. Lineage (NCBI taxonomy): Bacteria > Bacillati > Actinomycetota > Actinomycetes > Micromonosporales > Micromonosporaceae > Micromonospora > Micromonospora sp. BS32. The sequence goes on from NZ_JBSSHR010000005.1 coordinate 216,770, forward strand.
CGAGGTCGCGCAGCGCCGCCGCGGCGAGGGTGACCAGGCCGACGGGACAGCGCAGCCCCCGGACGATCCGCAGCGCGAAGGCCCGCTCCGCGTCGTCGTAGCCGGGGTCGAGGGCCTGGGCCGTCCAACTCGAGAGGTCGTCCAGCGCCCGCACCGTGAGGTGGTAGGCCAGCCGGACCGAATCGGGATCGACCGGGCCGTACCCGGCGAAGAAGGCGGCCCGCTCGACCGGGGTGACCGGGGCGAAGGCCAGCACCCCGACGGTGACGAACATCAGGTCCCGTTCCCGCGGGGCGAGCACCGCGTCGTCCCAGTCGATCAACCAGACCCGCCCGCCGGCACCGAGCATCAGATTGCCCAGGTGCGGATCGCCGTGACACACCACCGGGCCGACCGCCCGGGAGCGCAGCTCGGCACCGAGCACGTCCGCCTCGGCCAGCAGGGCCGCCACCAGGTCGGCCGCGTCCCGCCACTCGCGGGCGGCGTCGCGGGCCACCTCGTCGGCCGCGCCGGCGGGGCCGGCCACCAGCTGCCCGGTCCGCCGGACGGCTGCGGCGACCGGCCGGTGGGCGTGGTCCTCGACCGGCAGCAGCCGGGCCAGGTCGTCGCCGACCTCGGTGGCGTGCACCGCGGCCAGCACCTCGCCGAAGGCGCGCCAGTGGGCGGTCTCCATCCCGCCGTCGAGGGCCCGCCGGTCGGAGACCCACGGCACCACCGACAGCCGGCGCCCGCCGCGGATCCGCCAGGCCGCGCCGTCGTCGGTGGCCAGCGGGGCGGCGATTCCCGGCACGCCCCGGCCGGCGAGGTACGCCGAGGCGACCAGCCCCGCCGGCGTGCCGCCACCGCTCAGCTTGACCGCCCAGCGGGATCCGTCATCGGCGACCCCGCGCCACAGCTCGGCCGACTCGTCCGCGCCGAGATCCACCCGTTCCACGGTGGTGAGGTCGACGCCGAAGTCATCGGCGACCCAGTCCGCCACCTGCCTGCCCGCGTCGTCCACCGGCACACCATGCCACCCGGCCGGTACGCGAGGCGACCCGGTTGCGGCGGTCAACGCCAGCCGTAGCCGGCGCGCAGCGCCTGACCGACCCGGTCGAAGCGGCCCCGGTCCAGCACCGCGCCCTCCCGGCGGATGCTGTCCTCCCGCATGGTGAGGACCCGGTCGAGGCGCACCCAGCTGGGCCGGCTGTCCCGGTCCCACTCCCCCGGGCCGAGCGACAGCCAGTGCCGCTGGCCGTCCCGCTCGCCCTGGCTGGAGAGCATCAGCCCGAACAGCGTCCGGCTCTGCCGGCCGACCACCAGCACCGGCCGGTCCTTGCCCTGCCTCGGGTCGTCCTCGTAGGGCACCCAGGTCCAGACGATCTCCCCCGGGTCGGCCTGGCCGTCCAGCTCGGGGGCGTACGCCAGCTCCCGACGTTGCAGGGCACTGACCTGCCGCCGCCGCGCCACCTGGGCCGGGATCGGACCGGCGGTACGCTGCTGCGCGCCGGCGCCACCGGTCACCCGGCCGAGCCGGGCGGCCACGTTCCTCAACAGACCTGCCACGGCGGGCAGCCTAACGCCCCGCCGCCGGGCACCGCCGGGCGGCGGCCCCGCGCCGATCACGGCGCCGGGAGCGCAAACCGATGGACCGACGGGAGGCGCAGCGGCGAGGATCCGGCGGTGGACATCCCCCAGCGGCAGATCCGGGCCGACTTCACCGACACGGCGATCGTGGTCTACCAGGCGTACCCGCCGGACATCGCGGAGGCCGCGCTGGCCGAGGGACGGTTCGTGCCGCCGTTCCGGCGTGGCCGGATGACCTGGATCAAGCCGTCGTTCCGGTGGCTGATGTACCGCTGCGGCTGGGCCGGCAAGCCGGGCCAGGAGCGGGTCCTCGCGGTCGAGCTGACCCGGGCCGGGTTCGAGGAGGCGCTCGGCCGGGCCTGCCCGAGCAGTTACCGGCCGGGACGGCATGCCGACCGCGCGACCTGGGCCCGCGAGCTGAAGACCAGCGACGTACGGGTGCAGTGGGACCCGGAGCGGTCGCTGCGGCTGGCGCCGCTGCCGTACCGGTCCCTCCAGCTCGGACTCTCCGGCGCGACCGCCGACCGGTACGTCGACGAGTGGCTCGTCGGGCTGACCGACCTCACCGCCCGGGCCCGGGAGATCCGCGCGCTGCTCGATGCCGGTGACGACACCGCCGCGGCGGCGGCCCTCCCGCCGGAGCGTCCCTATCCACTGCCGCACGAGCTGGCGGCCAGAATCGACGCGACGTCCACCTGAACCGGCGAGGCAGGGCCGAGGCGACGCGGAGGTCCGCCGCCGGCCCGGCGGATCGGCGCGGAGACCGCCGGGCGAGTAGGCGAGGATGGCGTCGGCGAGGCCGGTGGGCCGACCCTCGACGGGGACGGCCGCCACCGCGCCGGACAGATCCGCCACGCCCCGTCCCCGGCACCGGGTCCAGGTCCGCGGGGGCACCGGGAAGGAGACCGATGACCGAGCTGCCCGACAACCTCCCCGACGACCTGCCCGTCGTCGTCCGCACCGCCGTGCGGCTGGTGGTGCGCGACCGGGACGACAGGGTGCTGCTGTTCCACACCCGCGACCCGGACCACCCCAGGCTGGGCACCTGGTGGGAACTGCCCGGCGGCGGGATGGACCCGGGCGAGACGTACGCCGACACGGCGCTGCGCGAGCTGCGCGAGGAGACCGGCATCGTGGTCACCGCCGACCGGCTGGGCCCGCCCCGGTGGCGACGCCGGGCCAGCTTCATCCACCGCTGGCGGCGCCACGTCCAGGACGAGGTGGTGCTGACCGTACGGCTCGACGTGCCCGGCCCGGACGTCGACGGCGCCGAGCGTCTCGACTACGAGGTGGAGGACTACTTCGGGTTCCGCTGGTGGCCGGTCGAGGAGGTGGTGGCAAGTCGGGAACGGTTCTATCCGGGCCGGCTGCCCGGCCTGCTCGCCCCGTTCCTGGCCGGCGAGGAGATCGATGAGCCGTTCGAACTCTTCTCCTGACATGCCGAGCGGGCCGGCGGTGGGCACAGTGGGAGGCATGACGACGACCCCGTACGCCCCACTGGCCCGGTACGCGGCCCGGCTGCACGCCGCCATCGGCGACCGGCACCACGTCGCCTCCCCGCTCGGCGCCTGGTTGCTGCTGGCGCTGGCCGCGCCGGCGGCGACCGGCCCGGTCCGCGCGGAGCTCGACGACGTGCTGGGCACCGACGCGGGCACCGCCGCCGCGACGGCCGCCGCCCTGCTGGACCACCCGCACCCGCTGGTCCCCTCCGCCAGCGCCGTCTGGCACCGGCCCGGGTACGACGCCGGTCCGCTGGCCGACTGGCGGGCCGGGCTGCCCCACGCGACGGCGACCGGGCCGCTGCCGGGCCAGGCGGCGCTGGACGCCTGGGCGCGGGAACACACCCTCGGGCTGATCGAACGGTTCGCGCTGACCGTGTCGCCCCGGGTGGTGCTCGCGCTGGCCAGCGCCCTGGCCACCCGGATCTCCTGGGCCGACCCGTTCGACCTCGTGCCGGCCACGGCGCTGGGGGCGGGCGGCGCCTGGGCCGGCCGGCTGGGCCAGGCGCTGCGCACCCCGGAACGTGGGCACCGGGCCTGGATCGCGGCCACCGACGCCGCCGGGGACGTCGCGGTGCACGCGGCGCCGGCGGTGCAGGCCGACGGGGCGGGCCTGGTCGTGGTGTCCGTGGCCGCCGATCCGGAGCTGCCGGCGGCCCGGGTGCTCGCCGCCGCCTACGAGGTGGCCGGGGCGGCGGTCGACGAGCAGTCCGAGCCCGCCGGGCGCCGGTCGCTGTTCGACCTGCCGCTGGGCGAGGGTCCGCTCTGGTCGCTGCGGGAGGAGCGGCGGCCCACCCGGGCGCCCGGCGGCCGGGAGGAGCGGCACGCCGCCGTGCTGCCCTGCTGGTCGGCGACCGACGAGCACGACCTGACCGCCCCGGCGCTGGGCTTCCCGGTGGTGTCCCGGGTGCTGGCCGGGCTGCTCGGCGAGGCGGAGCTGGACGTGCGGGCGCGCCAGGCGGCGATGGCCCGCTACGGCCGGTACGGCTTCGAGGCGGCCGCCGTCACCGCGGCGTTCGCCCTGGTCAGCATGGCGCCGGAGGGCGTGGTACGCAGCGCGGAGCTGCGCTTCGGCCACCCGTACGCGGTGGTCGCGGTGACCACCGACCGGCGCGGCGGCGGCACCGGGCCGTGGCACGGGGTGCCGGTCTTCTCGGCCTGGGTGGCCGAGCCGGAGGAGCCCGCGCAGAGTGACCGGGTCGACCCGCCCGGAGGGTTCTGACCGCGCGGGCGGACCTCCGGAAGGCCGGAGGTCCCCCCGCCGCGAGGTCAGACCGGCACCGCCTCCCGCTCCTCCTGCGCCACCGCCGCCCGCTCCGCGAGCCGCCGCTGCCGCTCCTGGGCCCCGATCAGGTCGTCGGGGAGCGAGTCCGGCACCTCCAGGTCGAAGCGGCGCAGCATCCGGATCGCGAAGCCGCCGACGGTGATCAGCACCAGGGCGGCGCCGAAGCAGACGTACGCGAAGCCGATGCCGCGGCCCGGACCGGTGCCGAGCACCGCGCCCACCGACCCGGCGAGCGACCCGCCGGGGGCGAGCATCGGCTCGAACAGCGCGGTCGCGCCCGGGGCGAGCAGCGCGAACCCGATCGGCAGGGTCGACCAGGTGATGGTCTGGTTCAGGCTGAACACCCGGCCGTGGAACCGCTGCGGCACCTTGACCTGCACGATGGTCGCGTAGATCGACTGGGCGGTGGTCATCGCCAAGGCCAGCCAGAAGACGCCGACGGAGATCATCGCCACCGAGGCGTCCAGGCCGATCAGCACACAACCGATCGCGGTGCCGAGGTTGCCCAGCAGCACGCCGATCATCCGCCGGTGCCGCGGGCCGCCCCAGACCGACATCAGCACGCCGCCGGCGACCCCGCCGAGCGCCTCCGCCAGCGCCACCTGCGCGAGCTGGGTGGCGGTGCCGAAGGAGAGCACCAGCGGGGTGGTCAGCACCAATGCCGGGGCGAGGAAGACGTTGCCCAGCGCGAAGTAGCCGAGCATCAGCCGGAAGCCCCGGTGCTGCCAGGAGTAGCGCATCCCGTTGGCGATCGCCACCAGCAGCCGTTCCCGGGGCCGCCAGCCGAGCAGGTCGGGGAAGCGGACCACGGCCAGGGTCACCACCGCCACCAGGTAGCTCGCCACGTCGATGAGCAGGATGCCCTTGAGCTCGATCGCGGCGAGCAGGCCGGCGGCGAAGACGGGCATGAGCAGCATCGCCACGCCGGTGGAGAGCTGGGTGATGCCCATCGCGTGGCCGAGGTAGCGCTTCGGCACCAGCTGCGGCACGGCGGACTGGAACGCGATCCGCTGGAACGACCCGGCGACCTGGCTCAACGCCACCAGGGTGTAGATGTGCCAGAGGACCAGGTTGTCCGTCCAGAGCAACGCGGCGAGGACCAGCTGGATCGACCCGGCGACGGAGCTGGCGATCATCATGATCCCGCGCCGGCTCACCCGGTCGGTGATCGCACCGGCGACCGGCAGGGTCAGCACGCCGCAGATCAGCGCCAGGGACCAGAGCAGGCCCAGGTCGGCCACCGAGCCGGTCCGGGTGAAAAGCCAGATCGGCAGGGCGAACGCGGTCAGCGCCGAGCCGGTGCTGGAGACCAGTTGACCCGCGGTGATCGCGACGAACCGGCCCATGCTCGGCTTCACCACCGCCTTCCCCGGCACCTCGTCGACGCCGACCCGCTGGTGGTCGGCGACCACCCAGCCGGCGTCCTCCTCGCGGGCGTCGGCGGTCAGCGCTGAGACGTCCCCGGCCCGCACCGCCGGGTGCACCCGGGTGACGATCTCGGCCAGCTCCTCGGCGCGGTACTTGAGGAAGAAGTGCCCGGCCTGGTCGAGCACCACCAGGCCGAGGGTGTCGCTGAGGAACTGCCACTCCGCGTACCGCTCGGTGTGGTAGTCGGTGACCGGGTCCTCGGAGCCGACCACCGAGACGATCGGGGTACGCAGCTTCGCCGCGCCCCGGTCGAGCAGGCCGGTGAAGTACTCCTCCGACGCCCGCGAGTCGGCCCGCATGTTGCTGATGATCCGGTCGGCCTGCTCCGGTTCCAGCTCGTCGGTGTCCACGCCCATCGACTTCAGCCAGCTGGCGTAGTGCCGGTTGCTGCGCAGCTGCTCCAGCCGGTTGCGCATCGCCGCGAACGCCCCCTTGGGGCGGGCGAACGGGAACATCGCCCCGATGTAGAGGGCCTCCAGCTCCCGTCCGGCGGCCTCCACCCTGCGGGCCACCTCGGCGACGATCGCGCTGCCCACGCCACAGTGGCCGTAGAGCGCGACCGGCCCCTCGATCCGTTCCAGGATCTCCTCGGCGACCCGGCCGGTCAGCTCGTCGAAGGGCAGCCCGTCCTCGGAGAGCCCGACGTCGTGCCCGGGGATCGCCAGCGACCAGAGCGCGTACCCGTCGGGCAGCGCGTCGGCGAGCGGCTGGTAGACGATGGCGCTGCCCCCGCCGTACGGGACGCAGACGTAGGTGAGTACCCGCTTCGCCGCCGGGATCGGCCCGGTCAGCTCGTAGAGCAGCCGGCGCGGCCCGTCGGCCTCGGCGTCGCCGGACATGAACGCGGCCAGCTCCCGGATGGTCCGCTGCTGGAACAGGTCCATCACGCCGACCGCCCGGCCGCCGTGCTCCGCCCTGCGGATCTTCGCCACCACCTGGGTGGCGAGCATGGAGTGCCCGCCCAGGTCGAAGAAGTCGTCGTCGATGCCGAGCGTCGCCACGCCCAGCACCTCCGACCAGATGCCGGCGAGCAGCCGCTCGGTGTCGTCACGCGGCGCGACCAGCGCCACCGACGTCTCCCGGGTGACCACCGGGGCGGGCAGCGCCAGGCGGTCCAGCTTGCCGTTGGGGGTCAGCGGCAGCGCGTCGAGGGTGACGAACGCGGCCGGGACCATGTACTCCGGCAGGGTCTGCTTCAGCGCCGCCTTCAGCGTGGCGTGCTCGGCCGCCCCCACCAGGTAGGCGGTGAGCCGCTTGTCGCCGGGGGTGTCCTCCCGGACGATCACCGCCGCCTCGGCCACGTCGGGCTGCTCGCGCAGGGCGCTCTCGATCTCGCCCAGCTCGATCCGCAGGCCGCGCAGCTTCACCTGATGGTCGATCCGGCCGAGGAACTCGATCACCCCGGCGGGCCGGCTCGGCCCGCCGGCCGCCGCCGGCACGGCGCCGCCCGCCGGGTCGATGACCCAGCGGGCCAGGTCGCCGGTGCGGTAGAGCCGCGCCCCGGGCTCGAAGGAGAACGGGTCCGGCACGAACCGCTCGGCGGTCAGCGCCGGCCGGCGGTGGTAGCCGCGGGCCAGGCCGACCCCGCCGATGTGCAGCTCGCCGGCCACCCCGACCGGGCAGGGGTCGCCCCGCTCGTCGAGCACGTGCAACCGCAGGTTGGCGATCGGCGCGCCGATCGGCACGCCGGTCAGCCCGGGTAGGACGGCCGGGTCGCAGTGCCAGGCGCTGACGTCGATGGCCGCCTCGGTCGGGCCGTACAGGTTGTGCAGCGCGCAGTGCGGCAGCCGGGCGGTGAACTCCACCGCCGTGGCCAGCGGCAGCTCCTCACCGGAGCAGATCACCCGGCGCAGCGCGGTCGCCGCCCCGATCCCCTCCTCGGCCAGGAAGACGGTCAGCATCGACGGGACGAAGTGGGCGGTGGTGATCCGCTCGGCGACCAGCAGGTCACGCAGGTAGCCGGCGTCCTTGTGCCCACCGGGCTTCGCCAGCACCAGCCGGGCGCCCTCCCGCAGCGGCCAGAAGAACTCCCACACCGACACGTCGAAGCTGGCCGGCGTCTTCTGCAGCACCGCGTCGTCGGCGCCGAGCCGGTAGGTCTTCTGCATCCAGTCGAGGCGGTTGACGATGCCCCGGTGGGTGTTCGGCACCCCCTTGGGCCGGCCCGTGGAGCCGGAGGTGTAGATGACGTACGCGAGGTGCTCGGGGCCGGCCGACGGCACCGGGTCGGTGCTCGGCTGGTCGGCCCAGACGGCCACGTCGTCCAACGCCAGCACGGTCGCGCCGACCGCGGGCAGCACGTCGCGCAGGCGCTCCTGCACCAGCACCACCGGCGCGGCGGCGTCGTCCACCATGAACGCCAGCCGGTCCGCCGGGTACTCCGGGTCCAGCGGCAGGTACGCCCCGCCGGCCTTGAGCACACCGAGCAGCCCGGCGACCAGCTCGACCGAGCGTTCGGCGCAGACCCCGACCAGGGTCTCCGGGCCGACGCCGGCCGCGCGGAGCCGGTGCGCGATCCGGTTCGCTGCGGCGTTCAGCTCCGCGTAGGTCGCCGACCGGCCGTCGATCGTGACCGCCACCGCGTCGGGGGTGCGGGCGGCCCGCTGTTCGATCGGCCCGTGCAGGGTCTGGGCGGTCGGGAAGTCGGCGGCGGTGTCGTTCCAGGCGGCCAGCAGCTCCCGCTCGTCGGCGGGGAGCAGGTCCAGCGCGGAGACCGGGACGTCCGGGTCGGCGAGCACCGCGCGCAGCAGGGTGCACCAGCGCCGGGCCAACCGCTGCACGGTGTCCCGGCGGAACAGGTCGGTGTTGAAGACCAGCTTGCCCCAGAGCCCGTCGGGCGTCTCCACGGCGTGCAGCTCGAAGTCGAACCGGGTGGCCCGCAGCTCCATCGGCGTCCACTCGAACGTCACGTCGGTGTCGCCGGACACCCCGGTGAACCGGCCCATCTCGTAGTTCTGCAGCACGAACATGGCCTGGAACACCGGCGAGCGGCTGACGTCGCGGGGCAGGCCCAGCTCGTGGACCACCTTCGCGAACGGCACCTCGGCGTGCTCGAAGCCGTCCAGCACGCTGCGCCGGGTGCGCGCCAGCAGCTCGGTGAAGGTGGGATCGCCGGCCAGCTCGGCGCGGAGCGGCAGCATGTTGATGAACATGCCGACCACGTTCTCCAGCTCCGGGGCGGAACGGCCGGCCACCGAGGCGCCGACGGCGAAGTCGTCCTGGCCGGCGTGCCGGGCCAGCAGCACCTGGTACGCGGCGAGCAGCGTCATGAACAGGGTGCCGCCGCCGGCCCGGCTGAGCGCGGTGAGCCGCTCGGTCTCCGCCGGGTCCAACTGGAACTCGACGAAGTCGCCCCGGTAGGTCTGGGTGGCCGGGCGGGGCAGGTCGGTCGGCAGCTCCAGCGGGGTGATCCCGGCGAGCCGGGACTTCCACCAGTCCAGGTGCCCCCGGGCCGCCGGCCCGTCGAGCTCCCGGCCCTCCCAGACGGCGAAGTCGCCGTACTGGACGGGCAGGGCGGGCGGCTGGCCGCCCCGGTAGAGGGTGATCAGGTCGCGCAGCAGTACGTCCACCGACCAGCCGTCGCCGACGATGTGGTGCTTGCCGAGGAAGAGCACGTGGTCGTCGTCGGCGAGCCGGATCAGCAGGGCACGCAGCAGCGGGCCGGTGGCCAGGTCGAACGGCTCCGCCGCGGCGGCGTCCACCAGCGCCTGCGCGGCGGCGGCGTCCGGGGCGTCCACGATGGTCAGCGGCACCTCGACGGCGTCCGCGACGACCACGGTGGGCCGGCCGTCGGCGTCGGCGGGGAAGCGGGTCCGCAACGACTCGTGCCGGGCGGTCAGTCCGGCCAGGGCGGCGCGCAGCGCCGTGACGTCGAGCGGGCCACGCACCCGCAGCGGCACGGCGATGTGGTACGCCGCCTCGCCCGGAGCGAGCTGATCCATGAACCAGACCCGCTCCTGGGCGTACGACAGCGGCACCTCGGCGCCCTCGGGCCGGGGCGTGACGCGGGCGGCCGGGGTGGCCTGCCGTCTGCGCAGCCGCTGGGCGATCAGCGCGGCGCGGGCGGCGTCGCGGGCGGGATCCTTCAGGTCCGTCATGCGGGAGTGTCCTTCTCCGCCGCCAGCAGCGCGGCGACCTCGGTGTCGGAGAGCTCGTCGAGCTCGGCGGCGATCCGCTGCTCGATCTCGGCGGCCAGGTCGGCCACCACCGGGCTGCTGAACAACGCCCGCATCGGCAGGTCGACGTCCACCTCGGCGCGGATCCGGGCCATCGCCCGCATGCCGCGCAGCGAATTGCCGCCCAGGGCGAAGAAGTCGTCCAGCGCGCCGACCTTCTCGACCTGGAGGATCTCGGCGTACACCTCGGCGACCAGGGTCTCCGCGTCGGTGCGCGGCGGCAGGTAGGCGTCGGCCGTCACCGCGTCCGGCGGGGCCGGCAGCGCCGCCCGGTCCAGCTTGCCGTTCGGGGTCAGCGGCAGCGCGTCCAGCGGCACCAGCGCGGCCGGCACCAGGTGGGCGGGCAGCTCCCGGGCCAGCTCGGCGGCGAGCGCCGTCGGGTCGGCGGTGCCGACCAGGTAGCCGACCAGCGCGGGCTCCCCCGATTCGGTGCGCACGGCCACCGCCGCCTCGCGGACCTCGGGGTGGGCCAGCATGACCGCCTCGATCTCGCCCAGCTCGATGCGCATGCCGCGCACCTTGACCTGGTCGTCGCGGCGCCCCAGATAGTCCAGGGTGCCGTCGGCGCGCCGGCGGGCCAGGTCGCCGGTGCGGTACATCCGCTGCCCGGGCGGGCCGTACGGGCAGGGCAGGAAGCGCTCCGCGGTGCGGCCCGGCCGGTCGAGATAGCCGCGGGCGAGCTGGTCACCGGCGATGTACAGCTCGCCGACCACGCCCGACGGGACCGGCTGGAGCGCGGCGTCGAGCAGGTACGCCCGGGCGCCCGCGGTGGGGCGGCCGATCGGCACCGGCCCGGCGGCCACCGGCTCGCCCGGCGCGATCCGGGCGGCCACGCAGCCGACCGTCGCCTCGGTCGGGCCGTACTCGTTGACGACCGCCACGCCCGCGTGCGCGGCCCGCCACTGCGCCACCTGCTCGCCGGTGAGCGCCTCGCCGCCGATCACCAGGTCGGTGGTGGGCGACAGGTCGGCGTCGAGCAGCGGGAGGTGGCTCGGGGTGACCTTGAGGAAGGCCGGCGGGCCGCCGACCCGGGCGGCCGGGGAGTCGATCGCGGCCAGCCGGACGGTGCCGCCGGCGGTGAGCGGGCCGAGCAGGCCGGTCACGGTGAGGTCGAAGGAGACCGGCGAGTGCAGCAGCGCCGTCCCGGCGAGCCCCGGGTATGTCTCCCGCGCCCAGGTCAGGTACGCCGCGACCGCCCGGTGTTCCACCACCACGCCCTTCGGACGGCCGGTGGAGCCGGAGGTGTAGAGCACGTACGCCGGGTGCCCGGCGCGCAGCGGGGCGGCCCGGTCGGCGTCGGTCAGGTCGGCGTCGGAATGGTCGGCGCCGACCTCGCCGTCGAGCACCAGCGCGCCGGCCGGGACCAGCGCGGCGGTCTGCGGCACGGCGAGCACGAGCGCCGGCGCGGCGTCGGCGAGCAGGTAGGCGATCCGCCCGGCCGGGTAGCCGGTGTCGACCGGGACGTAGGCGGCGCCGGCCTTCAGCACGGCCAGGATCGCCACCGCCAGCTCGCAGGAGCGGGGCAGGGCCAGCGCCACCCGCGACTCCGGGCCGGCGCCGCGCGACACCAGCACCCGGGCCAGCCGGTTGGCGGCCCCGTTGAGTTCGGCGTACGTCAGGGTGACGCCGTCGCAGACCAGGGCGGGCGCGGCCGGGGTGGCGGCGGCCTGCCGCTGCACCTGCTCGACCACGGTCGGCAGCGGGCCGGTGGTGCCCACGCCGCTCCAGGAGCCCAGCACCAGGTCGCGTTCCGCGTCGTCGAGCAGCGGCAGCGCGGAGACCGGTGACGCCGGGTCGTCGACGGCGGCGGCGAGCAGCCGGACGTAGCGGGTGACCACCGTCTCGGCGGTGGCCCGGTCGAACAGCGCGGTGCGGTAGACCAGCCGGCTCTCCCCGGTGGTGATGTCGAGGGCCAGGTCGTCCTTGGTGGTGCCCAGCTCCGCGGGGTCCAGGCCGGAGTCGGGGATGAAGTTCAGCGCGGTCTGGAAGATCGGCTGCACCGACGGGTCCCGCTCCGGCGCGACCGCCTCGACGATCCGCTGGAACGGGGTCTGCCCGTGCTCCATCGCGTCGACCAGACCGTCGCGGACCCGCCCCACCAACTCGGCGAAGGTGGGATCGCCGCCCACGTCGCAGCGCAACGCCACCGGGTTGACGAACATGCCGATCAGCGGAGTGAGCTCGGCGCTGTCCCGACCCGCGGTGGAGACGCCCACCACCACGTCGGGATCGCCGGAGATCCGGGACAGCAGCGCCGCGAACCCGGCCAGCAGCACCATGTACGGGGTGGCCGACGAGCCGGCGGCGAGCCGGCCGACCCGGTCGAGCAGCCCGGCGGGCAGGTCGAAGCGGACCTCGTCGCCGGCGAAGCCGAGCTGCGCCGGGCGGGGCCGGTCCAGCGGCAGCCCGCTGACCAGCGGCGCGCCGCCCAGGTGGTCGGCCCAGAAGGCGAGCTGCCGGTCGAGTTCCGCGCCGGTGAGCTGGCCGCGCTGCCAGACGGCGAAGTCCGCGTACTGGATGGGCAGCTCGGGCACGGCGGCCGGCGCGCCGGTCACCGCGGCCCGGCTGAACGCGGTCAGCTCGGCGCGGAGCAGCACCGCCGAGTGGCTGTCGAACACGGCGTGGTGCACCACGAACAGCAGCGTCCAGGCATCGTCGAGGCGGATCAGCCGGGCCCGCCACAGCGGCGGGGAGTCCAGCGGGATCGGGGTGCGGGCCAGCTCGTCGCGGAGCGCCTCGTACCGGCCGATCCGCTCGTCGGCGGGCAGCTCCCGCAGGTCGTGGACGGGCAGGTCGACCGGCTCGTGCTCCCGGACCACCTGGACCAGCGCGCCGTCGTCGACCCGCAGGTGGGTACGGAGCGCCTCGTGCCGGGCGACGACCTGGTGGAACACCCCGCCGGCGGCGTCGGTGTCCAGCTCGGCGGGGAAGATGAACGGGGCGGAGATGTTGTAGACCGGCGAGGCGGGGTCGAGCTGGTTGGCCATCCAGACCCGCTCCTGGGCGAAGGAGGCCGGGAAGGTCCACTCGCGGGTCATGAAACGGCCTCCCGTACCGAGCGGGGGCGCATGTCCGTCCAGACGGTCTCGACGTGGGCGAGGCACTCCTCGCGGGTGCCGGCGAACTCGGCGTCCTGCCACCCCGCGGGGAGCTCGCGGTCGGCCGACCAGATCGAGTACTGCTCCTCGTCGTTGCGCACGACCAGGAATCGGGCTTCGGCCATCACTTCTCTCCAGCGGTCTCGGGGGTGTGCGGTTCGGCCATCGCGACGGCGATCCGGCGGGGACCGGTGAACGGCTCCCGGCCGTGCGCGGCGGTCATGTTGTCCACCACCAGCACGTCGTCGCGCTGGTAGTCGAAGCGGACGCTGGCCGCCCGGTACGCGGCCCGCAGGTGGTCCATGACGTCGGCCGGGATCTCGCCGCCGTCGCCGTAGTAGGTGTTCGACGGCAGCCCGTCCGCGCCGAACATGGCCAGCAGCCCCTCCTGGTAGTCCTTCGGCAGGGTGCTCAGGTGGAAGAAGGTGGCGTGGTTGAACCAGCGAGGGGCGTCCGAGCCGGGCCGGTGGTGCACCACGTCGCGGACCGCCCGGGTACGCAGCCCGTCCCGGCCGATCCACTCCACCGCGATCCGGTTGGCCGCCGCGTACGCCTCGACCTCGGCACGGTCGTCGGTGCCGAACACGTCCTGCCAGCGGGCGCCGAAGTCGGCGTGGAAGTTGCGCACCAGCATCCAGCGCCGCCGGACGAACTCCTCCCGGACCGCCGGGTCGATCTCGGCGTAGACCCGGCGGATGTCGGCCAGCGGAGTGGCGCCCAGCGTGTCCGGGGCGGTGATGCAGTAGAAGAACAGCGTCAACGGCCAGCGCGCCTGGTACGAGTTCTCGTTGTGCAGGAAGATCTCCTCGTCCGGCGGATAGTCGGTGGAGGTGTAGACCTTCCCCTTGATGGCGTGCCGGGGCGAGGACCGTTCCGTGTAGGTGAGCGGCTCGCCGGAGAGCGCCCGGACCGAAGCGTCGAAGCCGTCCACCCCGCCCACGTCGAAGCCGCGGAAGAGCAGCCCGCCGTGCTCGGCCAGGGTGGCGCGCAGCTCGGCCCGCCGCCGGTCGATCAGCTCGGTCAGCGGTGTGCCGTCGTTCTCGACGACCACCGGCAGGGTGGCGATCGTGTCGCTCATTGCTCTGTCACTCCTGTTTCTCGGCCGTCAGCCGCGGGGTAGCCGCGGGATGGCGGGGATGGTGGCCGGTGTCGCCGGTTCGTCGGCGGGGGCGGCGGCGCGCAGTTCCTCGATGCGGGCGGCGAGGCCGGCGACGGTGGGGGTCTCGAACAGGCTGCGCATCGGCAGCCGCACCCCGGTCGCCTTGCGCATCGCGGCGATCAGCTGCACGGCGACCAGCGAGTTGCCGCCGAGGGCGAAGAAGTCGTCATCCACCCCGACCTCGCTGACCCCGAGCCCGTCCCGCCAGACCCCGGCGATGGTGGCCTCCAGCTCGGTGCGCGGGGCGGCCGAGCCGCCGCCGGACGCCGCCGGGGCGGTGGCCGTCGGCTCCTGGTCTCCGGCCAGGCTGTCGGTGGTCACCCGCGCGGCGCGGCGGCGGATGTCCGCCACGGTCCGGGTGGCGATCACGACCTGGGCGCCGAGGCCGGCGGTGAGGCTGCGCCGGAACGCCTCCGCGCCGTCCACCGGGCGGATGTCCTCGGTGGGCGCGCCGGACGGGGCCGCCTCCCCCGCCGGTGCGGCGGCGGTGGCCAGCCCGCCGGTCACCGCGCCCTGGTCGACCCGGCGCAGCACGAAGTCGCCGATCGCGACGAGTTCCCGGCCGCCGGCGTCCACCAGGGACAGGTCCGCGGCGACCACTTCGTCGGTGGTGCTGGGGCGGTGCCGCAGGTGGCTGAGGAACACCGCCGGCAGCGGCCCGCGCACCACGATCCGGCCGTACGACAGCGGCAGGTAGGTGCCGGAGCCCTGGCCCCGACCGAAGGCGGTGGCCACGTCCAGCAGCGCCGGGTGCAGCCCCCACCCGGGCAGCTCGCCGACCGCCTCGGCGGGGGCCTCGACCCGGGCCAGCTCCTCCCCCTCGCCGAGCCGGTGCTCGGCCAGCGACGCCCAGCGCGGCCCGAAGGTGAGCATGCTGGTGCGGCCCCGGCCGAAGGAGGCGTCGTCGTCGACCCGCCGGCCGGCGACCGTGGGAATCCGGGCCGGCGGCGCGGCCTCGGTGGTCCAGCCGGCCGCGCCCCGCACGTGGGTGCGCAGTTGGCCGGCGGCGAGGCTGCGGACGGCGAAGTCGACGCCGTCGTCGCTTCCGGTCAGCTCGACCCGGTACTGGGCGACCGTGCCGTCCGGCACCGAGAACGGCTCCAGGAAGACCACGTCGCGCAGCTCCACCGCGGCGTCGTCGGCCGGGGCGGGCAGCGCGGCGACCACCGCGGCGCGGACCGACTCGAGGTGGGCGGTGCCCGGCACCACCGGCACCCCGCCGATGCGGTGCTCGTCGAGCAGCCAGTGGGTGCTGGCGGAGACCAGACCGTGCAGCACGGTCCCGTCCGGCCCGACCACCTTCGTGGTGAGCACCGGGTGCGCCACCGGGCTGGTGACGGTGTCCCGTCCCGCGGCCCGGAACCCGGCCGGGGAGTCGGTCTCCACCGCCATGCCCACCTCGGCCCAGCCGCCCCAGTTCTGCGACACGACGGGCGCCCGGAAGCCGGCTCCGGAGCGGGCGTACGCGTCGAGGAAGTTGTTGGCCGCGCAGTAGTCGACCTGCCCGAAGCCGCCGATCACCGCGGTGATCGAGGAGCAGAGCACCACGAAGTCCAGCGGCAGGTCGCCGAAGACCTGGGCCAGCGCCAGGGTGCCGGCGAGCTTCGGCGCGAGCACCCGCTCCGCCTCGGCGCGCTCCTTGACCTCCGCCATGCCGCCGCCGGGCAGGCCGGCCGCGTGCACGATGCCGTCGATCCCCCCGTACGCGGCCTCGGCGGCGGCCCGCACCCGCCGCAGGTCGGCCGGGTCGGTGACGTCGGCGGCGAGCACCAGCACCTCGGCCCCGGCGGCCTCCATCCGGCGGATCGCGGCGATGGCCCGGCCGGCCCGGTCCGCGCCGCCGTGCACCGCGAGGTGCTCGTCCCACTCCTCGCGGGCGGGCAGCCCGGAGCGGGACAGCAGCACCAGCTTCGCCCGGTGTCGTCGGGCGAAGTCCTCGGCCAGGGTGATGCCGATGCCGCCGACACCGCCGGTGACCAGGTACCGGCCGCCGTCGCGCAGCGCGCCCGGTTCGCCCTCTGCGTCCACGGTGACCTGCTCGTACCCGACCAGCCAGCGGCGCGTGCCGCGCAGCGCCACCTCGGCGCGCTCCGGGTCGACCGGGCGGCGCAGCTCGGCGGCGACGGGGTCCGCGCCGGTGGCGGCGGGATCGGCGTCAACCAGCCGGACGGTCAGCCCGGGCAGCTCGACCGGGAGCACCCGGACCAGACCGGCGAGGGTGGCGTGCTCGGGGCGGACCAGGTCGGCGCCGGTGACGTCGCCGATGCCGGAGGCGACCAGGTCCAGGGTGAGGGGCCGCTCGTCGGCGGTCAGCCCCGCCCCGGCGAGCGCCTGCACCAGGTGCAGGGCGTCGAGGAAGCCGCGCTCCTGGGCGGCCCAGCCGGCGGCGATGTCGGTGCCGGCCGGCGCGGAGTCGAGGGCGAAGGCGTGCACCAGCCGCTCCGGCAGACCGTCGGCGGTCACCGCCGCGACCAGCGCGTCGTGGTCCTCCCGGACGCCGGGGCGCAGCCGGTAGCCGCCGTCGACCGCCGCGAAGCCGTCGCCGGCGCGGACCACCACCGGCTCGTCGCCGGCCGCCTGCAGCGCCGCGACCAGCGCGTCGCCACGCGGGCCGTCGGCGAGGACCAGGCAGCGGCCCAGCGGCGCGGTCCGCGGCTCGGCGGCGGACTGCCGCCACACGGGCACGGCGAACCACTCCGGCAGCGGGCGCGGGCCCGTCTCCACCGGCGCGGTCGCCGCCTCCTCCACCGGGTCCGGGTCGACCCAGTAACGGCGGCGCTCGAAGGGGTACGTGGGCAGCGGCACCCGCCGGGCCGCCGGGTCGGCGTCGAACCGGACGCCGACGCCGGCGCACCAGAGCGCGGCGGCGCTGGCGAGCAGGGTGGCCAGTTCGCCGGTGGGGTCGCCCGGGCCGGGCAGGCTGCCCAGCGGGGTCAGCGCCCGCTGCGCCGGCGCGGCCTTGGCGACCTGCATCCGGGCCAGGTTCGCCAACTGCTTCCCCGGGCCGCACTCCAGCAGCGCCCAGGTGCCCTCGGCCAGCAGGGTGGCCACGCAGGCGCCGAAGCGCACCGGCTGACGCAGATGCGCCGCCCAGTACGCCGGGTCGGTGGCCTGCGCGTCGGTGATCCAGGTGCCGGTCACGTTGGACAGGAAGGGGATCGCCGGCGGGCGCAGCGGCACGGTGGCCATCAGCGCGGTGAACTCGGCGAGGATCGGCTCCATCATCGGCGAGTGGAAGGCGTGCGAGGTGCGCAGCGCCTTGCTCTTGTTCTTACCGCCGAGGCTCTCCGCGAACGCCGCGACCGCGGCGCTCTCGCCGGCCACCACACAGGTGCCGGGGCCGTTGACGGTGGCGATGGAGAGCCCCTCGGGCAGCTTCGGGGCGACCACCGACTCGTCCAGGGCGACGGCGAGCATCGACCCGGCCGGCAGGGACTGCATCAGCCGGCCCCGGGCGGCGACCACCCGCAGCGCGTCCGGCAGGTCCAGCACGCCGGCGACGGTGGCCGCCACGTACTCGCCGATCGAGTGGCCGAGCATCGCGGCGGGCCGTACTCCGGACCGCTGCCAGAGCGTCGCGAGGGCGTACTCGACCACGAAGAGGGCCGGCTGGGTCCACCGGGTCTCGGTGAGCTTCTCCCCCGCCGCCGGGTCACGGCCCAGGATCAGGTCGCGGATGTCCAGGCCCAGGTCGGCGCGGAGCAGCTCGGCGCACTCGTCGACGGCGGCGGCGAAGGCCGGCTCCTCGGCGTACAGCTGGGCTGCCATGCCCGCGTACTGGGAGCCCTGGCCGGAGAAGAGGAACCCGACCCGCGGGGCGGGGCCGTCGACGGCGCCGCCCTGCCGGCGGCGCGGGGTACGCAGCGCGGTCACCGCGTCGGTCAGCTCGGTGGCGACCACCGCGGCCCGGTGCGGGTACTCCTGGCGGCCCGACCGCAGGGTGTACGCCACGTCGGCGAGCAGCTCCGGGCCGCCGTCGGTGACCCCGGCCAGGTGGTCGGCGAGCCGCTGCACGGCGGCGTCCAGCGCGGTGGCGGTCTTCGCCGAGACCTGGAGCAGGTGGGCCGGGCGGACCGGCCGCTCGGCCCGGTGCGCCACCGGCGCCTCCTCCAGCACCACGTGGGCGTTGGTGCCGCCGATGCCGAACGAGCTGACCCCGGCCCGGCGCGGCCCACCGTCGGTGTCCCACTTGGTGAGGGTGTTCGCCACGTAGAACGGGGTGTCGGCAAAGTCGATCGCCGGGTTCGGCGTCTCGTAGTTGATGGTGGGCGGGATCAGGCCGTGCTCCATCGCCAGCACCGTCTTGATCACGCTGACGATGCCGGAGGGCTGGCTGAGGTGGCCGATGTTGGACTTCACCGAACCGATCCCGCACCAGCCCCGGTCGTCGGTGTCCTCGGCGTAGACGGCGGAGAGGGCAGCCACCTCGATCGGGTCGCCCATCGCGGTACCGGTGCCGTGCGCCTCGACGTAGCTGATGGTGCGCGGATCGATGCCGGCCATCCCGACCGCCTGCGCGATCGCCTCCATCTGCCCGTCGACGCTGGGGGCGGTGAAGCCCACCTTGCCGGCGCCGTCGTTGTTGATGGCGTTGCCGAGCACCACCGCGCGGACGGTGTCGCCGTCGGCGATCGCGTCGGAGAGGCGCTTGAGCAGGGTGACGCCGACGCCGCTGCCCCAGACGGTGCCGTTCGCGCCGGCGTCGAACGGGCGGCACCGGCCGTCGGGCGAGGTGAAGCCGTCCATGCCGAGGTAGCCGGCGTGCGGCAGCTCGACGTTGACCCCGCCGGCCAGGGCCATGTCGCACTCGCCGTTGCGCAGCGCCTCACAGGCCAGGTGGAACGCGACCAGCGAGGTGGAGCAGGCGGTGTGCACGGTGAGGCTGGGCCCACGCAGGTCCAACCGGTACGACACGTTGGTCGCCACGTAGTTGGGCGAGTTGCTGGTGGCGATGGAGACCGCGCTGTGCGGGTTGCCGCCGACGCGTTTGTTGCGCAGCACGTTGCGGTTGAGGTACGAGGCGGCGCCGGTGCCGGCGTACACGCCGACCGCCCCCTCGTAGCGGGACGGGTCGTAGCCGGCGTCCTGCAGGGCGGTGTGGCAGGTCTCCAGGAACAGCCGGTGCTGCGGGTCGGTGACCTCGGCCTCCCGGGCGGTCATCCCGAACAGCCCGGCGTCGAACTCGTCGTAGCCGTCGATCAGCGGGGAGCGATTGACCCAGCCCGGGTCGTCCACCTCCTCCACCGGGACGCCGCGGGCGATCTGCTCCTCGCGGGTCAGCTCGGTGACCGACTCGACGCCGTCGACCAGGTTGCGCCAGAACTCGTGGACGTCGGCGGCGCCGGGCAGCCGCGCGGCCAGCCCGACGATGGCGATCGGTTCGATGCCGTCGTCGGCGGGGAGGTCCGGAGCGAACGCGTTGTCCATCTGCGTGTCCTTCATTGCGCGGTGCCGCCGGGGCGGCGGGGTGGGTTGCGGCGGGTACGGCTGCGGCGGGCGGCCGCGCGCAGGGCGGCGCGGGCCAGCTCGGGTCGGTCGACGGCGCCGTCGAGGCTGGCGGCGAGCGACCGGATGGTGGGGTGGCGGAACAGGTCGAGCATGGTGATCGAGCGGCCGGTGGCGGCGGTGAGCCGGGCGTGCACGGCGGCCAGCGCCAGCGAGTGCCCGCCGATGTCGAAGAAGTTGTCGGCGACCCCGACCCGGTCGCGTTCCAGGACCTCCCGCCAGATGCCGGCGACGAGCTCCTCGGTCTCGGTGAGCACGTGCGGGCCGGCCGGCACCGCGGTCGTCCGGGGCGCCTCGGCGGCGGCCACCGTCATAGCGCCGAGCGCCGCCACCCGGACGGTGGGGCGGGGCAGCTCGGCGGCGACGGTGTCGGCGAGGTTGTCCGGGTCCGCGGCGAGCGCGCCGACCAGCGCGGCCAGGTCGGTGAGGAGTGCGTCGACCCGGTCGGCGTCGAACAGGTCGGGGTTGTAGACCACGTCGACGCCGAACCGGCCGTCGCGCTCCACCACGTAGACGGTGATGTCGAAGGGCGAGCCGGGCTTGGGCACCGGCACCGGCCCACCGGTCAGCCCGGTCAGCGCCAGCCGGGGCGGGGCGAAGTTGAGCACGTTGAACAGCACCTGCACCAGCGGCGCCCGGGAGGTGTCCCGGCCGACGCCGAGCGCCTCGACGATCCGTTCCAGCGGGGCGCCGGGGTGGGCGGTGGCCTCGTGCAGCTCGGCGGCGCACCGGTCGACCAGCTCGGCGAAGCTGGCCCCGCCGGTGCGTACCCGCACCGGGACGGTGTCGATGAAGAAGCCCACCACGTCGTCGAAGGCGGCCAGCCGGCGGTCGGCGACGATCGCGCCGACCACGTGGTCGGCGGCGCCGGTGAGCCGGCGCAGCAGCTCGCCGAAGCCGGCCAGCAGCACCGCCGCGACGGTGCCACCGCGCCGCGCGGCCAGGGCGCGGACCGCGCGGTCGGCGGGCTCCGGCAGGAGCACCGCGGCCTCCGCGCCGGCGTAGGTCTGCACCGCCGGGCGCGGCCGGTCGCGGGGCAGCTCCAGCACGGTGGGCACGTCGCGCAGGTGCGCGGCCCACCAGGCGAGGTCGGCCGGGCCGCGCCGGCGGTCCCGCTCGGCCCGCCAGACCGCGTAGTCGGCGTACGTGGCGGCCAGCGGCGGCAGGGCCGGGTCCGCGCCGTCGACCGCCCGGGCGTACGCGGCGGCGAGGTCGTCGTAGAGGACCGCCTCGGACCAGCCGTCGAAGACCGCGTGGTGCACGGTGATGGCCAGCACGTGCGTGTCGGCGCCGAGCCGGTAGACGGTCACCTGCCAGGGCGGCCCGGTGGCCAGGTCGAAGGCGTGCGCGGCGCCGGCGGCGAGCATGGCGGCCAGGTCGGCCTCCGGGTCGGCGACGGCGGTCAGGTCCACCACCGGCACCGCCACGTCGGTGGGTTCCTCGCAGACCGCGTACGGCACGCCGGCGGTCTGCGGGATCCGCCAGCGCAGCACGTCGTGGCGTTCCGCGACGGCCCGCAGCGCCGCACCGAGCGCCGCGGTGTCCAGCGGGCCGCGCAGCCGGTGCGCGACAGCGATGTTGTACGGCGCGCTGGACGGGGCGAGCTGGTCGACGAACCAGAGCCGGCGCTGCGGCGCGGAGAGGGTGGGCGGGTTGCCGGTGGTCAGCCCGTCGGCGTCGGCCGGGGCGGCGGCGCGCAGCCGGGCGACCAGGCCGGCGCGGGTCCGGCCGGCCAGCACGTCCCGGGTGTCGACGTGCCGGCCCAGCTCGGCGCGGAGCGCGGCGACCAGCCGCATGGCGACGATGGAGTTGCCGCCCGCGGCGAGGAAGTCGGTGTCCGGGCCGGGGGCGACGCCGAGCAGCCGGGTCCAGATCCGCACCACCGCCCGCTCGACCGGGTCGGCGATGTCGGCCGCCCCGTCCGCCGGGTCGTCGGTGGCCAGCGCGGCGACCGCGAGGGCGCGCAGCGCGGGCCGGTCCAGCTTGCCGGTGACGGCGCTGACCGGCAGCCCGTCGCGGCGCAGCACCCGGGCCGGCAGCATCGCCGCGGTCAGCCGCGACCCGGCGTACGCCCGCAGGGCCGCGTCGTCCGGCGCGTCGGCCGGGGTGAGGAACGCGACCAGGGTGGTGCCGGCCGGCCCGGGCACCGCCTCGACGGCGGCCCCGTCGACGCCGGGCGCGGCGGCCAGCACGGCCTCCACCTCACCCAGCTCGATCCGCTGCCCGCGGACCTTGACCTGCCGGTCGGCCCGGCCCAGGTAGACGATCCGCCCGTCCGCGCGCTGCCGGACCAGGTCGCCGGTGCGGTAGAGCCGCTCGCCGGGCAGGCCGGAGAACGGGTCGGGGACGAACCGGTCGGCGGTGAGGCCGGGCCGGTTGAGGTACCCGTCGGCCAGGCCGGGCCCGCCGAGCAGCAGCTCGCCGGTCTCCCGCGGCGGCACCGGGCGCAGGTCGGCGTCGACCACGTACGCCCGGTGGTTGGGCAGCGGGGAGCCGATCGGCACCGGGTCGGTCTCGTCCGCGGCCAGCGGCCCGCTGACGGCGAGCACGGTGGTCTCGGTCGGGCCGTACCCGTTGAGGAACCGCCGCCCGGGCGCCCACCGGACGGCCAGCTCGGCGGGGACGGCCTCGCCGCCGCAGAGGATCGTGCGCCAGTCCGGCACCTCGGCCGGGTCCAGCATGGACAGCACGGTCGGCGTGATGAAGCCCCAGTTCACCTCGTGCGCGGCGATGAACCGGGCCAGCCGGGCCGGGTCGGACCGGTCGTCCGCGCCGAGCAGCTGCACGCTGCCGCCCAGCAGCAACGGCACGAACAGGTCCATGGTGGCCGCGTCGAAGCCGAGCGAGGCGATGCCGAGGCTGCGCACCTCGGCGTCGGCGCCGCTGAGCGCCGCGCAGCCGGTGACGAACTCGACCACGTTGCGGTGGGTGGTCAGCACGCCCTTGGGCCGGCCGGTGGAGCCGGAGGTGTACAGCACGTACGCCGGGTCGCCGGGGCGGGCCGGGCAGGGCGCCAGCGGGGCCGGACCGGGCGCGGTCACCGCCTGGACGCCCGGCACGTCGGCGAAGCTCTCCGCCGCGGCGTCGCCGACCACCAGCGACACCCCGGCGTCGACGGCGATCTCGCGCAGCCGCTCGCGCGGGCCGCCCGGCTCCAGCGGGACGTAGCAGCCGCCGGCGAGCAGCACGCCGAGGACGTCGACCACCAGGTCGGGGCGGCGCTGCCCGCAGACGCCCACCCGGGTCTGCCGGCCCACGCCGCGGGCCCGCAGCGCGGCCGCCAGCCCGGCCGCCCGGCCGACCAGCTCCCGGTAGGTGAGCCGGTCGTCCCACTGGCGGACCGCCACCGCGTCCGGGCAACGTGCGGCCCGGTCGGTGATCAGGTCGGCCAGCGTCGCGTCCGGCCAGGGCAGGTGCTCCCCGGCGACGGCGCTGATGGACAGGATGTCGGTCACCCGTTCACTCCCCGGTAGGTGGCTGGGTCGGTGATCTGGAAGCGCAGCTCGCCGACGTAGCCGCGGCCCGCGGCGTCGGTGATCCACGCGTCGGCCGGGCCGGGCAGCAGTTCGCTGACCGCCAGGGCGACGTCCGGGCCGGTCTTCGCGGCGGCGTCGACCATGGCGCAGAGCGACTGGGCGTACAGCGGGCCGGTCAGGTCGACGTAGCAGGGCTTGACCTCGGTACCGACCTTCACGAAGACCTGCTCGGGCAGGCCGAGCCGGTCCCGCCAGCGGCGGACCGCCAGGAACCGCTCCGCCTCGCCGACCACGCCGGCCAGCCCGGACGCGTCGACCGTGGTACGCCAGGTGCGCCGGGCCACGACCAGCCGGTCGATGGTGATCCGGGGCGTGTGCGGCGCCGGGTCGAGCAGCTTGAAGCTGTCCAGCAGCAGCACGCCGAGGATGCTGCCGAAGATCTCCACCAGCGGGCAGCGGAAGCCGTCCGGGAAGATCGCCACGAGTTCGCCGCCGTCGAGCTCGACCCGGACCGCGGTGGCCGGGACGAGCCGCTCGGCGTCGGCACCGCGGGCGGTGTCGATGCCGAGCTGCCGGTCGTCGGGGCCGGTCAGCGCGTACGTGGTGCGGGTGGTGAGCCGGGGGAAGCTCGCCGGGTAGAGCACCCGGGTGCGGGTCGGCCCCAGGTCGGCGTCGAGCCCGGCGCGCAGCGCCGCCGGGTCGGGGTGGAACGGGGTGAACACGACGCTGTCGAAGGGCGTGATGGCCGGGTGCAGCTCGCCGAGCACGAGCTGGAACTCGCCCCGGTCCACCGCGTCCAGGTCGGTCGCGCTGATCTGCACGTCCGGGCTGTGGATCCGGGCCGACGGCCAGCCGGGCGCCTCGGCGGGGAAGACCCGGGCCACCCGGGCGGCCAGCTCGGCGCTGTCCAGCCGCAGCTCCGGCTGCTCCGGCGGCAGGTCGGCGAGGCCGAACAGCTCGGCCCAGCGGGCGGCGAACCCCGCGCTGGCCGTGCTGACCGGCCCGTCCGGCGCGAGCAGCAGCCCCTGGGCCAGCGACCAGAGGTCGGCCAGCCGGACCGGCCCCTCGGCGGCCAGCTCGCGGTGCAGCTCGACGAGGAGCCGGTGGCAGTCGGCGCCGATCTCCGCGGTGAGCCAGCGGGCCGCCCGCAGCAGCACCGCCAGCGGGGCGGCCAGCGCCTCCAGCACCGAGCCCCCGACGGTGACCTCGAGGTCCCGGGCGGTCTCCTCGTAGGCGACCGTGCGGCCGGCGTACATCTCGCCGCCGCGCCGGGTCGCCGCCTGCCCGGTCAGCCCGGCGAAGGTCGCGTTCAGCGCGGCCAGGGCGGCGCCGAGCCGGTCCGGGTCGCCGGCCGCGGCGGCCACCGCGTCCCGGGCGCCCCGCAGCCGGTCGAAGCCGGCCGTCACCTCGGCCCGGACGGCCGGGTCGCCGATCGCCGCGATCCGCTGGGCCAGCACCTGCTCGGCCCGGGGGCTGTACGGCAGTCCGGCGTCCCAGACCAGCTGTCCCCGGGCGACGAGCCGGTCGAGCAGCAGGTAGCCGTCGTCGACGGTGCGCAGGCCCGCCCCGTCGTCGGTGAGCGCCTCCCGCACCACGGCCTCGGCCGGGGTCCGCCCGTCGCAGGCGGCCAGCAGCCGCGCCTCCAGGGCGGTGAGCTCGACCGGCGGGTGCAGCGGCCGGCAGAGCCGACGCCCCTCGACGCTCAGGTGCGGCGGCAGGGCGGGCGCCCACCAGCGGCGCACCGCCAGGTCCTCGGCGAGCCGGTCGGCGTACGCCAGCAGCGCCCACGCCTCGAACCAGACCTCGCGGCGGTGGACCAGCCCCGGCCCGGGGATCAGCCGGGTCGACCCGGCCGGGTCGACCGAGCCCCAGCAGACCGGTCCGAAGAAGCCGATCGTCTCGGCCTTGCCGCAGTACCGCTGCCAGTACCGCAGCAGCGTGGTCTCCCGGCTGCGCCGGCGCCAGTTGCGGGCCGCCGGGTGGCCGGTCACCAGGCCGTCCAGGGCCACCAGCATGCCGGGGTTCTGCCAGGTGACCGCCTCGCGCAGCAGCGGGTCGGCGGCGATCCGGGCCAGCCGGACGGAGGCCTCCAGCACGGCGTCCCGGAACGCCTTGTCGAACAGTTCGGCGCCGCCCTCGCCCGCCAGCAGCGCGTCGGCGGCGGTGGCGGCCTCGGGGGCGGCGAAGGCCGCGAGCCCGTCGGCGGGGAAGCCCGCGGTCCGCAGCAGGACGTCCCGCCACACCGACCAGCCGGTGTCGCCCAACGGCAGCAGGTGGCTCATCGGCCGACCTCCGGCGCCGGGGCGTCCACGATGTGCAGTCGCAGCTCGCTGAAGTAGCGGCGTCCGGCGGCGTCCGGCACCCAGGCCTGGTCGGGTGTCGGCAGCATCTCGCTGACCACCAGGGAGGTGTCGTCGCCGCCGTCGGCGCGGGCGGCCCGGACCATGGCGCAGAACATGTTCGCGAAGGCGGGGCTGCCCAGGTCGACGAAGCAGGGCTTGGTCTCGGTGCCGAGCTTGACGTACACCCGCTCCGGCAGGCCGAGCCGGCGGCGCCACTGGCGTATCGCGCGGAACCGTTCCCGCTCACCGGTCACTGTGCCCAGGCCGCTCGCCCCCACCGTGGTCCGCCAGGTCTGCCGGGCCACCACCAGCCGGTCCAGGGTGATCCGGGGCGTGTACGGGGCCGCGGCGACCAGCTTGAACCCGTCGACCGCGTGCGCGCTGAGCAGCTCGGCGAAGATCTCGGTGAGGGTCCAGCGTTGGCCGTCACGGCCGGTGACGACCAGCCGGCCGTCCTCGTCGGTGACGGTGAGGTCGACGGTGGGCAGCACCCGGCCCGGCTCACCGCCGGGTGCCGGCTGGAACGCCAGGTGCCGGTCGGTCGGTCCGGTCAGCGTCTCGGAGGTACGGCTGGTCCGGCGCGGCCACTCGGCGGGGAAGAGCAGCCGGACGCGGTGCGCGCCGAGGTCCTCGGCGAGCGCGGCGCGCAGCCGCTCGACGTCGGGGTGCGACGGGGTGAACACCGCGCAGTCGAAGGAGGACCAGGCGGCGTGCAGTTCGCCGAGGACCACGGTGTAGTCGCCGCGCCGCAGCGCGTCCGCGTCGGTGGCGCAGATCTGCAGGTCCGGGCTGTGCATGACCGCGTTGGACCAGTCGGGTCGGGTGGCCGGGAAGGCCCGGTCGACCCGGTCGGCGAGGTCGGCCACCGGCAGTCGCACCTCGGGGCTGCCGGCGGGCAGGTCGGCCAGCCCGAACAGCTCGGCCCAGCGGGCGGCGAACTCGGCGGCCACCTCGTCCACCGGCCGCTGCCCGGTGCCCCAGAACAGCCCCTGGACGAGGAACCACAGGTCGGACAGGGCCACCGGCCCGTCGCCCGCCTCGGCGCGCAGCTCGTCGTAGAGGTCCCGGAAGACCGCCGCGTACGCCTGCTCCAGGGCGGTGACCATCCACCGGGCGGCCCGCAGCAGCACGTCGAGCGGGGCGGCGAGCTCGGCGAGCAGCGGCGCGCCGAAGACGACGTCGAGGTCGCGGCTGGCGTCCTCGTAGCAGATGGTCCGGCCGGCGTACATCTGTCCCGCGCGGCGGCGGGCCGGCTGACCGGTCAGCTCGGTGAAGGCGGCGTCGAGGGCGTCGAGCCGCTCCCGCAGCCGGTCCGGGTCACCGGCGGCCGCGGCGACCTCGTCCCGGGCGGCGCGCAGCCGGTCGAACCCGGCGCGCGCGGCCTGTCGTACCGGCTCGTCGCCGATGCCGTCGATCCGGGCGAGGAGCACGTCCTCGGCCTCCGGGCTGACCGGCAGGGCCGCGTCCCAGGTGATCAGCTCGCGCTCCACGAGCCGGTCCAGCAGCGCGTACCCGTCCTCAGGGCGGCGCAGCCCGACGGCCGGGTCGGCGACCAGCTCGTGGGCGGGGCGGCGGCCGTCGGCGGCGGCGAGCAGCGCGGCCTCCACCGGGGAGAGCGGCACCGGGGGGCGGCCCGGGCGCAGCACCGCCCGGTCGCGCACGCTGAGGTGGACGCCGAGCATCGGTGGCCACCAGCGGCGCACCGCGAGGTCGGCGCCGATCCGGTCGGCGTACGCCGACAGCGCCCAGGACTCGAACCACACCCAGCGGCGGCGGGTCAGCTGCGGCCCGGGGGCGATCCGGGCGACCTCGGCCTGCGCGGGGTCGAGGGTGACCCAGCAGCTCGGCCCGAAGAAGCCGACCGTCTCGTTCTTGCCGCCGTACCGCTGCCAGTACTTGAGCAGGGCGCGTTCCCGGTCCCGGCGGCGGACGTTGCGCGGCGCGTCCCCACCGCCGCGGGCCAGCCCGTTCAGCGCGACCAGCGCGCTCCGGTTCTGCCAGGTGATCGCCTCCCGCAGCAGGGGGTCGGCGGCGAGCTCGCTGAGCCGGTGGGCACCGGACCGGACGGCCTCGTCGAACTCCTTGTCGAACTGGCCGTCGTCGGCGCCGGTGGTGAGCAGGTCGTCGGCCGCGGCGGCGGCCCGCGGGGCGGCGAACAGGGTCAGCCCGTCGGCCGGGAACCCGGTGGTCCGCAGGATGGCGTCCCGCCACACCGACCAGCCGGTGTCGCCGAGCGGCACCCGGTGCGCGCCGGGGCCGCTCCCCTGCTCACCGACCGGCCGCCCGGCGGCCGGCATCCCGGCGGTGGCCGGCATCCCGGAGGCGGGCACCCCGGCGGTGGCGGCGCCGGTCAGGTCGGCGCGGATCGCGGCGAGCAGGTCGGGCAGCTGGTCGTGCAGGAAGAAGTGCCCGCCGTCGATCTCGTGCAGGGTGAACCCGGCGGCGCTGTGCTCCGCCCAGGCAGCGCTCTGCTCGCGGCTCACCGCCCGGTCCCGCCGGCCGCTGAACGCGACGATCGGCACCGGCAGCGGCTCCCCCGGGAGGTAGCGGTAGCCGTCCACCCGGCCGAAGTCGGCGCGCAGCAGGGGCAGCAGCAGCTCCACCAGCTCGGGGTGGGCCAGCAGCTCGGCGGGGAGGCCGCCGCCCTCGCCGAGCCGGCGCAACAGCTCGTCGTCGTCCACGGTGGAGAGGCCGTCGAAGAGGCTCGCCGCGGTGACCTGCGGCGCCCGGGCCCCGCCCACATACAGTCGCCGCGGCAGCTCACGGCCGGCGCGGCGCAGCTCGCGGACCACCTCGAACCCGAGCCGTCCGCCCATCGAGTGCCCGTAGACGGCGTACGGGCGGTCGGCCCGGTCGGCGATCGCGGTGGCGACGTCGGCGACGGTGAACGCCGGATCCTCGCTGATCCGGTTCTCCCGGCCGGGCAGCTGCACGGCCAGCACCTCGACGTCCGCGCCGATCCCCTCCTGCCAGCGCCGGAACGCGCTCGCGCCGGCGCCGGCGTAGGGCAGGCAGAACAGCTGCACCGGCGCCTGGGGTCGGCTTCCGGGCGAGACGAACCAGTTCACCGCGTGCCTTTCTGAGGAGGGTCGATCCAGTGCCGACGGCGCTGGAACGGGTAGCCGGGCAGTCCGGTGCGGCGGAAGCTGTTCTCCGGATACCGCGCGGCCCAGTCGACGTCCTGGCCGGCGACCCACGCGGTGGCCAGGTCGCGCAGCTCGCCGGGCTGGCCGGCGACGGGAGCGCCGGTGGCGAGCAGCTCGTCGAGGGCGGCGACCGCGCCGGCCGGGTCGGTGGCGACCACCGCGGCCCGGCAGTCGAAGGCCCGCCGGCCGAGGGCCAGGGTGGCGGCGACGTCGGGTAGCGCCGGGGCGGCGCCGACCAGGTGCGCCCGCAGCCGGGTCACCGCCTCCCGCAGCGCCTGCGGAGTACGCGCCGAGACCGGCAGTAGCTGCGCGGCGGCCGGCGGGCCGTCCGGCGGCTCGTCGGGCGGTGGCTGCTCGACCACCACGTGGGCGTTGGTACCGCCGAGGCCGAAGGAGCTGACCCCGGCGACCCGGCGCGGGCCGGGCGGCCAGTCCCGGGCCTTGGTCGGGACGTAGAACGGGCCACCGGCCAGGTCGATCTCGGGGTGCGGGCGGGTGAAGTGCAGGTTCGGCGGGATCAGCCCGTGCCGCACGGCGAGCACCGTCTTGATCAGGCCGGCGATGCCGGCGCCCGCGTCGAGGTGGCCGATGTTGGTCTTGACCGAGCCGAGCGCGCAGGACTCGGCCGGCGCCGCCCCGCCGTACACCTCGTGCAGCGCGGCCACCTCGATGGCGTCGCCGAGCGGCGTACCGCTGCCGTGGGCCTCGATGAGGCGGACCTCGCCGGGCGCGACCTCGGCCGCGGCGAGCGCGTTGGCCACGGCGGCGGCCTGGCCGGCGGGCCCGGGCACGGCGAAGCCGGCCCGGTCCGGGCCGTCGTTGGTGACCGCCCAGCCGGGCAGGACCGCGTAGATCCGGTCGCCGTCGGCCCGGGCGTCGGCGAGCCGGCGCAGCGCGACCACGCCCACGCCGGAGCCGAAGCCGGAACCGGTGGCGGCCTCGTCGAAGGCGCGGCACCGGCCGTCCGGTGAGGCCAGCCCGCCGGGGGTGTGCCGGTAGCGCGGCCAGGTCACGTTGACCCCGCCGGCGAGGGCGATGTCGCACTGGTAGTCGGCGAGGCTCTGCGCGGCGAGGCAGACCGCGACCAGCGAGCTGGAGCAGGCGCTCTGCACGGCCACCGCCGGCCCGGTCAACCCCAGTCGGTACGCGACCTGGCCGGGCAGGTGGTCGGTGAACTGCCGGCCGATCAGCCGGGTCTCCCAGTCGTCCGGGTCGACCTCGCCCACCACCGCCGGGTTGTCCATCAGGTGGAACAGGAAGTACCGGTTGGCGGAGGTGGCCGAGTAGACGCCGACCAGGCCGGGGAAGCGGGTCGGGTCGTGCCCGGCGTCCTCCAGCGCCTCCCACGCCGCCTCCAGGAAGAGCCGGTGCTGCGGGTCCGTGCGGGCCGCCTCCGTGGCGGCCATGCCGAAGAGTTCGGCGTCGAACCGGTCCACCCCGTCGAGCCGGCCGGCGGCCCGCACGTGCCGGGGGTCGGCGCGCAGGGCGGGGCCGATGCCGAGGGCGGCCAGCTCCTCGTCGGTGTGGTCGTGGATGGAGTCCACCCCGGCGCAGAGGTTCCACCAGAAGGTCGCCACGTCTCCGGCGCCGGGGAAGCGGCCGGCCAGCCCGACCACCA
Organism: Micromonospora sp. BS32; assembly: GCF_059089345.1. Lineage (NCBI taxonomy): Bacteria > Bacillati > Actinomycetota > Actinomycetes > Micromonosporales > Micromonosporaceae > Micromonospora > Micromonospora sp. BS32. The sequence goes on from NZ_JBSSHR010000005.1 coordinate 247,067, forward strand.
CGATCTCGTCGCCGGTGTACTCCCGACCGGCGACCGGCGGCGCGGCCGGGGCGGGCAGCGGCGGGGCGGGTTCCATGGTGGCCGGCGCGTCGAGCAGCCGGGCCTGCGCGGCCACGGTGGGGCGGGCGAAGAGCCGGGCCATCGGCAGGGTCACCCCGAACCGTTCGGCGAGGCGCTGCTGGACCTGGCCGAGCAGCAGGGACTGGCCACCGGCGTCGAAGAAGCTCTCCTGCCGGCCGACGGCGCCGCGGCCGAGCACCGCGCACCAGATGTCGTGCACCGCCCGCTCGGTGTCGGTGGCCGGCTCCTGCCCGGGCGGCACCTGCCGGGTCGGGTCGGGCAGCGCCCGCTCGTCGACCTTGCCGGTCACGGTGAGCGGGAAGGCGTCGAGCACGACCACCGCGCGGGGCAGGGCGTAGTCGGGCAGCCGCCGGGCGAGGGCGGCGCGCAGGGCCGCCGGGTCCGGGGTCCCGCCGGCGGGTGTGGCGTACGCCAGCAACTCGCCGTCCCGGGCGATCGCGCGGACGGCGGCGACGCCGGGCTGCTCGGCGAGGACCGCCTCGATCTCGGTCAGCTCGACCCGGAACCCGCGCACCTTGACCTGGCGGTCGAGCCGGCCGAGGCAGACCAGGCTGCCGTCGGGCAGCCGTTCGCCCAGGTCACCGGTGGCGTAGGTGGGCACCCCGTCGGGGTCGACGGCGAACCGGTCGCTGGGTTGGCCGAGGTAGCCGGGGGCCAGGTGCCGGCTGCGCACCACGATCTCCCCGGCGTCGGTCAGCCGCAGCGCGTACCCGGGCAGCGCGGCGCCGATGGGCAGCGGCCCGGTGGCCGTCGGGTCGGCCCCGGCCAGCGGCAGCACGTGCCGCGCCGCGAAGGTCATCTCGGTGGCGCCGTAGCCGTTGACCAGCACGCAGTCCGCCGCGAACCGGTCCCGACCGCGGGCCGCGTCGACCCCGGTGGCCTGCTCGCCGCCGAGCAGGACCACCCGCACCGCGTCGAGCCGGCGCTGGCCGAGGGTGTCGAGCAGGAACCGGTAGACGGTGGGGGTGGAGTGGTAGACGGTGACCCGGTGCCGGTCCAGCCGCCCCACCGCGTGGGCCAGCCCGTGCCGGCGCAGGTCGACCGGGACGACGGCCGCGCCGGTGAGCAGCGCCGGGTAGAGGTCGGGGATGGCCGCGTCGAAGCTGAACGAGGCGAGCAGGCTGAGCCGGTCGTCGGGGCCGATCGACAGGGTGCGGATCTGGTTGTCGACGACGTGGGCGAGGTTGCGGTGGGTCTGCGCGACGGCCTTGGGCGTCCCGGTGGAGCCGGAGGTGAACAGCACGTACGCCGGGGCGTCCGGGTCGACCGGCGCGGGGCCCAGCGGCGCGGCGGCGTCGTCGTCGAGGACGAGCACGCGCAGGTCCGCCACGTCGGCGCGGAGTTGCTCGGCCAGCGTCCGGTGGGCCGGGGTGCACGCCAGCAGGCGGACGTCGGCGGCGGCGAGCATGTGCCGCAGCCGCCCGGTCGGGAACTCCGGGTCCAGCGGCACGTACGCGCAGCCGGCCGCGAGCGTGCCGAGGATCGCGGCGATGGTGGGCGCGCCGTGCCCGGTGAGCAGGGCGACCCGGTCGCCGGTGCGGGCGCCGGCGGCGGTGAGGGCGGCGGCGTGCCCGCCGGCGGTCAGGGCGAGTGCGGTGTAGCGGACCTCGTGGGTCTCGCCGATGATCGCCGGTTGCTCGGGTCGAGCGGCGGCGACGTCCGCGAAGCGATGAACGATCGATGGTTGCGCCATGTCAGGAGGCAGACTTCGCTCCTGAGTGGACATAGGCGCAGCCATCTACAGTTGTGATCATGATCCCCCCCAGGACTTCACAATGGAGCCAGCATAGGGCTCGATGTCCCGGGGAACAGATCATTGATCGGAGTCGACCCGAAGAGGCGACGACCGGACGGAGATCGGGTGCCGAAATTCGGCCGATCATCCCTCTAGCGCGGCCAGGAGTTACCGCCTAAGCAGGTACTGACGAGTAATTTTTCGGTGAAAGAGCTTGCAGGCCGGGGATTTTCCGCCGGAATGACTCCTCAACAGCAGGTCAGCGCGCTGCCGGAGGTTGTCGTACGTCAACGATCGTACGGCGGGACCGGCCCGGGATCGACGCCCCGGATGAAACTTTTCGGCAACTGCGACACCAGATCCTGAAACTCCCCGACTGTGACCGCCTCGCGCAGCGTCGCGAACACCGCCCGTACGCCCACCTCCGCGGTCGCCGGCTCCACCCCGGCCCGCTCGGCCACCCGGTGCAGGAACTCCACCGGCCCGTACCCGGCCGCCCCGTCGCCCACCGGCCCCCCGGGAACCTCCGCGCCGAGGCCCGTGCCGGCCTCGGCCGGGGTCGGCCCGGCGAGGTAGCCGCCGAGGTTGTCCGGCAGCTGGGCCGCCAGGTCGTCGGCCTCCCCGGCGCTGACCCGCTCCGCCAGCGTCACCAGGGCGGCGCGGGAGATCGCGGCCGCCCGCTCCGGCGGCAGTTGGGCGCGACGGGCCACCGCGTTGACGAAGATCGGGAAGCGCATCCGGGTCCACCTCCCCGCCGGGCCCGGCGGGTCCGGGCCGGACGCGAATACCCGGAGCCGTCCCGGACAAACGACGGGGTCGGCGGCGCGGGTTTCCCGGGGACGGTCGGCGGGGCATTCCGCCTTCGGCGGCATTCCATCCGAAAGGAGCGCGGGATGGGTTGGTGGCGCGGCCGGCGGGAGCCGAAGCGGGACGTGGCCGAACGACTGAGCAGACCGGGGCTGTTCCGGGTCGTCGGTGAGACAGCGGCCCTCGCCGACCGGGAGACCGTCCGACGCTGGCTGCGCGAACTGGACCCGGATCTCGACCAGCAGGTGTTCGTCCACCGGCCGTGGGGCACCGTCGCGGCGGTCAGCGACCGCCGGCACGGGACCGGCGTCGTCATGGCGGACGGCGAGGACCGGTCCTGGGGCGCGTACGTCCCCGGCGCCGACCACCGCGAGCAGCTCACCCCGGAGCAGGTCGAGGCGGTGATGCTGGCGGCGCTCGAGTCGCCGGAGCGTCCAGCCGGCGTGGACTGGCGCCGGCTGGACTGACTGTGCGGCGACGCCGCCGCCGCGCCGCGCTCAGCTGCCGCAGCAGCCGCCGGCCTGACCGCCGGCGGGAACGGCGTCGAGGCTCACCAGGTTCAGCGGCGTGGCCAGCAGCCCGCCGGAGATGCCGGTGGCGAGGCCGACGGCGGCGGGCGTCGGACCGCAGCAGCTCTCGCCGCCGACCGCGTCGTCCGGGTTGCTGCTGCACACCCCGGTCTCCGGGAGGTCGAGCCGGACGTCACGGGCGGCGTCCCAGTCCCCGGCGAGGGCGGCGACCACGGAGCGGACCTGCTCGTAACCGGTGGCCATCAGGAACGTCGGCGCACGCCCGTAGCTCTTCATCCCGACGGCGTAGTACCCGGCCTCGGGGTGGGACAGCTCGTCGACGCCGTGCGGAGGGACGGTGCCGCAGGAGTGCTCGTTCGGGTCGATCAGCGGGGCGAGGGCCCGGGTGGCCCCCAGCACCGGGTCCAGGTCGAGGCGCAGCTCGGCGGCGATGGAGTGGTCCGGACGGAAGCCGGTGGCCGCGACGATCCGGTCCACCACGACCCGCTCCTCCCCACCGTCGGCGTGCCGGACGACCACCGCGACACGCCCGTCGGCGGGGCTGAGGGCGTGCACCGAGAAGCCGGTCAGCAGCCGGACTCGGCCGGCGTCGACGTGCGCGCGTAGGCGGGCGCCGAGCGCACCGCGCGCCGGCAGGGCGTCGGCGTCGCCGCCGCCGTAGCTGCGCGCCGGCGAGGTGGACCGGATCGCCCAGGTCACCTCGGTGCCGGGCTCCTCGGCGGCCAGCCCGGCCAGGGAGAGCAGGGTGTTGGCGGCGGAGTGGCCGGCACCCACCACCAGGGTGTGCCGGCCGGCGAACCGCTCCCGGTCCGCGCCGAGCACGTCGGGCAGCGCGTGCTCCAGGTACGCGGCGACGTCGGTCTCGCCCCGGGCGGGCAGACCCGAGGCGCCGAGCACGTTCGGGGTGCCCCAGGTGCCGGAGGCGTCGATCACCGCGCGGGCGAGCAGCTCGTCGCCGTCGGCGAGGCGGACCAGGAACGGGGTGTGTTCGCGGCCGGCGGTGCGCAGCCGGTCCAGGCCGAGGCGGCTGATCGCCGCCACCCGGGCGCCGTAGCGCAGGTGCGGCTTGAGCTGCGGCAGGTCGGCCAGGGGCTGGAGGTAGCCGGCGACCAGTTCGGCGCCGGTGGGCAGGGCCTCGAGGTCGGGGGCGACCCAGCCGGACTCGTCGAGCAGCCGCCGGGCGGCCGGGTCGATGTTGTAGCGCCACGGCGAGAACACCCGCACGTGTCCCCACTGCCGGACCGCCGCGCCGGCGCGGTCACCGGCCTCCAGGACGGTGAAGGCGAGGCCGCGCTCGTGCAGATGCGCGGCGGCGGCCAGGCCGACCGGGCCGGCGCCGATCACCACGACGGGAAGGTTGTCCAGGGTGCTCATCGCAAACTCCTCTGTGTTGATAAACATCTAATCAAGAGCGCGGACGGTGGCCGGGGGCGCGGGACCGACGCCGGTCAGGTGATGGCGGGGCTGCGCCGCTCCAGCAGGACGACGTCGCGCCACCGGCCGTGGTGGCGACCGACTCGTTCGCGGACGCCGATCACCCGGAACCCGGCCCGCTGGTGCAGCGCCAGGCTGCCGGTGTTCTCCGGGAAGACGCCGGACTGGATGGTCCAGATCCCGGCGGCCTCGGTCGAGCCGATCAGCGTGGCCAGCAGCAGCCGCGCCACGCCGCGCCCCCGGGCGGCGGGATCGACGTAGACGGAGTGCTCCACCACCCCGGCGTAGACCGCCCGGGCCGAGGTCGGGGAGACCGCGATCCAGCCGCGTACGGTGCCGTCGCGGTCGACGGCCACGAAGCGGTGCTCGGGCAGCCGGCCCGCGTCGAAGACGGCCCAGGTCGGCGCGGTGGTCTCGAAGCTGGCGTGGCCGCCGTCGAGGCCGGCCTGGTAGATCGCCAGGACCGGGCCGGCGTCGTCGGCCGTCATCGGGCGGACGGTGGTGTCGGCCATCAGCGGACCCCCTCCGGGCGCGGGGCGGGGCGGCCCATGACGACGTCGGCGGCGGACGGGAAGCACCCGACGCAGGCCTCGTTGATCCGGTAGTGGCGGGCGGTGCCGGCCGCCTCCGCCAGCACGAACCGCACCTCGCTGAGGATCTTGAGATGCTGCGAGACGGTGGACTGGGCGAGCCCGATCGCACCGACGATCTCCCCCACGCTCGTCGGTCGGGCCTGTCGGGCCAGGTACGCCACGATCTGCACCCGCGTCGGGTCCGCCAACGCGCGGAACCACGACGCGTACGTCTGCGCCGTCTCCCGTGCGAGCAGCTCGTCCACACCCACTCCTCGATCGTTTATCGCCGATAAGCGATGGAGTCTAACAGCATTCCGACGCCCTGTCTCGACATCGGTCGAAGCAGAGAGTTGCACGTTGATTAGATGGATGTCAACCTAGGGTCATGTCGAAGCAAGACGCGCCCCGCACCCTGGTGGACCTCACCGCCGACGCACCCTGCTGCGCCCCGCTGGCCCAGCGTCAGGTCCCGGCGGAGACTGCGGCGGTGCTCGCCCCCGCCTTCAAGGCGCTCGGCGACCCGGTGCGGCTGCGGTTGATGTCGATGATCGCCTCCGCCGAGGGCGGCGAGGTGTGCGTCTGCGACCTGACCCCGGCCTTCGACCTCACCGGGCCGACCATCTCGCACCACCTGAAGGCTCTGCGGGAGGCCGGCCTGGTGGACGCCGAGCGGCGCGGCACCTGGGTCTGGTACCGCGCCCGGCCCGCCATCCTGCGTCAGCTCGCCGCGTTGCTCGCGGTCGAGTCCGGCTGATCCACCCGCCGACTTGACGGGCCGGCTTTACTCAGTGATAGTTGAGTCAATGAGCGCTGAGGTTGATTCCCTGACGAGCCGGGCCCGGGTCCACGCCGCCCTCGGCGACCCGGCGCGCCTCGCGATCGTCGACGCGCTCACCCTCGGCGACGCCTCCCCCGGGGAGATCGCCCGCAGCCTCGACATGCCGACCAACCTGGTCGCCCACCACGTCAAGGTGCTCGCCGACGCCGGCCTCGTCGTCCGGGGCCGCTCCGAGGGCGACCGCCGCCGCACCTACCTGCGGCTGCGACCGGCGACCCTGGCCGCGCTGGCCCCGCCGCCGCTCGCCGGAGTCGACCGGGTGGTCTTCGTCTGCACCCACAACTCCGCCCGCTCCCAGCTCGCCGCCGCCCTGTGGCGGCACCGCACCCGCGCCACCGCCGCCTCCGCCGGCACGAAGCCCGCGGTCCGCGTGCACCCCCGCGCCGTCGCGGTCGCCCACCGGCACGGGCTGGACCTCGATCCCACGGGCACCGCGCACGTGGCCGACGTGGTCCGCGACCAGGACCTCGTGGTCGCCGTCTGCGACAACGCCCACGAGGAGCTGACCGGTCCGGTGCGGCCCCGGCTGCACTGGTCGGTGCCGGACCCGGTCCGGGTCGACACCGACGAGGCGTTCGAGGCGGCGTATGCCGACCTGGCCGACCGGATCGACCGGCTTGCCCCCGCCGTCAGCCCGCTGAACAACAGCCCGGGTGCCCCGCCCCGGCACGTCACACCACAGGAGAGAACAGACCGATGACCATCGCCCTCCGGCGGCGCCTGCTGGCCGAGTTCACCGGCACCGCCCTGCTGGTCACCGCCGTGGTCGGCTCCGGCATCATGGCCACCACCCTCTCCCCCGGCGACGTCGGGCTCCAACTGCTGGAGAACTCGATCGCCACCGCGTTCGCCCTCGGCGCGCTGATCCTGATCTTCGGACCGGTCTCCGGCGCCCACTTCAACCCCGTGGTCTCCGCCGCCGACTGGTTCCTCGGTCGCCGCGCCGGCGCCGGCCTCACCGCCCGCGATCTCGCCGGCTACATCGCCGCCCAGATCCTCGGGGCGATCGCCGGGTCGATCCTGGCGAACCTGATGTTCGACCTCGGCGCCGTCACCCTCTCCGGCAAGGACCGCACCGGCGGCCACCTCTGGCTGGGCGAGGTGGTCGCGACGGCCGGGCTGATCCTGCTCATCTTCGCGCTCGCCCGCTCCGGGCGCGCCCCGGTCGCCCCCGCCGCGGTCGGCGCGTACATCGGGGCCGCGTACTGGTTCACCTCGTCCACCTCGTTCGCCAACCCGGCGGTGACCATCGGCCGGGCGTTCAGCGACACCTTCGCCGGCATCGCGCCCACCTCGGTCCCCGGCTTCGTGGTCGCCCAACTGGTCGGACTGGCCGTCGGGGTCGGCCTGCTGGCCGCGCTCTACCCCGACGCCGGCGACGCCGCCGATCAGGTCGTCGTCCCGGCCGAGCCCGACCTGGCCCGCGACGACCGGTCCTGACCACCCTGCGATCCCGTACCCCGAGAGGCATCCCATGAGCGACAAGCCCAGCGTCCTGTTCGTCTGCGTGCACAACGCCGGCCGCTCCCAGATGGCCGCCGGCTGGCTGCGCCACCTCGCCGGCGACACCGTCGAGGTCCGCTCCGCCGGCTCCGCCCCCGCCGACACCGTCAACCCCGCCGCCGTCGAGGCCATGCGCGAGGTCGGCATCGACATCACCGACCAGACCCCCAAGCTCCTCGAGTACGCCACGGCCGAGTCCTCCGACGTCATCGTCACGATGGGCTGCGGCGACGCCTGCCCGGTCTTCCCCGGCAAGCGCTACGAGGACTGGAAGCTCGAAGACCCGGCCGGCAAGGGCGTCGAGGCCGTCCGCCCCATCCGCGACGAGATCCGCATCCGGGTCGAGCGGCTGCTCGCCGAGCTCCGCACGGCCTGACCCGGGACTTCCGGCCCGGCCGGCACGGTCCCTGCGCCCCTGCTCCGCACCCGCCCCGCCGCCTAGCGTCGGAGGCGGGAACGAGGAGGTCGTTATGCGGACGTGGCAGGTGCAGGACGTGATGACGACGGACGTCGCGACGGTACGGGAGGGCACCGCGTACCGGGAGATCGTGGACGTGCTGACCGGCCGGCACGTCACCGCGGCGCCGGTGGTGGACGGGGCCCGGCGGGTGCTCGGGGTGGTCTCCGAGGCGGACCTGCTGCACAAGGTGGAGCTGTTGGGCCAGCCGCACGAGCGGCGGATCTTTCCCAGCCGCCGGCACCGGGAGGCCCGGATCAAGGCCGGCGCCACCCTGGCCGCCGACCTGATGACCGCCCCCGCCGTGACCGTCTCCCCCGACGTCTCCCTGGTGGAGGCCGCCCGGATCATGGAGAAGCGGCAGGTCAAGCGGCTACCGGTGACCGACGACCTGGGCCGGCTGGTGGGCATCGTGACGCGGGGCGACCTGTTGAAGGTGCACCTGCGCCCGGACGCCGACATCCGCCGGGACGTGGTCGGTGACGTGCTGCACCGGGTGCTGGGCGTCGGAGACGGCGTCGTCGACGTGACCGTCCACGGCGGCGTGGTGACCCTCACCGGCCAGCTCGACCGCTGGTCGTCCGTGCACCTGGCACTGCGGCTGACCATGCAGGTCAGCGGCGTGGTCGAGGTGGTCGACGCGCTCGGCTACGCAATCGACGACGCCCCGCTGGCCGCGCTGCGCGCCGGCGCCGCCACCCCGGCCGGGATCGCCTGACCCGCGGATCCGTCCCCCGACGCGCGGCCCGTCACCGGGCCGCGCGTTCCCGCCGGTCGGCGCGGACGATGCCCCAGGTGGCCAGCGGCACCCCGACCAGCCCGAAGATGGTCGTACCGAGCAACAGGTACGCCGAGCGGTGGTTCTCCGGGGCACGCACGTCCCGTACGTCGTCGGTGGGCCGGCGCGGGTCGTACACGATGGTCACCGCGTCGCCGACGACGGCGCGCGGCCCGGGCGCCGCGTCGCCTTGACCGATCCTGGCACGCACCCGGCGCCCGTCGTCGGTGGTGAACTCGACCGTAGCCCGGCTGCGGTTCATCTCCACCACCCGCGCCGGGGCCTCGCGACCCCGGTCGCGCAGCGCGTTGTCGTTGTTCCACACCTGCCAGGTGGCGATCGCGAACCCGACGACGACGACCACGCCCATCGCCGCGTAGAGGGGGGCGGGCGGACGCCGCCGGCGAAAGAAGCCCATGCATCCCTCTTCCCGGTTGGCGTGCGCCGGCAAACCCGACGGTTCAGCCCTCGGCGAGCGCGTCGAGCAGCAGCGCCGCCGTCCAGCTGAACGCCGGAGACCCCAGGCCCGCGCCGGTGTCCGGGTGGAAGTACTCGTGGCAGCCCCCGGTGGCGACCAGCTCCAGCATGGACTCCCGCAGCCCGGCCGCCAGATCGGGCCGGCCGTGGGTGCGCAGCCCCCGCCAGAGCAACCAGCTGGTGTTCAGCCAGCTCGGCCCGCGCCAGTAGCGCAGCGGCTCGAAGTCCGGCGCGGTCCGGTCGTGGCTGGGCAGCGGACGCGCCATCCGGGGGGCCACCCCGAACCGCGCCGAGCCGGCCTCGGCCACCACCGCCGCGGCCTGCTGGGCCGGCAGGTCGGGCAGGATCAGCGGCATCAGCCCGAGCACCGTCCGGGCCGGGATCAGCCGGTCGGTGCGCAGGTCGCGCGGGTGGAAGGTGCCGGTGACCGGGTCGTACAGCCGGTCGGTCACGGCCTGGGTGATCCGGGCGGCCCGGTCCCGGTGCGGTCCGGGGTCCGCGCCGACCACCGTGGCGATCCGGGCCAGGGCGTGCTCGGCCGCGCCCAGCGCCGCGTTGACCAGCGGGCACTCCACCAGGAAGGGGTGCCGCCGCCCCAAGAGGCCGTCGTCGCGGTACGCCCGGCCGCGGTAGGCGGCGACCATCGCGACGTACCGCGCGTAGTCCAGGTCGGTGGGGCGGTGGGCGGCGTCGGCGTGCGCCGTGTCGTGCCGCCGGTACGCCCGCATCACCTCGGCGTCGGCGGGCACCGCGGCCATCGGGGCGTCCCAGGCCGGGCTGTTGTCCAGCCCGGACTCCCACGGGTGCACGATGGCGGCCAGCCCGCCGCCGCCGACGTCCCGCCGGCCGGTCAGGTAGCGCTGGGCGGCGACCAGTCGGGGATAGAGCGCGCGCAGGTGCCGTACCGACGCCTCGGACGGGGCGCGGCGGTGCACCAACCAGGCGGCCAGGGCGTGCACCGGCGGCTGGACGATGCCGGAGGTCGCGGCGGCCGGGGCGCCGGCCGCGACCGCGGAATCCCAGAACTCCGGCCCGGGGAAGTACGACCCGACCCGCAGCGCCGGGTTGAACACGATGTGCGGCACCCGCCCGTCGGCCCACTGGGCGGCGAAGAGGGTCCGCAGCTCCCGCCAGGCGCGGTCGGGCCGGACGTGGGCCAGCCCGATCGCGATGAACGCCGAGTCCCAGCTCCACTGGTGCGGGTAGAGGGTGCGTGACGGGACGGTGTGGTCGTGCTCCCAGTTGCCGTCCAGGGTGGAGAGGGCGAGCCTGCGCAGCGCGGTGGCCCGCTCTCCACGGGTCGGGCCGGCGGGGCGGGTGCCGGGCGCGCCCGCCGTGGCGGGCCCGCCCGCGCTGCTCCGGCCGGCGGGTGTGCCGGCGCTCACGCGGCGGCCTGCCGCGGCTGGGCGTGCCGCAGCACGGTGGCCGCCTGTTGGAGGGCCCGGACCGGGTCGCCGCGCAGCCGGCACTCCAGGGCCAGCCAGCCGGGGTAGCGGATCTCGGCCAGGGTGCGCAGCAGCGCCGGCCAGTCCAGGTGCCCGGCTCCCGGCTGGTACCGGTTGGAGTCGCTGACCTGCACGTGCCCGAGGTAGGGCGCGGCGGCCCGCAGCGCCGCGTGCACGTCGTCCTCCTCGATGTTCATGTGGAAGGTGTCGGCGACCACCCGTACCGAGGGCAGGCCCACGGCCGCGCAGAGCGCCACCGCCTCGTCGAGCCGGTTGACCATGTGGTCCTCGTACCGGTTGAGCGGTTCGAGGTAGAGGGTGACCCCCTCGGTGCGGGCGTGCTCGCCGAGGACGCCGAGGGCGTCGACGAGGACCTGCCGGTCGCCGGCCGGCGACCGGGGCGGTTCGAAGGGCGGCAGCCGGCGGGAGAACATCCCCCAGGCGGCCGGGGTCATCGCGCCGATCCCGCCGAGCTCGGCGATCACCGACAGCTGGGAGCGCAGGTTGGCCACCGCGTCCCGGGAGCGGGCCGGGTCGAAGTCGCCGATGAAGTGGTCCATCTCGACGCAGACCGTCGGCATGACCACCCCCTCGGCGCGGGCCCGGCGCAGCTCAGGCAGGCGGCGAGCGAAGGCGAGTTCGCCCCGGCCGCGCAGCTCGATGCCGCCGTAGCCGAGGGCGGTGGCGAGGGCGAACTTCTGGGACAGGGTGGCGCCCGGGAGCAGCTGCTCCTGGCAGGCGAGCGGAACGGCCATGGTCAGAACCTCAGTACGACTTGGAGGACGTCATCGGCACCGCGGTCGAGCAGCGCCAGCGCGTCGGCCACCGCGCGGGCGTCCACGACGTGGCTCACCAGCGGCAGCGGGTCGACGCTGCCCTCGGCCACCAGGTCCATGAAGGTGTGGGCGATGCGGGCACCGGTCCACCGGCCGGCCAGGCCGGGTGCCGGGGCGGGGCCGGAGACCTGGGCCGCCACCAGTTGGATCCGGTTGTGGTGGAACTCCTCGCCGAGGCCGAGGCCGTCGGCCTGGCCCTGGTAGAAGCCGGCGGCCACGACGCGGCCGGCGTGGGTGGTGGCCCGGATCGCCTCGTGCAGGGCCGGGTACGCCCCGGACAGCTCCAGGCAGATGTCCGCGCCCCGGCCCTCGGTGAGCCCGTGCAGCACGGCGGCGGCCGACTCGGCGCCGGCGTCGACGGCGCGCCGGGCGCCGAACCGGGTGGCCATCGCCAGCCGGGCCGGCACCCGGTCCACCGCGACCACCCGGGCCCCGGAGAGCGCCGCGAGCCGGGTGGCGAGCAGCCCGATCACGCCCTGCCCGAAGACGCCGACCCAGTCGCCGAGGTGCAGGTCTCCGGAGAGGACGGCGGTGAGCGCGATGGCGCCGGGCCGGGCGAAGACGGCGGCGAGCGGGTCGAGCCCGGGGGCGAGGGGGCTGACCGCGGCGGCCGGTACGACGGCCTCGGCGCGGTGCCCCCAGATGCCCCAGACGAGCTGGCCGGGACGTCGGTCGGTGACGTCCGGGGCGGCCTCGACGACCTCGCCGACCTCCTCGTAGCCGAACCCGACCAGCGGGTACGGCACCGGGGTCTGGCGGGGGACGAACATCCGGCTGACGTCGTCCCAGTCCTTGCTCAGCCGGGGATTGCTGCCTCGGAACAGGGTGAGCTCGGTCCCGGCGGAGATGCCGGAGAAGCAGGTGCGGACCCGCACCTGCCCGGGGCCGAGCGGATCGGAGGCGCAGGGCTCGAGGCTGACGCACCGCGGGCCGGCCAGAGAGACAACCCAATTGCTCATGGCGTCACTCCCGGGAAGTACCGGGCTCAATCTTAACAAAAAATCGTCATATGTCTTGTTATTGATCAATCGAGGGCGTTGAATCCATTGTGTACCCTTCGAGAGGAGTGCCACCGATGCCATCACCCTCGATGCGGATCGTCGCCTCCACCCTGATCATGACATTTACCGGGGTGGGACTGCTGGCCTGCAGCGACGACGAGCCGGAAAGTGACAGTTCGCAGATCACGGTCTGGAGCCTGGAGGACGTCGCCGACCGGGTGACCGCCACCAAGGCGATCACCGCGGACTACACCGCCAAGACCGGCGTCAAGGTCAAGCTGGTCACCGTCAACGAGGACCAGTTCCCGTCCCTCATCGCCTCCAGCGCCGCCGCCGGCGATCTGCCCGACGTGGTCGGCTCGGTCTCGCTGGCCGGCATCCAGACCCTCGCCGGCAACCAACTGCTCCACCCCGACGCCAACTCCGAGATCGTCGACTCGCTGGGGCGGGACACCTTCTCCCCCCGCGCCCTGGAGCTGACCTCCGACGACGACAAGCAGCTCTCCGTACCCAGCGACGGCTGGGGGCAGCTGCTGGTCTACCGCAAGGACCTGTTCGACGCCGCCGGGCTGCCCGCACCCGACACGTACGAGAAGATCACCGCCGCGGCCACGAAGCTGAACACCCGCGGCGTCGCCGGCATCACCGCGGCCACCGCCCCCGGCGACGTCTTCACTCAGCAGACCTTCGAGCACCTGGCGCTGGCCAACAACTGCCAGCTCACCGACGACTCCGGGGCGGTCAAGCTCGACTCGCCGGAGTGCGTCGAGGCGTTCCGGTTCTACGGCGACCTGATGCGCAACCACTCGGTCCGGGGCGCCCAGGACGTCGACACCACCCGGGCCACCTACTTCGCCGGCAAGGCCGCCATGGTGATCTGGTCCCCGTTCATCCTCGACGAGCTGGCCGGGCTGCGTAACGACGCCAAGCCGACCTGCCCGCAGTGCGCGAAGGACCCCACCTTCCTCGCCAAGAACAGCGGCTTCGTCACCGCGATCAAGGGACCCAACGGCACCGAGCCGGCCCAGTACGGCGAGATCAGCTCCTGGGCGGTGCTCGACGGCGCCGCCACCGGCCCGGCGAAGTCCTTCGTGGAGTACATGCTCTCCGACGGCTACCCGCGCTGGTTCGGCATGTCCCCGGAGGGCCGCTTCCCGGTCCGCAAGGGCACCGCGGAGGACAAGGAGAAGTTCCTCACCGCCTGGAACACCAGCCCGGCCGGGGTGGACGCGAAGAAGCCGCTCTCCGAGGTGTACGGCCCCGACGTGCTCGCCACCCTGCGCCGCAGCCCGGACACCTTCCAGCGCTGGGGCCTGCCGCAGGGCCAGGGCAAGCTGGTCGGGGCGATCCTCGGTGAGCTGCCCGTGCCGAAGGCCCTCGCGGACGTGGTCGGCGGCAAGTCGGACGCCGGTGCGGCCGCCGCCCGGGCGAAGAAGGACGTGGAGGCGATCAAGGCAGGCGTCAATTGACCACCGCCCCGCCGGAGACCGGCCGCTCCCCCGCACGGGAGCGGCCGCGCCCCGGCCGCCGACGCCCGCTCACCCTGCGCCGCCGCGAGTCCCGGGCCGGCCTCGCCCTGGTCGCCCCGACCCTGCTCGTGGTCATCGCGGTGATCGGCATCCCGATCGTCTGGACGGTGGTGCTGGCCTTCCAACGGGTACGCCTGGCCACCCTGCGCAAGACCGGCCTCTTCGGCGAGCTGACGCTGAGCAACTTCGACCGGGTGCTGCACACCCCCGGGTTCGCCGACAGCCTCTGGACCACGCTGCTCTACAGCGTCGGCGGCACCTTCGGGTCGATCCTGCTCGGCCTGGTCGCGGCGCTGGTGGTCCGCCGCCCGTTCCGGGGCCGCACCCTGGTCCGCGCGTCGATGCTGCTGCCGTACGTGGCGCCGGTGGTCGCGGTCGCCTTCGTCTGGCAGGTGATGCTCGACCCGCAGCTCGGCATCGTCAACGACTGGGGGCGGAGGTTCCTCGGCTGGGATTCGCCGATCCCGTTCCTGTCCCAGGACTCGACGGCGCTCTGGACGGTGATCGCGTTCGAGGCGTGGCGCTACTTCCCGTTCGCGTTCCTGTTCCTGCTCGCCCGGCTCCAGGCCGTGCCGGGTGAGCTGGAGGAGGCCGCCCAGGTCGACGGCGCCACCCCGACCCAGCGGTTCCGGCACATCCTGCTGCCGCAGCTGCTGCCGGTGATAGCGCTGCTCTCCGTGCTGCGGTTCATCATGACCTTCAACAAGTTCGACGACGTCTACCTGCTCACCGGCGGCTCCGCCGGCACCGAGGTGGTCAGCGTCCGGGTCTACCAGTTCCTCACCGCCCGGACCGACGTCGGCGCGGCGGCGGCGCAGGCGGTCGTGCTGGCCGTCGTGCTGATCGTGTTCGTCGCGATCTACCTGCGCTTCTTCACCGCGCGGAAGGAGGCGTGATGGACCGCGACCAGTTCGAGACCGTCTCGCTGCGCTGGCTGCGCCGGCTGGTGATCGCCGCGTTCCTGCTGATCACCCTGCTGCCGTTCTGGTACATGCTGGTGCTCTCGGTGCGCCCGATCGAGCGGCTGCTGCTCGACCCCGGCTCGCTCTGGGTGCCGTTCGGCGAGCTCACCGTGGCCACGTACACCGAGGTGCTCAAGGCCGCCGAGGACGGCGGCCAGGGTTTCCTCACCTTCATCCGCAACAGCGGCATCGTCGCGGTCGCCGCGACGCTGCTGACGCTGGTGGTCGCCATCCCCGGGGCGTACGCGGTGTCCCGGCTGCGCTTCTTCGGCCGCCGCCAGGTCAACTTCCTGTTCCTGGCGGTCTACCTGTTCCCGTCCATCGTCATCGCCATCCCGCTCTTCGTGGTCTTCACCCGGGCCGGGCTGCGCGGGTCGCTCTTCGGGCTGGTGCTGGTCTACATCTCGCAGACCCTGCCGGTCTCGGTCTACATGCTCAAGAACTACTTCGAGACCATCCCGATCAGCCTGGAGGAGTCCGCCGCCATCGACGGCGCCGGCCGGCTCGGCATCATCCGGCGGGTCAGCCTCCCCCTCGCCGCCCCGTCGATCATGGCGGTCGCCCTCTACGACTTCATGATCGCCTGGAACGAGTTCCTCTTCGCGCTGCTCTTCCTGGTGGACAAGCCGAACCGGTGGACGGTCTCGCTCGGCCTGTCCCTGCTCTCCGACGGGGTCGAGGTACCCAAGACGGTGCTGATGGCCGGCTCGGTGATCCTCACCCTGCCGATCGTGATCCTCTTCTTCGCCAGCGAGCGGCTGCTCACCGAGGGCCTCACCGCGGGCGCGGAGAAGGGCTGACAGCGGCGCCGGCGGAGGGTGGCGAACCGTCGTCACCCTCCGCCAGCGACCGGACACACCCGATGAGAACCCTGTCCGGCTGCTGACGGGCGCCCGTGTGATCCGTACCATCGGTGCCGGCCGTACGGGAGGGCCGGCGCCGCGTACGACGCCGGGGGCTGACCGGCGTGGCCGTCCGCACAATGGCAGGCAGGGGAGCCGGGCTAATGGATCGAGCAGGGCGGGAAGCCCCGACGGGCACCGAGGGCGAGGACTACACCGAGCGCCTCCAGCGGCTCGGTGGCGCGCGCTGGAAGCAGGCGCTCGACGTGCAGGCGCCGTACCGGTGGAACCTGCGCCGGCTCGAACTGGGCCGCACGCTCGACGTGGGCTGCGGGCTCGGCCGCAACCTGGGCAACCTCGGCGAGGGGGCGGTCGGCGTCGACCACAACCCCACCTCGATCGCGCACGCCCGGTCCCTCGGGTACGAGGCGTACACGGTCGACGAGTTCTTCCAGACCCCGCACGCCCGGCCGGGCGCCTTCGACGCGCTGCTCGCCGCCCACCTGCTGGAGCACCTGCCCGGCCCACAGGCGCTCGAGGTGATCTCCTCCTACCTGCCGTTCGTCCGCTCCGGCGGCACCGTCGTGCTCATCACCCCGCAGGAGCGCGGGTACGCCAGCGACGCGAGCCACGTCCGGTTCGTCGGCTTCGACGAGGCGGCCCAGGCGGTGCGTGACCTCGGGCTGACCGTGGCGAAGCAGTACTCCTTCCCGTTCCCCCGGGCGGCCGGCAAGGTCTTCACGTACAACGAGTTCATCACCGTCGCCCGGGTGCCCTGACCGCCGGGTCGCCCGCCGGGTCGCCGGTTACCGTGGCGACATGACCAACCCGACCCGCTGGGCGACCGAGACCGGTCCCGGACATTCGCAGTGGTACATCGACCGCTTCCGCAAGCTCGCCGCCGAGGGCGTGGACCTCGCCGGCGAGGCCCGGCTGGTCGACGCGGTGGTGCCGCCCGGGTCCCGGATCCTCGACGCGGGCTGCGGCACCGGCCGGGTCGGCGCCGCGCTCGCCGCCCGGGGCCACCGGGTGGTCGGGGTGGACGCCGACCCCGCGCTGGTCGAGGCGGCCCGCGCCGATCACCCCGGCCCGCGCTGGCTCGTCGGTGACCTCGCCGAGCTGGACCTGGCCGCGGCCGGCGAGCGGGAGCCCTTCGACGCCGCCGTGGTCGCCGGCAACGTGATGGCCTTCGTCGCCCCCGGCACCGAACGCGACGTCCTGGCCCGGATCGGGGCGCACGTGAAGCCGGACGGTGTGGTGCTGGTCGGCTTCGGCCTCGACCGGGGCTACCGGCTGGACCACTTCGACGCCGACGTCGCCGCGGCGGGATTGCGCCGGGAGCAGCGCTTCGCCACCTGGGACCTCCGGCCCTGGCACGACGACGCGGACTTCGCGGTCAGCCTGCTCCGCCGGCCCGCCGACTGACCGCCGACCCTGGCACCCCGGCCGGCGGACACGTCCCGCCGGCCGGCCCGTGGCCGGTCCCGGACGGCTTGCCGCGACGGCTCAGGCCGGGGCGGCGACCGCCCGGGCCGCGGCCGGGTCCAGGGTGCTGCCGGCGGGCACCAGGGCGACCAGCCCGGCGGGCAGCCGGACCGGCTTCACCCCCCGGAATCCGAGCATGCCGAGCACCTCGGGGTCGGCCAGCACGTACCGCCGGCCCAGGTCGGTGACGACGGAGACGGCGCCGCCGGTCGCACCCGGCGCGGCCACCGACTCGACCACCGCGCCGCCGCCGGGCTCGACCAGCACGTGGTCGGCCAGCACCCAACGGCCCTGCCCGCCGGTCCGGGCGGCCGCGGTCAGATCCGGCACCGCGACCCCGAGCCGGACGTCGCGGACCTCCCCGTCGCCGCCCACCCGGCCGCAGAGCGCGCTCCCGTCGACCCCGGCCAGCCGGGGCGGCGAGGAGGGCGGCGCGGTCGGACCGGTGGGCACGAGATCCGGCATTTTCGGCAGCTCGGCGAAGCGGCCGAGGGTGACCGGCTCCGGCTCCCCCTGGCCGGTGCGGGCCATCAGCAACGCCGCCTGGAGCTCGGTGATCCCGGCCAGCCCGTTCCGCTCCGCGACGGCGTACTGCCGGCCGCCGCCGGAGTTGCGGACCAGGTAGACGTCGCCGACCGTGGCGCCCGAGACGCGGTCGGACCGCTCGCCCAGGTCCGCCACGGCGGGCGGCGCCAGGTCCGCGCCCGCCGGCAGGGCGTTGAGCAGCGCCGGCGCCACCGGTACGGCCCGTTCCCGGGTGGCGGCCAGCGCCGCCAGCACCCGGCTGGTGTCCCGCAGCAGGTAGCGCCGCTGGTGCCAGACCAGGTGCAGGCTGCCGTCCGGGGGCCGGACCAGCAGGCCCTCCTCGCCGAGGGCCCGCCCGCCGGTGGCACTCCGGCCGATCAGCAGCGCCGACCGGGGGGCGGCCCGGTCGGCCCCGGTCGGAGTGAGGGAGCAGACCGTCCACGGGGCCGTCGAGAGCCGCCCCGGCGCGGGCAGGGAATCCGGCGCGTCGGCGATGCCGAGCGGGCGGCCGCGCGGCACGCCCTCGATGGACCGGCGGGACACCAGCACCGTGCTGGCCCGCTCCGCCCCGATGATCAGCAGCGCGGAGGCGTAGTTGAGCACCGGGTGCAGTCGGCCGTCACGGTAGACGAAGCGGGCGCCGGACTCCTTCTCGACGATCACCGCGCCGGTGTCCCGCCACTTGGTACCGCCGCCTGCGAAGAGGCCGTACAGGGCGAACCCGCCGAGCCCGATCACCGCCACCAGGACGCTGGCCAGGCCCGCGCCGGCCAGCCGGCGGAACGGCGACTGCGCCGGGTCCGTCTCCCGCATCACCAGCGCGGCGACCGCCCGCTGCACGGTGAACTGGTACGAGTGGAGCTGATCCTGCCGCGACGGCATGGCGTCCCTTCCGGCGATTCGTCGGCCACAGGATATGCGTTCCGTCGATGCCCCGGAGACCCTGCGTCGCCACCGTCCCGGTCGCATCCGGGTTCCCCGCGGTCCGGTCCCACCCGTCGCGTATAACCGGACGATGGACAGCAACGACTGGGACGCCCGGTACGCCGCCTCGACGGAGCTGGTCTGGACGGCCGAGCCGAACCGCTTCGTCGTCGAGACGGTCGCCGACCTGCCCCCGGGCGACGCGCTGGACCTCGCCGCCGGGGAGGGCCGCAACGCGGTCTGGCTCGCCGAGCGGGGCTGGCGGGTCATCGCCGTCGACTTCTCCCCGGTGGCCGTGGCCCGGGGCCGGGAGCTGGCCGCCGGCCGGGGCGTACCGGTGCGCTGGCGGGTCGCCGACGTCACCGCCGACGTCCCCGAGCCCGACCGGTACCACCTGGTCCTGATCGCCTACCTGCACCTACCGCCGGCCGCGCTGGCGACGGCGCTGGCCGGGGCGCGGGCGGCGCTGCGCCCGGGCGGCACGCTCGTCGTGGTCGGGCACGACCGGGCCAACCTGGCCCACGGCGTCGGCGGCCCCCGCGACCCGGAGATCCTGCTGACCCCGGAGGCGGTGACCGCCGGGCTGGACGGCCTGCGGATCGCCCGGGCGGAGACGGTCCGCCGGCCGGTCGCCGTGGACGGGTCGACCGTGGACGCGCTCGACACGCTGGTGGTGGCCGCCCGGCCGGCGTGACCACCGGCCGGGCGCCGGACACCACGGTCAGGGACGCAGGATGAGCCGGATCGGGTTGCCCTCCTTGGACTGCACCCGGCGGACCGCCTCCTCGGCGTCGGCGAGCGGCAGCACGTCGCTGACCGAGGCGGACAGGTCGAGCCGGCCCGCGCCGGCCAGCCGGACCAGCTGCTCGACGTGCTCGGCCTCCGAGCCGTAGTGCCCGAGCACCGCCTGCTGGAGGTAGTTGAAGGGGCTGTCCGAGGCGATGGTGACCGGCTTGTTGGCGATGCCGGCGAGCACCAGCCGGCCACGCCGGCCCAGCAGGGTCTGGGCCTGCTCGCGGACCGGGGTGACCCCGGCGAAGTCGAACGCCACGTCGAGGCCACGACCACCGGTCAGCTCCTTGACCGCGGCCCGGAAGCCGGGGTCGGCGGGGTCCAGGGCGGCGTCCGCGCCGAGGGTGAGGGCCCGCTCCCGGGCGGCGGGCAGCGGGTCCACGGCGATCACCGGCGCGGCGCCGACCAGCCGGAGCAGCTGTACGGCGTGCGCGCCGAGCCCGCCGACACCCCAGACGCCCACCGCCTCCCCCGGCCGGGTACGACCGGTGTCGGTGACTGCCGCCCACGGGGTGGAGACCGCGTCGGGGATGATGCAGGCCTGCTCGAAGGAGAGGTCGTCCGGGATGGGGACCAGGGTGTCCTGCCGTGCCAGGGCATACTCGGCCCAGCCGCCGTCGTAGTCGACGCCCCGGGTGAAGACGGTGCCGTGCCGGTCCCGCTCCCCCGCCTGGAGCAGCACCCGCTGCCCCGGCGTCCAGCCCTCGGCCCCGTCGCCGAGCACGTCGACGACGCCGGCCACCTCGTGGCCGAGGGTCACCACGTCCTCCGGCAGGTACAGCGGGGTGAGGGTGCCGTCGATCAGGTGCACGTCGGAGAGGCAGACCCCGGCGGCCGCCACCTTGATCCGTACCTGCCCGCGTCCCGGTTCGGGCACCGGGACGGTCTCCATTCGCAGCGCCCGCTCCGTCAGGTGCAACCGTCCGGCCAGCATCTCCGCCACCACGTGCTCCTCCACCGTCGACGTCCGTGATCCACTCGGTTACCCCCACCGGGGACGGCGATGCACGTCGTCCGGCGGAGATACCCGCGCCCGGCGGGCGCACCGGTAGCATCCCCGGACGACGGCGACAGCAGGAAGGCGGGCCGGATGGGCACGCGATTCGAGGAACTGGCCTGGCGAGAGACCCCGATCGGGGCGATCAGCCTGCGCCGCCGCCGCGACCCGGCGCTCGACGTCGACGTGTACGAGGTCAAACTCGACGACGAGTACCTGATGTCGAGCCTCTTCCCGGTCGCGGAGATCGAGCTGGCCCGGCTGGGCCTGGCGCCGCTGACCGGCGACACGCTCGACGTGGCGGTCGGTGGGCTCGGCCTGGGCTACACCGCGCGCACCGCGCTGGAGGACCCGCGGGTCCGGTCGGTGGTGGTGGTCGAGGCGATCGAGGACGTCATCGACTGGCACCGCCGGCAACTGCTCCCGTTCGCCGCCGGGCTGGCGGTGGACCCGCGTACCCGGTTCGTCCGCGCCGACTTCTTCGCCTCCGTCGCCGGCGGCGCGGGCCTGGACCCGGACGCCCCGGACCGCCGCTTCCACGCCGTGCTGCTGGACGTCGACCACTCCCCCCGCAACGTCCTGCACCCGAGCCACGCCGCCTTCTACACCCCGGACGGCCTGCGCCGGCTCGCCGCGCTGCTGCACCCGGACGGGGTCTTCGCGCTCTGGTCGGACGACCCGCCGGACGAGGCTTTCGGCGCCGCGCTCGCCGAGGTGTTCGCGGCCTGGCAGGCCCACGTCGTCCCGTTCGCCAACCCGCTGACCGGCGGCGAGTCGGCCAACACGGTCTACGTCGCCCGGCGCTGAACCCGGCGCCGCTGCCCGTGGTGGATGACCCAGGGACCGGGCGGCGAACGGCCGCCGGCCGGCATGGCCGGTCGCGCAGCGGGAAGGCAGGGCCGCGAACTCAGACACCCCTCCGCCGGCCGGCGGTAGCCGACCGGCGGAGAAGGCGCAGGGAACTAGGCGACGAAGCGGGTCCGGCGTCGCCGGGCGACGTGGTAGCCGGCAGCGCCGAGGAGCAGCAGCGCCGCGCCGACGCCCACCACGCTCGCGGTCTGCGCGCCGGTCACCGGCAGCCCGCCGCCCGCGCCGCCGTCACCGGGGGTGGCCGGGGCCGCGGTGGGAGCGGTCGCGGGCGCCCCGGTCGGCGTCGCGGAAGCGGTGGACGACGGCGTGGGCGACGCGGTGGGCGTCGGCTGACCGGTCGGCGGGGTGGTCAGACCGACGTAGGCGAAGTTGATCGAGTTCTTCGACTCCGTGAGCGGCAGCGTGCGCGCCTCGAGGGTCAGGGTGCCCGCGGTGCCGCGCTGCGCCGTGGTGCCCTGGCCCGCCGAACCGTCCGCGTACGCCTGCACGCCGCCGTGCGCGTCGACCCACTCCTTGCTCAACCAGCGGAAGACCACGGCCGGCAGCCGGTCGGGCTGCGCGTTCGGCGCGGTCGCGACCACCGGCGCGGTGATGGCCAGCGTGGCGTCGACGGCGAGCTGGTCGGGGAACTCGCACCAGGCGCTGTCGGCGTTGCTGTCCACGGCGTACCAGCAGTTCTCGTACCGGCCCGCGGGGTCGAGGTCGTTGAAGACCCGGACCTGGGCGACAAGGCCTGTGACGGGCGCGTCCCCGACGTTCGTCACGCCGAGCACGACCGGCGCCACCTCACCCGGGCCGACCCGGTAGGTCATGTTCCGCCCCGTCGCCGGGTCCCGCTCGGTGACGGCGGCGAGCCTCGCCGGGTCGCCCGGGGCTGGCGCGGCCACCGCCGCGCCGGGCAGCGCGGCGACGCTGGTCGCGACGATGGCGGCGGCCACCGCGAGGCGGACGTTCGAGCGGATGGTCATGTGGTGGTTCCCCCGTGGTCGTCACTGATCGCGACACATTAGTCGATCATCGAGGGCGGCGCTGTCCCTTACGGTGGCGGTCAGCGGGCCGGACGATCGCGTCGGGGTGGCACCTACGAGACCGTAGGTTACTGGCCCGTAGTTTAAGCTGGAACGGGCGATGCCGGAGCCTGGCCCCCCGCCCTGACCAGCGATGGGAGACCGATGGACCTGACCGCCGAACGGCCCTGGTTGCGCAGCTACGCGCCCGACGTGCCGGCCACCATCGCGCCGTCGGACGAGTCGCTGGTCGACCTGCTCACCGCCGCGGCCCGCCGGTTCGGCCCCCGGGTCGCGCTGGACTTCTTCGGCGCCACCACCACGTACGCCGAGCTGGACATTCAGGTTGCGCGGGCGGCGGAGGCGCTGCGCCGACTCGGCGTCGGCGCCGGCGACCGGGTGGCCCTGGTGCTGCCGAACTGCCCCCAGCACGTGGTCGCCTTCTACGCCGTGCTGCGCCTGGGCGCGGTGGTGGTCGAGCACAATCCGCTCTACACCGCGCAGGAGCTGGCCCACCAGCTCACCGACCACGGCGCCCGGGTGGCGGTGGTCTGGGACAAGGTCGCGCCGCAGGTGACGGGCGCCGGCGCGGTGGAGTCGGTGGTCGCGGTGGACCTGAGCGCGGCGCTGCCCCGGCTTCAGCGCTGGGCACTGCGCCTGCCGCTGGCGAAGGCGCGCACGGCCCGGGCCGCGATGACCGCCCCGGCGCCGGGCGCGCTGCGCTGGGCCGACCTGCTGGCCGGGGCGAGCCCGCTGGCCGCCTACCACCCGGCGCCGGCCGCCGACGACACCGCGCTGTTGCAGTACACCGGCGGCACCACCGGCACCCCGAAGGGCGCCATCCTCACCCACCGCAACCTGCGGGCCAACGCCGCGCAGGGCCGCGCGTGGGTGCCCGGCCTGCGCGACGGCGAGGAGACGGTGTACGCCGTGCTGCCGCTGTTCCACGCGTACGGGCTCACGCTCTGCCTGACCTTCTCGGTGAGCATCGGCGCCACGCTGGTGCTCTTCCCCCGCTTCGACGTGGACCAGACCCTCGCCGCGGTACGCCGCCGCCCGCCGACCTTCCTGCCCGCCGTCCCGCCGATCTACGAGCGGCTCGCCGCCGCGGCCCGGGAGCGCGGCGTCGACCTCTCCTCCGCCCGGTACGCGATCTCCGGGGCGATGGCCCTGCCCTCGTCCACGGTGGAGCTGTGGGAGTCGGTCACCGGCGGCCTGCTCGTCGAGGGCTACGGGATGACCGAGACCTCGCCGGTGGCGCTCGGCAACCCGGTCTCCCCGGCCCGCCGCCCCGGCACGGTGGGGGTGCCGTTCCCCTCCACCGAGGTACGCATCGTCGACCCGGAGGACCCCGCCCGGGACCGCGCCCCCGGCGAGGCCGGCGAGCTGCTGATCCGCGGCCCGCAGGTCTTCGCGGGCTACTGGAACCGGCCGGAGGAGACCGCCGCGGTCCTGCTGCCCGGCGGCTGGCTGCGCACCGGCGACATCGTGGTGATGGACGCGGACGGCTTCGTCGGCGTGGTCGACCGGATCAAGGAACTGATCATCACGGGCGGCTTCAACGTCTACCCGTCCGAGGTGGAGGACGCGCTGCGCCGGGTCGAGGGCGTCCTGGACGCCGCCGCGGTGGGCCTGCCCGGCGGGCACGGCGGCGAGGAGGTGGTCGCCGTGGTGGTGCTGCACGCCGACTGCGCCACCGACCCGGAGGGCATCCGGGCGGCCTGCCGCGCGCACCTCACCGCGTACAAGGTGCCGCGCCGGGTGGTGGTCGTCGAGGACCTGCCGCGCTCGCAGATCGGCAAGGTGCTGCGCCGCGAGGTCCGCGACCGGCTGCTCGCCGAGGGCTGAGTCGGCGGGCCACGCGGGCCCGCCGACGCTCAGAACCAGTCGTCGCGCATGTCCAGCGTGGTCCGGTCCAGGCTGTCCAGCAGGTCGAACTGCACTGCGGTACGGGGCAGTTCGTGGCGGAAGAAGTACCGCGCCGCCTGCCGCTTGCCGGCGTAGAAGGCGGTGTCCACACCGTGCCGGGGTGGGGCCTCCTCGCCGCCCGCCGCCGGACCGGTCGCGGCGCCCGCCGCCAGCAGCTGTTCCAGCCACATCCAGGCGATCACCACGTGGCCCACGGCCTCCAGGTAGGCGCTGGCGTTGGCCAGGGCCACCGCCGGGTCGCCGGCGCTCCACAGCCGGCGGGTGGTGGCGGCGATCCGGTCCACCGCGGCGCTCAGCTGCCCGGCCAGCTCGGCGGCCTCCCCGTCGGCCTTCCAGGCCCGGCCGATCGTGGCGCGGATCGTCTCCAGCAGCAGCGACAGCCCGGCCCCTCCCCGCATGGTGGCCTTGCGGCCGAGCAGGTCCAGCGCCTGGATGCCGTGGGTGCCCTCGTGGATCGGGTTGAGCCGGTTGTCCCGCCAGTGCTGCTCAACGTCGTAGTCGCGGGTGTAGCCGTAACCGCCGTGCACCTGGATGGCCAGGTCGTTGGCGGCCAGGCACCACTGCGACGGCCAGCTCTTCGCGATCGGGGTGAGCATGTCGAGCAGCAGGTGCGCCCGCTCCCGGTCCGCCTCGACGGGTGCGGTCTTCTGCTCGTCGAGCAGCCGACCGCAGTAGAGCACCAGGGCCAGCGCGCCCTCGGCGTAGCTCTTCTGGGCCAGCAGCATCCGCCGCACGTCGGCGTGGTCGACGATCGGCACCTGCGGCGCGGTCGGGTCCTTGTCCGTGGCGGGCCGGCCCTGCGGGCGCTGCCGGGCGTACGCCAGGGACTTCAGGTAGCCGGTGTAGCCGAGGGCGGTGGCGCCGGCCCCGACGCCGATACGCGCCTCGTTCATCATGTGGAACATCTGGGCCAGCCCCTGGTGTGGCTCCCCCACCAGGTGGCCGACCGCGCCGGCGCTCCCGTCCGGGCGGTGCACCCCCTCGCCGAAGTTGAGCAGGGTGTTGGTGGTTCCCCGGTAGCCCATCTTGTGGTTGAGCCCGACCAGCACCACGTCGTTGCGGGCGCCGAGCGTGCCGTCGTCGCCGACCAGCACCTTCGGGACGATGAACAGGGAGATGCCCTTGACCCCGGGCGGGCCGCCCGGGATCCGGGCCAGCACCAGGTGGACGATGTTCTCCGCCAGCTCGTGCTCCCCGCCGGAGATCCACATCTTGGTGCCGAAGAGCCGGTACGCCCCGTCGTCCTGCGGCTCGGCCCGGGTGGTGATATCGGCCAGCGAGCTACCGGCCTGCGGCTCGGACAGGCACATCGTGCCGAAGAACCGGCCCTCGACCATCGGCCGGACGTACGTGTCGATCTGCGCGGCGCTGCCGTGGGCGAGCAGCAGGTTGGCGTTGCCCAGGGTCAGGAACGGGTACGCCGACGTGCCCACGTTCGCCGCCTGGAGAAAGGCGAAGGCGGCGGCGGAGACGACGTGTGGCAGCTGCATCCCGCCGACCGACTCGTCCATGCTCGCGGCGAGCAGCCCGGTTCGACCGAAGACGTCCAGGGCGGCCTTGACCTGGGGAATCATGTGCACCCGGCCGCCGTCGAAGGTGGGTTCGCTGGTGTCGGCCGCCCGGTTGTGCGGGGCGAAGTGCTCGGTGGCCACCCGCTCGGCGAGGTCGAGCACGTCGTCGAAGGTCTCCCGGGAGTGCTCGGCGTAGCGCGGACGCTCGGTGAGCCGGGGCACGTCGAGCCACTCGTAGAGCAGGAACGACAGGTCACGCCGGGACAGCAGGGTGGACGACACGGCTCTCCTTTTCGTCGGGGAGGTCAGCCGCGGTGCAGGCCGGCGACCGCCTCCCGCAGGTCATCCTGGCTGATCGGGCCGGTCGGCGCACCCTCGGTCGCCTCACGCATCGCCTTGGCGAGTTGCACCCGGCGCAGCACCTCCCGGATGTCCGCGCCGGTGAGGCCCGGGGTGAGGGCGGCCAGCGCACGCGGGTCGACGTCGGCGGCGAACATCCGGAAGCCGGGCCGCTCGTGCCGGTCGATCAGCTCGCGGATCATCTTGGCGATGATCTCGGCCCGGCCGCCCTCGTCCGGCAACGGGATGGCGAGCTTGACGTCGAAACGGCCGGAGCGGGTCAGCGAGGCGTCGACCCGGTGCGGGAAGTTGGTGGTGGCCACCACGATGACGTCCGGGTTCTCCTCGATGAGGGTGTTCATCTCCTGCTTGAAGATGCCGGCGACCGCGTTGACCGCCTGGCTCGCGGCGTCCCCACCGGCGCCGGCGTAGCTGATGATGCTGTCGAACTCGTCGAAGAGCATCACGGTGGGCTGCCGGTAGCCGCGCGCCTCGCGGAAGATCTGCTTGATGTTCCGCTCCGACCCGCCGAGGTACTTGTCCAGGATCTCCGGCGTACGGATCTCCCGGAAGTCCGCGCCGATCTCGTTGGCCAGGGCCCGGGCCAGCATGGTCTTGCCGGTGCCCGGCGGGCCGTACATGAGGATGCCCTGCGGGCGGCGGGCGCCCCAGCGGGCCATCACCTGCGGGTATCGGAACGACACGGCGATCTCCCGGAACCGGGCGACCACCTCGTCCAGGCCGCCGACCTGATCGAGGGTCACCGCCGCGCTGCCCACCGGGGCCGCGGCCACCTCGGGCCGCCGGCCCACGGTGTACGACCGGCCGCGCAGCACCGCCGGCTGGGCGCTGTCACCGGCCAGCTCACGGACCGCCTGGAGCACCAGCGCGACCATCGCGTGCAGGTGCGCCGGGGTGACCTGGTCGCTGGGCACGGCGCCGCGCACGGTCACCGTCCGGCCGCCCGACTCCGCGTCGTGCGCGATCTCCGGGTGCAGCCCCAGCTCCTCCGCGCGGCGCAGCACGGCCGCACCGGCCTCGTCGCGGGCCGGCTCGGCGAGCACGGTGGGGGTCGGCGGGCGCAGCCCGAGCCGGCGGGACGCCTCGGCGGCCATCCGTTCGGCGCCGGCCACCACCCGTCCGGCGAGGGGGTCGCCGGCCGCGAAGCGGTGGGCCAGCAGCAGGCCGGCCGGGCCGGCCAGCCCGAGCGCGAGCAGGCCCACCGCCGCCGGGTTCGCACCGGCCCGCAGGTACGCCTCGAAGTGGTGGGTCCGCCGGCCGTCGCGGGTGGCGGCGCGCAGGGTGAAG
This sequence comes from Micromonospora sp. BS32, assembly GCF_059089345.1. Classification (NCBI taxonomy): domain Bacteria; kingdom Bacillati; phylum Actinomycetota; class Actinomycetes; order Micromonosporales; family Micromonosporaceae; genus Micromonospora; species Micromonospora sp. BS32. The sequence continues at coordinate 274,584 of NZ_JBSSHR010000005.1, forward strand.
CGCAGCTGGCGGACCGGCGCGGGAAAGGCCGCGTCGGTGAGCAGCGGGACCGGGAGGGTGTCGGCGTCGGCCAGCAGGCCGGCGGCGTCGACCACGGTGACCCGGGCGCCGAGCAGGTCCAGGGTCTCGGTGTCCGGCCGCAGTGGATACCCGTGTGCCGTCATACGCCGCCCCTCACCTCGGTGGTGCCCGCGGCAAGTCTGACACTCCCGGGGCCGCGCTGCCACGGATCGGCCGACGGCCGGGGCGCCCGCCCGACCCGGGCGCTGACCTGACCAGGGGGCCCACCGGTCCCGCCGGAGAGGGTCCTCCGGCCCTGTCCGGCGCCCCGGGGCCGGGCGGACGCTGGAGGCACCGCAGCCAGGAGGTGTTCGACGATGACCGGACCGACCACCCGCGCCGACCAGGGGCCGACCGTCCGCGAGCTGGAGGCCGCCGCCCGGCTGTCCCTGTACGCCCCGTCGGTGTTCAACACCCAGCCGTGGCGCTGGCGGATCAGCGGGGAGCTGCTGGAGCTGCGCGCCGACCCGACCCGGCAACTGGCCAGCACCGACCCCGACGGCCGGCTGCTGGCGCTGAGCTGCGGCGCGGTGCTGCACCACGCCCGGGTCGCGCTGGCCGGCGCCGGCTGGGCGGTCGACGTCGCGCGGCTGCCCGATCCGGCCGAGCCGACGCTGCTGGCCCGGCTGCGCGCCACCGGGCCCGGTGTCCTGGATCTGGCCGCCGCCCGGCTGACCGACGCGATCCCCCGACGACGCACCGACCGCCGCGCGTACGGCGACCGACCGGTGCCGGCGGAGCTGCTGGCCCGGCTGCGGGAGGCCGTCGAGGCCGAGGGCGGGCACCTGCACGTGGTACGCCCCGACCAGATGCCGATGCTCGCCGTCTCCACCGCCCGGGCCGCGGACGCCGAGCTGGCCGACCCGGCGTACCGGGAGGAGCTGCACCGGTGGACGCACCGGCCGGAGACGAGCGGGGACGGGGTGCCCGCCAGCACGGCGGTCCGGCCGGCGCCACGGCGGGTGCCGGTGCGCGACTACGCCCCCGGCGGGGCGGGCGGGCTGGTCGCCGGCGCGGGCTTCGACCGGGGGGCCGCCTACGTCATCCTCTTCGGCGACGGGGACGACCCGGCGGGCTGGCTGCGCGGCGGCGAGGCGCTGTCGGCGCTGCTGCTCACCGCGACCGCCGAGGGGCTGGCCACCGCGCCGATCAGCGACGCCATCGAGCTGGCCTGGCCGCGCCGGATGATGCGGGAGCTGCTCTGCGGGGTCGGCGAGCCGTACCTGGTGGTACGGGTGGGCTGGGGCCCGCCGGCCGGGGTGCCGGCGGCGCCGCGGCGTCCGGCCGGCAAGGTGATCGAGGTGGACGCGGACTGATCAGCTGTTGATCAGCTCGTAGACGCTCGCCGGTGCCGGCCCGATCTTCCCCTGGAAGGGCGCGGCGAGGTCGGGCTTGTAGCCGAGCCCGGAGTAGCTGATCTCCGCCGGTTGTTCCGGCTCGCCGCCGGCCGCCGGCAGGGTGAGGTGCAGGCCGACCAGGCGCCGCTGGGCGTCCACGGTGGCCTCGAAGGGCACCGCGCCGAGTTGCTGCGGGGTGAACGCGCCGAGGTGCTCGCGGTCCAGCAGGCGGCTGGCGCCCGGGTCGTCCACCTTGGTCAGGTCCAGGGTGCCGCGGTAGCTTCGGTCGCCGTTCGGCTCGGCATCCCGGATTCCGGCGAAGAGCTGGCGGGTCCGCGCGGGTTCGGTGAAGCGGGTGACGGCGGGCCGTCGTCCCGGGTGGACCTTCGCCAGGTCCAGCCGGGTCCACTGATCGTCGGTCAGCGGATCGCTGCGGACCAGGTGCTGGCCGGACTTGCTCAGCACCTCGAAGGTCAGGTGGGCCTTGCCGACGTCCCCACCGACGATCCGGGTGCGCAGCCAGCCGTCCTGGCCGTCGACCGCGCCGGCGCCGATGACGGTGGGGGTGCGGTACTGGAAGCTGTACGGGCCGCGGTCCAGCGCGTCGGCGGCGGCCCGCAACTCCTCGGCGGACGAGGGCCGCGGCGAGGCGTCGGCCTGGTCGCCGGCGACGTCCCGGACGACGCCACAGCCGGTCAGGGTGAGCAGCAGGGCGAGCGCGCTCGCCACGGCACGGGTGGTCACCGGACACCTCCCCGAGAGAGTGGACCGCCACCGGCCGTCCGGTGGCGGTCCACAGCGGATACCCAGCGCACGTCCAGATCAATCCACGATCGGTGACCGGTCCGACGCGCCGAGCAGCCCGTCGACCAGGTCGCGGGGCAGCCCGTGGGTGTCGTGCAGCCAGCGGTAGTCCCGGTCGGTCAACGGCCCCCGGGAGCGGCGACGGTCGACCACCGGCCGCCCCCGGCGGAGCAGGTCACGGAACCGGCGCTCCTCGTCGGCGAGCACCGTGCGGACCAGCTCGACGTCGACGCCCTGCCGGAACCGCCGGCCGGTGTCCCGGTACGGCCCGTCGGGCAGCTCCGACAGGGTCCGCGCCGGGTCGTCGCGCCACAGCTCGGTCAGCGCCCGCCGGACCAGCCGGCGCAGCACGTACCCCCGGCCGGTGTGGGACGGCCGGACCCCGTCGCCGATCACCACGACCGCGGAGCGCAGGTGGTCGACGACCCGGCGCTGCGCCACCACGTCGAGCGGCCACCGTTCGGAGACGGTGTCCACCCAGGGGCGCAGGCCGTCGCCGGAGAAGACCGACCGGTCCCCGCGCAGCACCATGGCCAGCCGTTCCAGGCCCATCCCGGTGTCGATGTTCGGCTGTGGCAGCGGCTCCAGCCGACCGTCGTCGTGCCGGTGCCAGCCCATCCGGACGTGGTTCCACACCTCGGTCCAGCCATCGTCGGTGCTCGGCGTCCCGACCGGCGGCCCGTCGCCGGTCCACACGAAGATCTCCGTGTCCGGCCCGCACGGCCCGGTCGGCCCGTTGGACCACCAGTTCTCCTCGCGGGTCGGCTCGACCGGCACGCCCAGCGCCGTCCAGGTACGCCACGCGTCCTCGTCGGGTCCGAGCTGGTCGTCGCCGGCGAAGACCGTCGCGTACAGCCGGACGGGATCGATTCCGAAGCCCGCGCAGAGCAGGTCGTGCCCCCAGCGGATGCTCTGCCCGATGTCGTAGTCCCCCAGCGACCAGGTGCCGAGCATCTCGAACACGGTCAGGTGGGTGGGGTCGCCGACCTCGTCGAGGTCGGTGGTGCGCAGGCAGCGCTGCACGTTGACCAGCCGCCGGCCGGACGGGTGCGGACGGCCTTCGAGGTATGGGGTGAGCGGGTGCATCCCGGAGGTGGTGAAGAGCACCGGGTCGCCCGGCGGTGGGACGAGCGAACTCTCCGGCGCGGGGCGGTGGCCCCGCTCGCGGTAGTGCGTGACGAAGGTGTGGACCAGCTGCTCGGGTGTCATGGCGGGGCCTTCCGGGTGGGTGCGACCGGGAAGGGTCCGCCGTACGACGTCAGGAGACACGAGAGCCGGCGGACCGTTTCCGGTCGCCGGCGGGAGTGCGGGAGATCAGGCGGCGGCGGCCGGCGAGCGGGAAGCTCGCGCGGCGGCGGTGGTCGGACGCCCGATGTGCATGCCCCGACCCTAGCTCCGCGACGGCGACGCCGCCCAGCCCATTTCCGGGCCGGGCGGCGTCGTCGCGGGTCAGGCCCCGGTGGGGGCGAGGGTACGGGTGGTCAGCTCGTCGGTCGGCGCGGGCCGCCCGGAGTCCCGGTTCGGCAGGGAGAGCCGGATGACCTTCCACCAGGCCGAGGCGACCTGCTTGGGCAGGGGGCCGGTGGTGTACTTCAGCCCGTACCGGTCGAACAGCGCCCGGACCTGCGGGGCGATCTCCTGGTAGCGCCTGCTGGGCAGGTCGGGGAAGAGGTGGTGCTCGATCTGGAACGACAGGTTGCCGGTCATGATGTGCATCAGCCTGCTGCCGCTGATGTTGGCCGAGCCGAGCATCTGCCGCAGGTACCACTCGCCCCGGGTCTCGCCCTCGATGGAGCTCTTCTCGAAGGTCTCCACGCCGTTCGGGAAGTGCCCGCACATGATCACCGAGTGGCTCCACAGGTTGCGGACCAGGTTGGCGGTGAAGGTGGCGGCCAGGGTGCTGAGGAAGGACGGGCCGGAGAGCAGCGGGTGCACGACGTAGTCCTTGAGCACCTGACGGCGGATCTTGCGGCCGACGGCCCGGGCTCGGGCCCGGAACTCCGGCGCCTTGTGCCGGCCCTTCTGCAGGTTCTTGCCCAGCTCCAGGTCGTACGCGGCGATGCCGTACTCGAAGAAGCAGGCGTTGATGAGGTTCCACAGCGGCTGGCCGAGGTGCATCGGGTGCCACTTCTGGTCCTCGTCGACGCGCATGATGCCGTACCCGAGGTCGTTGTCCTTACCGAGCACGTTGGTGTACGTGTGGTGCAGCTGGTTGTGCGAGTGCTTCCACTGGTCGGCCGGCGAGACGTGGTCCCACTCCCAGGTGGTGGAGTGGATCTTCGGGTCGCGCATGAAGTCGTACTGGCCGTGCAGGATGTTGTGGCCGATCTCCATGTTCTCCAGGATCTTGGCCACCGACAGGCCGGCGGTGCCGACCACCCAGGCGGGCGGGAAGAGCGAGAAGAGCAGCACGGCCCGGCTGCTGATCTCCAGCGTCCGCTGGGTCTTGATCACCTTGCGGATGTACTTCGCGTCGCGCTCGCCCCGGTCGGCGATGACCCGGTCCCGGATCGCGTCGAGCTCCTTGCCGATGATCTCGATGTCCGCGGCGCTCAGGTGGGCGATCGGGTTGTCGGACTTCTTTTGGATCACGGTCACGTCCGGCCTCCTGTCTACAGGTCGATGTCGCAGGTACCGGCCGCCGCCGACACGCAGGTCTGGATGAGCACGCCGTCGCCGGGGACGGCGGTGGTGATCTCGCCGGTGCGTAGATCCCGGACCGCACCCTGGCGCAGTGGGAGGACGCAGCCGTAGCAGATGCCCATCCGGCAACCGGAGGGCATCAGCGCCCCGGCGGCCTCCCCCGCGTCCAGGATGGGGGTGGCGCCGTCGGCGCGCACGCTGAGCCCGGACCGGGCGAAGGTGACCGTGCCGCCCGCGCCGGGTGAGATCACCGTCGGCCGGAACCGCTCGGTGTGCAGCCGGTCGGCGGCGTCGGCCGACCGCCAGTGCTCCTCGACGGCGTCCAGCATGCCGATCGGGCCGCAGGCCCAGGTCTGCCGCTCCAGGTGGTCGGGGACCAGCCCGGCGAGCTCGTCCACGCCGAGCACGCCGGCGGTGTCGGTGTGCCGCTCGACCAGCCGGATCGCGCCCTGCTCGGCCAGCTCCCGCAACTCGGCGCCGAAGACCACGTCGGCCGGGGTGGGGGCGGAGTGCACCACCACGACGTCGGAGCGGGTGTGCGCGCCGGCCCGCAGCATCCCCATGACCGGGGTGACGCCGCTGCCGGCGGTGAGGAACAGGATCCGCTCCGGGGCCGGGTCGGGCAGCACGAAGTCGCCCTGCGCCTGGTCGAGCTGGACGAGGGTGCCCGGCCGGGTCCGGCGGACCAGGTGGTTGCTGACCCTGCCGTCCGGGATCGCCTTGACGGTGACGCTGATCAGGCCGTCACGCCGACCGGGCGGCGAGGTCATCGAGTAGGCCCGCCACTGTCGGACCCCGTCGACGTCGACGCCGAGGCGGACGTACTGACCGGGTCGGTGCCCACGCCAGTCGCGCCCGGGACGGATGGTGAGGGTGGCCGCGTCGCGGGTCTCCGGGGTGACGGCGACGATCCGGCCACGCAGGGCGGCGCCGGAGCGCAGCGGGGCGACCAGGTCGAGGTAGTCCTCGGGCAGCAGGGGGGTGGTGACCGTCTCGGCGAACCGGAGTAGCCGGGCGCGAACGGACACCTTCGCCGGGGGACGCCGGGCGGTGGTGGTCATAGGACCAGGGTGGCCGCCCATTCGCATAACATCTTGGCCAACGAAGGTGAATTGTCCATAGGTTTTTGTTCGGGGAGAACTATATGACCGACAGCTCCGAGGCCGCCGGCCACCGCGCGGCCCACCTGAAGCTGGACGAGCGGGTGGCCGACCAGCTGCGGGGCCGGCTGCCCGTGGTCGCCGAGCGCACGGTGACCGCGATCACCGGCGAGGTGCCCGACTACTCCGGCACCCTCACCGGCCAGATGCGTGACAAGATCGAAAACGCGGTACGCATCGCGCTCGGCACGTTTCTCCAGCTCATCGAGCGGGCGGAGGCCGCCGACCCGAGCACGCCGTTGAGCCGGGCGCTGGAGGCAGCGTACGCCCTGGGCAGCGGAGAGGCCCGCTCCGGCCGGAGCATGGACGCGCTGCTGGCCGCGTACCGGGTGGGCGCCCGGGTCGCCTGGCGGGAGGTGTCCGCCACCACCGTGCAGAACGGGCTCTCCGCGGCGACCGTCGCCGAGTTCGCCGAACTGATGTTCGCCTACATCGACGAGCTGTCGGCAGCCAGCGTGGCCGGGCACGCCGACGAGCTGGCCAGCGCGGGCCGGACCCGTCGCCGCTACCTGGAACGGCTCACCCAGCAGCTGCTCGCCGGCGAGCCCGAGGACGTGCTGCGCCGCAGCGCCGAGCGGGCCGAGTGGCCGCCGCCGCAGACCCTGACCGTCGCGGTGCTGCCCCGCAGCAACCTGCGCGGCGTGCTCGCCGCGCTCAGCCCGCACGCCTTGGAGAGCGGCGAGGAGCTGCCCGGCGTCGAGCTCACCGAGGAGCTCGCCGTGCTGCTCGTCCCGGACGTGCACGGAGGTCGGCGCCGGCAGCTCGCCGCGGCGCTGCACGGGCACCGGGCCGTGCTCGGCCCGGCCCGCCCGTGGACCCGGGTCGCCCAGTCGTACCAGCGGGTGGCCCGCACGCTGACGCTCGGCCTGCCCCGGCCGGAGGCCGCCCCGCTGGACACCGAGCAGCACCTGGCCCGGCTGGTGCTCAACACCGACCCGGAAGCCCTGGCGGACCTGCGCGACCAGGTGTTGCAGCCGCTGTCGGAGCTGCCCCCGGCGACCGCGCACCGGCTCGCCGAGACACTGCGCTCCTGGCTGCTGCATCAGGGCCGGCGCGACGACGTCGCCACCGACCTCTTCGTGCACCCGCAGACGGTCCGCTACCGGATGGGCCGGCTGCGGGAGCTGTACGGCGACCGGCTCAACGACCCCGCGACGGTGCTCGACCTGACCGTGGCGCTTGCCTTCCTCCCGTCGCCGTGAGGTCCCCTATCCTTCGGTGACCGCGGGGCCCGACCGCCCGGCGAGGGCGACGACGGGGGGCACCGGATGGCCGTGGGCTTCATGGTGAGCGTGCGGCTCGGCGACGGAAACGCCGATCCGGCGGGACTGCTCGCGGAGGTCGCTCCCCTGCTCGACCGGCACGGCATCGACGTGGACCGGAAGGGCACACTGCTCCTCTTCGCAGCCGACGAGCCGGAGACACTGGCCGTGCTGGCGGAACCGCTCGCCGCCTGGTGGCAGGGGCTCGCGCCGACCGGGGCCGTCCTGCGGTTCGTCGGGCCGGACGGGGTGAACGAGATCTCGTACTGCCGTCCCGACGTGGCGGTCGGTCTGGTCCGGAACACGATCGTGACGGAATCCGGCCGGCTGTACGGTCCGGGCGAGGCGCCCGGACCGCTGCGCCGGGCGGCGGCCGGGCTGGTCCGCCGAGTCCGGACGGGTTTCACCGCGAGCGAGGTCCGCACGGTCCAGGAGAACGGCGTGTACTGCGTGGCGGTGGCCGGCCGGGAGCTCGACGACGCCCCGCGCAGCCTGGAGTTCCAGGCCTTCGACCCGAGCGACGAGAACTACGACCCGGACGACGACGAGGGCCTCTGTCTGGTCACCGAGCGGCACGCGCCGAGCACGGGCGGCCTCGTCGGCGTACGGCTGACCGATCGGGCGCTGCGGCTGCGGGTCACCCCTGCGGCCGCCGCCGAGCTGGGGCTGCCGTCGACCCGGCTGATGATCCGCCTCCGCCTGACCGCCGCGGACCACGACGACCTGCGCGCCGGCCTACGCCGGGTGTGCGCCCTCGGCCGGGCCGCGGAGTCCGGCGCTCGACTCGACCTGGGCTGACCGCGTGGCGCGCAGGTCGAGTCGAGCGCCGGGGCCCTGCTCCGGCCGTTCCGATGTTCGGTGTCGCTGCGTCCCCTGTCGTTCACAAATCTGGTCTTGTTAAAGGATCTTAAGTCTGTCCATATGGGAGCGGGCAATTCCCACCCCCTCCTCATCCCATCTGGACGGAGCACGATGACCCGTACCCTGCGCGCCATGGCGGTCACCCTCGCCGCGATCCTGGCCGCCACCCTCGGCCTCACCCCCACCGCCCGCGCCGCCGGCTACTCCGCCTCCCTCACCACCGCGGTCGCCGGCCTGCCGGTCGCCACCGAGGTCCGCACCGGCTACAGCCGGGACCTCTTCCCGCACTGGGTCGACGCCGACGGCGACGGCTGCAACACCCGCAACGAGGTGCTGCTCGCCGAGGCCGTCTCCGCCCCCAGCGTCAGCGGCACCTGCACGCTCTCCGGCGGGCGCTGGTACTCGTACTACGACAACGCCTACTGGACCCTCACCGGCGACCTGGACATCGACCACATGGTGCCGCTGGCCGAGGCGTGGGACTCCGGCGCGCGCAACTGGACCACCAGCCGCCGGCAGGCGTACGCCAACGACCTGGGCGACAGCCGTCCGCTGGCCGCCGTCACCGACAACGTCAACCAGTCCAAGGGCGACCAGGACCCGGGCACCTGGATGCCGCCGTACGCCTCGGCCCGGTGCCGCTACGTCAACGAGTGGGTGGCCACCAAGATCCGCTGGCGGCTCACCGTCGACAGCGTCGAGAAGAGCGCCCTGAGCAGCTGGGCGAACTCCTGCCCGAACAGCACCATCGCGGTCACCTACGCGTACTGACCGGGTGGCGCGGCCGGCTCACCACGCGGGCCGGCCGCGCCAGGTCCGGGGCAGGGACGGCACCCGGCACGGCCGGCGCGCCGTGCTCGATCTCGTACCGGCCCGCCGGGGTCAGCGGCGGAAGGTCCGGTCGAGCAGGTCGAACAGGGCGGCGAAGTGCCGCTCGGTGGCCTGCTCGTCGTAGGCGGCGGTGTCGGCCATGGTGAAGCCGTGGTTGGCGCCGGCGTACACCTCGGAGCGGTAGCGCACGCCGGCCGCGTCCAGCGTCTTCTCCAGCGTGGCGATCTGGTCGGCGGTCATCGACCGGTCCTGGTCGGCATGGCCGAAGTACAGCTCACCGGTGACCGCGCCGACGCCCAGGTGCGGACTGTCCGGCGCCTCGGTGACGATCCGCCCGCCGTGAAAGCTGGCCGCCGCCGCGATCCGGTGCGGGTACGCCTCGATCGCCCGCAGCGCGTTGGTGCCGCCCATGCAGTAGCCGGTGATCGCCACCGGCCCCGGCGCCACGTCGTCCCGCGCCGCCAGGAAGTCCAGGTACGCGCCGGTGTCCGCCGCGACCACCTCGGGGGTCAGCGAGCCGAGCAGCGGCATCAGGCTCTCGAAGAGCGCACCCCGCTGCTCGGGGTCGGCCAGCCGGGAGAGGTCGAACAGCGGCGCGCGGCCCGCCCGGTGGAAGAGGTTCGGCACCAGCACGAGGTAGCCCCGGGCGGCGATCCGCTCGGCCATCTCGGCCAGCCTCGGCCGCAGGCCGAACGCGTCCATGTAGAACAGCACCGCCGGGAACGGCCCCTCCCCGGCCGGCACGGTCAGGTCCGCGTCCGCGACGCCGTCGCCGGTCGGGACGTCCACCCTCGTGGTCTGCACCGGGTCCTCCTCGCAGCTTGCCGCCGTCTCGACGGGAACGCTACCCGGCGCGCCGCGCATCCGGCCCGGCCGCCGCCACCGGATCGGGGGCGCGCTCACGCAGCGCCCGCTCTGTCAGTCGGGCTTGCGGGCGACCAGGATGTCGCGGTCGATCGCCTGGTCCACCCGGTGCCGCAGCCCCAGGTACGGCGCCGAGTCCAGGACGGTCAGCCCGGCGTCGGCCAGCCGTCGGGCGGCGTCCTCCCGCTTGGCGACGTACGTGTTCCACGAGATGCCGAGCGCGCCGCCGGGTCGTAGCAGCTCGGCCCAGACCGGCGCGGCAGCGGTCAGCAGCGCCAGCGGATCGCGGGCCAGGCCCGTCTCCGCCGTCCGGCTGCCGTGCTGCACGCCGTACGGGGCGTCGGCCACGACGAGGTCGAAGCTGCCGGGCCGGAAGAACTCGCCGGAGCGGGTGGTGTCGGCGCTGACCACGTCCAGCAGTTGCACGTCGCCGGCCTTGTGCGCCTCCCTGGTCGGCGCCATCTCGACCCGCAGCCGCTTGCCGACCACCTTGCGTTCCCGGCGTACCGGGCCGGACTCCAGTACCCGGTGCTTGATCCGCTTGCGCTTGAGCCAGGTGGTGATGAACGCCTGGTACGCCTCGAAGTCCTTCTGGTCCCGGTCCACCCCGGCGGCGTCGAAGCCGTACATCAGCGCCTGGTTGAGGGTGGTGCCGCGACCGCAGAGCGGGTCGAGGACCCGGAACCGCCGGTCCAGCAGCTCGCCGGCCCGGGCCGAGCCGAGCAGCGTCACGTTTAGCAGCAGCTTGGTGAACTGCTCGTTGGTCTTGCCGGCGTACTTCTGGATGGTGATCAGGTCGTCGTCGTAGCGGTCCAGCCGGTGCAGCTCCACCGGGCGCATCAGCTCGCCGGTGAACTCGAAGAGCGCGTACGCCGAGGAGAGGTTGCCCAGCAGCGCCGCGTCCCGGGCGTCCAGCCCGTCCGCCTCGAACGTCACGTAGCGCGCCCCGCCGACGGTGGCGGTTGCGACGTCCCCGATCCGCCCGCCGAGGACCGAGTCCCCGAAGATCGTCAGTTCGGCCCGGGTCAGGTCGACGGCCGACTGGGCGTACACCCGGTTGCTGGCGGGCAGGATCAACAGTCCGTAACGGCTCATGATCCGGCTACTGTCTCACAGCGGAACCGGCCGATCCCGGTGGACCGGCCGGTCAGCCCGGGTGGACGTCGGCGGTCCGGGACCGGTAGCGCTCCACCCACTCCCGGTTGAGGTCGTCGGCCTGGCGCCGGTGCCGCGCCGTGACGACCCGCCCGGCGGGCAGCTCGAGGCCGAGGAAGTCCAGGACGCCCCGGGTGACGCCGGCCGGGTCGGCGGCGAGGTCCTCGTAGCGGACCGGGTGGGGCCGCACGTCGTGGCCGGCGAACCACCGCCGCCAGGCCGCGTCGTGGGCGGTGGCCAGCCGGGCGTACGCCTCGATCGCCGCGGGGTCGAAGCGGGGCGCCTCGCCGGTGGCGCCGCCGCCGCCGATCTCGCCGCTGCCACCGACGAACCACTGGCCGGTCTGCTCGGCGCGCGCCCAGGACACCGCCTGGGCGAGCACGTCATCGCGGCGCAGGTGGACGAAGCGGGTGCGGCCGAAGGCCCGTTCCCAGAGCCGCAGGTCGTCGCCGGCGAGGTCCGGATGGACCCGGACCAGCTTCTCGAGCACCTCGTCGAGCGTCCCCCACATCAGCTTCGCTCCGAAGACCCCGTTGGCGGTCCGGCCGGCGGCCAGCGCGGCCCGGACGTACTCGGCGTAGTCGAAGCCGCCGTCCGGTCGTCGGGGGATCCCCCACCGGTCCGCCCAGAGCGGCTCGTCGGGCGCCCGGAAGTACGCCTGTGGGTGGCCGGCCACCCCGGTGGAGTCGAGCAGCCCGAGCAGCAGCGAGCTGCCGGTGCGGGGCGTGGCACAGACAACGTACGTATCGACGGTGGTCACCCCTGGCAGGATAGGCGTCCGCGCCGCGCCGCGGCGTGGTCCGTCTTCCCTATCGCCTCGCCCACCCGGTACGCCGACGCGGCGGCGGCCACCGTGCAGCCGAGTCGTTGAGCGCCTGGCAGGAGGCGTCGGACGTCCACAAGGGGTGGTCGCCGGGCGACCGCGCGTGCTGCGCTGATGACACCTGGCGCGACCGTTTCCCCGGCGGGCAGGTGGGGTACCCCGGAGCGACGCGGGAGGCCATAGGATCCAGGGGCCGAGGGGGGTGGCAGCGTGCGGGTACTGGGAGGGCGGTACCGGCTCGTCGAGCCGGTCGGCCAGGGCGGCATGGCCGTCGTCTGGCGGGCCGAGGATGAGCTGCTGCACCGGACCGTCGCGGTGAAGCTGCTGGCTCCGGAGCTGGCCAGCGATCGCCGCTCCCGGGAGCTGATCCGCGCCGAGGCGTACGCCGCCGCCCGGCTCAACCACCCGCACATCGCCAACGTCTACGACTACGGCGAGACCCGGGTGGGCGGCTACCGGCGCACCCCGTACCTGGTGATGGAGTTCGTCCTGGGCGAGACGCTCGCCGCCCGGCTGCGTGCCGACGGCGCGCTGGACTGGCCGCAGGCGGTCCGGGTCTGCGCCGACGTGGCGGCCGCGCTCGCCGCCGCGCACGCCGAGGGCCTGGTGCACCGGGACGTCAAGCCCGCCAACGTGCTGCTCTCTCCGCGCGGCGTGAAGGTGGTGGATCTCGGCATCGCCCTGGCGGTGGGCCAGCGGTCCATCGGCGAGCAGGGCGAGGTGCTCGGCACCCCCCGCTACATGGCCCCGGAGCAGGTGAACGGCGACGCCGCAGCGCCCGCCAGCGACGTGTACGGCCTCGGACTCCTGCTGCACGAGTGCCTCACCGGCCGGCCGCTGCGCCGGGGCGCCACGCTCACCGAGCTGTTCGCCCGGGACCACCTGGCCGACATCCTCTCCGACATCGACGTGCCGGGCCTGCCGGCGGCGGTCGACCAGCTGCGGCGGCAGTGCCTGTCGCCGGAGCCGGCGGACCGGCCGAGCAGCGCCGAGGCCGCCACGCTGCTGGCCGAGGTATCGGCGGGTCGGCTGCCGGCGGCGGTCGCACCGGTCGCGCCCCGGGCCGGCGCGCCGGAGGCACTCACCACCCGGCTCTCCCCGTCGGGGAGCCGGTCCCTGTCGCTGGCGCGGTCGCCGGTCTTCGGCCCGGCGCGGGGGCGGCGTCGGGGGGTCCGGCAGGGGCTGCTGATGGCGGCCGTGCCGGCGACCGCGCTGACCGCCGTGCTCGCCGCTCAACTACCCGGGCTGACCTCCACCAACGACGCCGCCGAGGGTGCGGGCGGCCAGCCCGGCTCGCCGGCGCCCGGCTGCACCGCCCGGTACGACGCGTACCGCTCCCCCGACGGCTCGTTCACCGCCGAGCTCACCGTGACCGAGGCCGGTGCGCGGACGCCCGGGCGGTGGCTCGTCTCGTTCGCGGTTCCCGCCGGGCAGCGGCTGGTCGCCAGCAGCGGGGCGGTGCGCCTGGAGCAGCGGGCGGACAGCGTCACCATCGACGTGGCCCGCACGGGCTCCGACGGCACGGCCACGATCGGCCTGCGCGGCCGCTACGGCACCGGCGAGGGCGAGCCGACGGACTTCGCGCTCAACGGCACACCCTGCGGACGGGCGTCGACGTCGATCGTCTCCACGACCACGACCACGACCACGGGCGCCAAGCCGGCCGGCGACGAGGCCCCGGAGGCCGGTCCGGGCGAGCCGGCGTCGGGAGACGGCACGCCGCGCGGCCGGCGCAGGGACGCCAGCACCGGGCAGCGACCGTCCGGGGGCGGCGACGCCGGTGCCACGCCGACAGCGGATCCGTCGCCGTCCTCACGCGGCAGCTCGGCCCCGTTGCCGCCCGCGCGGACGCCGGACGCGCCCACGCCGACCCCGACCGAGGCGCCGACCCAGACCCCCGGCCCCGTCGAGACGACCGCGCCCCCTGGCGATCCCACGCCGACCGAGTCGGCCGGTGGCGTGCCGGGAGCGGAGCCGACGCAGACGTCCTGACTGCCGGAGGCCCGTTTACCTGCACCCATGCAATCATTTCCGGATGGACCTTCATGGTGCGGCCGGGGCGGCGGACGACGAGCTGGTGGACGGCCTCGCGGCGCTCAGCCGGGCGGTCGTCGGGATCACCGCCCGCACTCTCGCCGCGATGGACGTCGAGGTGACGCTGTCGCAGTTCCGGACCCTGGTCATTCTGGCCTCCCGCGCGCCGCTGCGCACGGTCGACCTGGCCGGCGCCCTGCACGTGCACCCGTCCACGGCCACCCGCACCTGCGACCGGCTGGTACGCCGCGGCCTGGTCGCCCGCCATCATCGGCCCGTCGACCGGCGGGTCGCCTGGCTCACCCTGACCGACGCCGGCCGGACCCTGGTCGGCGACGTCATGCGGTACCGGACCGACGAGCTGCGCCGACTGCTGCGAGCCGCCGATGCCGGCCGCCCGCGGACCACCATCGAGCTGATCGACGCGATCGTGGTGGCCGCCGGGGAGCTGCCCGAACGGGAGTGGTGGCGCCGCTGGGAGCGGACCAGGGCGGACGAACACCGATACCCGCCCGCAACCGCGGCGAACCCCCCGCGGCAGGGTGACGAATCCCTCTACCCGGCCGAACGGGGCCGGCAGGTAGCGTAGCTCCGCACAAGGTACCTGCATCCATGCAGGTAACGGTGACGGTCGGGTCGGATCCCCGGGGCGGAAGGGCGGTGCAGGGCCTCGTGTTCCACATCCGGTCCTCCGGCGAGGGCCTGGCGCCCCGGACGCTGCACGTCTCCGGCGAGTTGGACATGTCCTTCTCGGGCCATTTGCTCGAGCTGGTCGAAGCGACCCTCGCGGCGACCACCTCGCAGTGGGTGATCGTCGACCTGCGCAACACCACCCTGATCGACTCGAGCGCGGTGAAGGAGTTGGTCGACGTGCACCGGTTGGCCACTCGGCGAGGACGCGTGCTGATCCTGCGCAACGCCCGGGGAATCGTCGCCGAGGTCCTCCGGATCACCGGGGTGGCGGCGACACTGGGTCGCCCGGGCAACCCGCCGGCCGGCACGATCTACGGCTCGTCGAAGGGCGGATGACGCCTGGTGGCACCCCGGCACTGGACGATCCTCCGCGACTTCCCCGGCGGGAGCACGCGGGTCACGATGACGGGCGGGTTCCCCGCCGAGGCCGAGCCGCACCTCGCGACGCTGCTCGCCGGCGCCAGCCTCGACGCCCCGCTGACCCTGGTGGTCGACCTCGACGCCATGACCACGACGGAGGCCGCCCCCGTCGCCGCGTTCCTCACCCGGTGGGCCGCCGACCGGGACGAGGGTCCGGAGCTGATGGTCGCGGCGAACCCGCTCACCCCCACCGGCCGGCTGCTGCGGGCCACCCTCAGCCGGCACGCGGTCCTCGGTGTCGTCGACGACCTGGTCGGGCGGGGGTCGGCCGACCCACGCCGGGCCCACCTCTGCCTGCCCGCCGACCCCCGGTCACCCGCCGCCGCCCGCCGCCTGGTCGCCGCGCACTGTGCCGCCCGGGGCCTCGACGCGCTGGTCGACCGGGCCATGGTCGTCGCCTCGGAACTGATCAGCAACGCCGTGCAGCACGCCGGCACCGACGTCGACATCGCCACCGTCGCCGTCGCGGGCGCGCTGCGGATCAGCGTCCGGGACCGGGCCGCGGGGTCGCCGCGCCCGGCCGTCGCGACCGAGCCGGGCCCGGTCATCGAGGGCGGGCGCGGTCTACCGATCGTCGCGGCGCTCGCCGCCGACTGGGGCTTCTTCCCCTTCGGCGACGGCAAGACCGTCTGGGCCATGGTCGACGGCGGCTGAAGACCGTCGAGGCCCGTGGTCGACTGCTCGCGACCGCCGGCTGACCAGGCTCCCCGATTCGCCCGAACGCGCGCCGGCGATCGCGGTCCGCCGCGTCCCCGCCGGCCCCACCGGATCGGCCACGGGCGCGACGGGCGCGTCGTACCGTGCGAGGGAGGACCGCCCACCGCCCTCAGGGGGTACGCCGCATGAAGCCCATCGTCCTGGTCCACGGGTTCTGGGTGACGCCCCGGAGCTGGGAGAACTGGGTGAGCCACTACGAGAGCCGGGGGCACCGCGTGGTGGCGCCCGCGTATCCGGGCTTCGAGGCCGAGGTGGAGGCGCTCAACGCCGACCCGACGCCGATCCTCGAACTGACCGTGCCGAGGATCGTCGCGCACCTCGAGGAGGTGGTCCGGGCGCTGCCCGAGCCGCCGATCATCATCGGTCACTCGGCCGGCGGCGCGTTCACCCAGCTCCTGCTCGACCGCGGCCTCGGCGCAGCCGGCGTGGCGATGAACTCCGCCCCGACCGAGGGCGTGCGGGTGACGCCGCTGTCCCAGCTGAAGTCGACGTTCCCGGTGCTCAGGGACCCGGCCAACCGGCACCGCGCGGTCCCACTCACCTTCGAGCAGTGGAAGTACGCCTTCACCAACACGTTCCCCGACTCCGACGCGCGGGCAACCTACGAGCGGTACGCCGTACCGGCCAACGGCGGCATCCTCTGGGGCGGCGTGCTGGCCAACTTCCAGCCCGGCCACCAGGACACCTGGGTCGACTACGGCAACGACGACCGGGCGCCGCTGCTGTTCGTCTCCGGTTCGGAGGACCACCTCATGCCGCCGGCAGTGCAGGAGTCCAACGCGCGGCACTACACCTCGGACACCGTCACCGAACACCGGGAATACCGCGGCTACGCCCACCTGCTGCCCGCCCAGCCCGGTTGGCAGCAGATCGCCGACGAGGTGCTGGACTGGGCGCTCGTCCATGCCCGGTGAGATCCGTACGGCCCGAAGGTGAGCAATCGGCCGTCAGGGCAACGGAAGGTCGACCCGCCGCGCCTGGCCGAACTCGTCTGCTTCGTCGTGGGTGACCATGGCGAAGGCTCCGGCGGGAACACGGTCGAGCTTCGCTGCCCGGGACGCGACGGCGAGCAGGCTGTCTTCGTCCGCCCCGGTGACGAAGAAGACGTAGACCCCCCGTACTCCTCGCCGTCGTCGTACACCTCCGCCTCGCCCCGGCCCTCCACGGCGACCAGGAACGCCTCGACGTCCTCGATCCAGGGAAACGGGTAGGCGTTGCTCGCAAGCCCCGGCGTCGCCCGCAGCGGAACGTGGATCTCCACGACAGTCTCGGTCACCAAGCCATGATCACCTGAGGAGACCAGGAGTCAAGATCTCGCGCCAGAGTGACCAGACAAGACTCCCCTCTACTGCGACAGGGCCGCCACGGACGCCGTCCGCGCGGAGGGCGAGCGGCTCGCCGTGGCCTGCGCCCGGGGCGGGTTCGCCCGACGGGGTCGGCCGATGAGCGCCGCGACGAGGAGCGCCAGGGCGAGCAGGACGCTGCCGCCGGTCAGGGCGGTGGTGACCCGCTCGACGAGCGCGGCGGCCGCCGTACCCCCGGTCATCCGGCTCGCTTCCCGCAAACTGACGGTGACCCGGTCCTCGTTCCACCGGCCTGTCCATCGTGTTGATGGAACTATGCAAGACGTGGGAACTGCGAAAACGGCTATGCCTGCCATCTCGCCGCTTGCTGGCGAGCCGATTAAGCGTGCCGATGCCGAGCGGCTCGCGGGAGTGCTGAAGGCATTCGCCGACCCGGCCCGGCTACGACTGCTCAGTCTGATCCAGTCCGCTCCGGAGGGCGAGGCGTCGGTGAGTGACCTCACCGCGCCGCTCGGTCTCTCCCAGCCGACCGTGAGTCATCACCTCCGGATCCTCACCGAGGCCGGCCTGCTCGAGCGCGAGAAGCGCGGCGTCTGGGCGTACTACCGCCTGGTGCCGTCCGCGATCGCGGCGATCGCCGACCTGTTGACACCGCCCCGCAAGCGGCCGACGAAGAAGGCCCGCTGAGCGGCGCTGCCGCAGGCCGGCGCGAGTAACTCAGCCAGGCCAGGACGGGTCAACGAGGCCCGGGGCCGCGTGCCGCAGGGGTAGGTTGAGCCGAGGTGGACACGTCTTCCGATCGCTCTGCGGGGAGCCGCCATGATGCCGATCCTGCGCTTCCTCTACTCCCAGCCCGGCCGGGTCGCACGCGTCCTCGTCGGGCTGGTGATGATCATCATCGGCGCATCGCTCGGCGGCTGGTGGTGGCTGTTGGCTGTGGTCGGCCTGTTGCCGGTGGCCACCGGCATACTCGACATCTGCACGCTGGGGCCCCTCTTCCACCGGCCGCTGTCCGGTCGCCGTTTTCGAAAGAGCGCGCAGCGGCGCTGATCAGGGCCGACACTCAAGGCGTGTTGGCAAGCCGGGCAGAAATCGAGCCACGACTCGTCTTGCCAGCGCCCGCGACGCCGCCGACGATCGTGCTCTTGAAGGGGCGTCAGCTTGAGCGGTCGCGCCCTCGGTGGCAAGGCCCAAGGTCCCGTTGTCAGGGCCAGCCGGATCTACCTCTGATGCTGGCCACGGGTGTTGGCTGATGAGGCACACGTCGAGAGGAGCGGTCATGAGCCAGGCACCCGTGCAGGCCGCAGGCGAGGACGTCGGGACGGTGGACGTCCGCTTCGCGGCTGGGGAATCCTATGAGTTCGCGGTACGGGGACACCGGATGCTGGTGGACCAACCCTCCGATGCGGGCGGTGACGACGAGGCACCGACGCCCACGGAGCTGCTCGTCGCGTCGTTGGCCACCTGCGTGGCGTTCTACGCCGGCCGGTACCTGACCCGTCACGGATTGAGCCGTGATGGTCTGGGCGTATCGGTCAGCTACCGGATGGCCGCCGATCGCCCGGCCCGGGTGGCCGACATTCGGCTCTCCATTCGGCTGCCGGAAGGATTTCCGGAGACGCGGGGGCCGGCGTTGCTGGCTGTGGCGTCGCACTGCACGGTGCACAACACCCTGGCCTCGCCGCCGACAGTCTCCATCGACCTGCTCTGACCGAACGCGGTGCGGGCGTCGACTGCGGCGCTGGTGACCAGGACCTGGGCCGGGCGGCCGGGCAGGCGATAGACAGCGGGTCTGATGTGATTGACGACGTCACCCGTCGCTCGCGTCCTGTCGGCCCAGTGGCGCAAGCGCGGCGGGGTGGCGGTGCCAGCGGCGCGCGCCGGTCAACGTCACGAGATGAGCGAGGAGCGCCCCATCTGCGGGGCGCCCCTCGTGGTGGCGGTGGGTCAGTGGCGAGACGACGATCCGACCGGTGCCGGGGTGACCGTCTCGCTCTGCGGTCCCGGCTTCCTCCGGCCACGCAGCACGGTCACCGCCACGGTGATCGCGGCGGCAACACCGAGGCCGGTCCAGAGCAGCGGGTTGGTCCGCAGCTCTGCGGGCAGCTGCTGGGCGAGGACGAAGACGCCCATCACCACGACGAACCAGCCGAACGACTTGCGCAGGATGTCGGCGGGGATCCGTCCGGCGAGCCGCCCGCCGGCGAAGCTGCCGATGATGGCGGCTGCGGTGACGGCGGCGGCCAGGCCCCAGTTGATGTGGACGCTGGACAGGTAGCCGGCCAGGCCGGCGAAGGACTTCATCGCGATGACCACCAGCGAGGTGCCGACCGCGACCGGCATCGGCAGGCCACCGAGCAGGGCCAGGGCGGGTACCACCAGGAAACCGCCGCCGGCGCCAACGAGGCCGGTGACCAGGCCGACCACCACGCCGTCGATGATCACGCGGAACACCGGCAGCTCGTGCGGCACGGGCTTGCCCTCGGCGCCGCGGCGGCCGCGGATCATCGCGACCGCGGTGGCCAGCATCATCACGGCGAACCCGGTGAGCAGGTACCCGGCCGGGATGAACTCGGCCAGCCGGCCGCCGGCGTAGGCGCCGGTCATGCCGGCGAAGCCGAAGATCAGGCCGGTGCGCCAGCGCACCCGGTGGGCCCGGGCGTGCGGAATGACGCCCACCGCGCTGGTGGCGCCGACGACGAGCAGCGAGGTCGCGATGGCCTCCTTGGCGGGCAGGTCGGCGACGTAGACCAGCAGCGGTACGGCGAGGATCGACCCGCCGCCACCGAGCAGCCCGAGGCTGACGCCGATCAGGACGGCCAGTCCGATCGTCAGTGCCAGGGTCGCGGTCATGCCCGCCCCCCGGTGCTTTCGCGCAGCTGGCCGACGATGGTGTCCAGGTCGCAGCTGGCGCCCCGGTTGTAGGGCAGCTTGCCGAGCATCATCCCCATGGCGCAGGTGTTGGTGACCGCGGCGAAGGTGAGGCCGGCGCCGATGAATCCGGCCGCCCACTTCAGCTGCGGCACGAACACCGAGCCGAGGACGCTGACCAGCACGATCGAGCCGGCGACGAGGCGGACCTGACGCTCCAGGTCCCAGCGGGGGGCGCCCTGCTTGATCGGCGCGTTGGCCGCCTGCCAGGCCATGATGCCGCCGTTGAGGACCTTCAGGTTCGGCAGGCCGACCCCGGCCAGGGTCTGCTCGGCCTGGGTGGCGCGGGCGCCGGAGCGGCAGATCAGCACGACGTCCTCGTCCAGGTGGTTGCGCAGCTCCTCCCGGTGCTCCTTGAGCAGATCAAGCGGCACGTTGTAGGACCCGGGGATGTGCGAGGTCTCGAACTCCGCCGGGGTACGCACGTCCAGCAGGCGCGGCGCGTGGCCGGAGTCGATCAGCTCGCGCAGGCTGGCGGCGTCGAGGGTGGCGGGGCGGGCAGTCTCGGAAGTGCTCATTTCTCCTCTTTCACGGACGAAGTGCTACAGGTAAGGGCAGGGGGATGCCGGCCGGCGCCGGACGGCGCCGGCCGGTGGTCGCGCTTGTTCGGGTCAGGCGTCGGTGACCATTTCCAGGCCGGCGTCCTCGGCCTGGTTGAACTTGTCGTCGATGACGACCACCTCGCGGCCGGCGTTCGCCAGCAGGGAGGCTGCTGCGGTGGCCCGGTAGCCGGAGCCGCAGTGCACCCAGACGGCGCCGGCCGGTACGTCGGCCAGCCGCTCGGGCAGGTCGGGCAGCGGGATGTGCACGGCGCCGTCGATGTGGCTGGTCCGCCACTCGTTGGTCATCCGCACGTCGAGGACCACGTCCGCGGCGGGCAGGCCGGCGGGGACCTGGCCGGCGCGGGCCGCCGCGAGGGCCGGGAAGTCGGTCATTCGCAGCTCGCGGAGCTGACCGGGCTCGGCCGCCCACTGCTCGGCCTCGCCGGTGGCCTGCGCGGCCGGGCGGTCGATACCGATGCGGACCAGCTCGCGTTGGGCGTCGGCGACCTGCTCCGGCGTCTCGGCGAGCAGGGTGATCGGCACGCCCCAGTCGATCAGCCAGCCGAGCCAGGTCGACATCGGGCCGTCGAGGCCGAGGCTGACCGTGCCGGCGAGGTGCGAGGCGGCGTACGCCTTGCGGTGCCGTAGGTCCACCACCCACTGCCCGTCGGCCATCCGCTCGCGCAGTTCGGCGGCGTCGGCGCGGGTCACCGGGGTGAGGTCGACCGGGGCCGGACCGGCGAAGTTCGCCACGCCCATGTGGGCGTAGTACGCCGGGTAGGCGTCGAGACCGGCGAGGGTCTCGGTGACGAAGTCGTCCGCGGCCAGCCGCAGGACCTGGTTCTTCTCCTTCTCCCGGCCGATGGTCGACTCCGGGGCGTCGGCCTGGCTGGCCGAGCAAAAGCTGCCGAACCCGTGCGTCGGCCACACCTGCGCCCCGTCGGGCAACAGATCAGCCAGCCGCTTCGCCGAGGCGTGCTGGTGGTGGGCCAGTTCGTGGGCGTGCTGCTGGCCGAGCAGGTCGGTCCGGCCGGTGGTGCCGAACAGCAGCGACCCGCCGGTGAAGACACCGACCGGCTGCCACCCGCCGTCGGTGGCCTCATCCAGGACGTACGACAGGTGGTGGAAGGTGTGACCCGGCGTGGCGATCACCCGCAGCCGCAGCGAATCGGAGACGGCCACCTGGTCGCCGTCGGAGACCGGCATGCGGTCGAAGCCGACCTCGTCGGCCGCGGCCACCAGGTAGTGGGCGCCGGTGATCCGGGCGAGCTCCAGCCCGCCGGAGACATAGTCGTTGTGGATGTGCGTCTCCACCACATGGGTGATGCGGACGCCCTTCTCCCCCGCCAGGTACATGACGCGGTCAATGTCGCGCTGGGGGTCGACCACGATCGCCACCTGCCCGTCCGAGGCGAGGTAGCTGCGATCGCCGAGCGAGGACGTCGCGATGACGGAAACCTCGACTGCCATGTGACGTGCTCCTTCCGACGTCTTCTAAAGCCTGCATACCCGGGGGGGTATGTGGGAGACACACTGCCGCCCCGCTCTTGACCTGCGCGCGGTTACCCGCCCACGCCCCGGCTACGCGGCGTGGGCGGCGCCGTTGCGTCTCAGGCGAGGGCCAGGAAGAGCTTCTCCAGCTCCTCCTCGGTCATCTCCGGCGCCTCGCCACGTTCGCGGGCAGCCTCACAATGCCGCATGCCTGATGCAATGATCTTGTAGCCCGCCCGGTCGATCGCCTTCGACACGGCGGCAAGCTGGGTCAGCGCCTCGCGGCAGTCCTGACCGCTCTCCATCATCTCGATGACCGCGTTGAGCTGCCCACGGGCCCGCTTGAGCCGGGTCAGCGCATCCGACGTCATCTCCGGTCGAAGCTTCATGACCACCTCCGCATCAACCATACCCCAGGGGGTACCAGCTCGCTAGTGGGATACCCCCATGGGTATCGTCAACCCTGAGGGTCGACGGTGCATTCCCCACATTCCGCACCATCTCAGCTGAGGGAGAGCAGAGCATGAGCTACGCAATGACCGTCCGGCTGCCCGCCGAATTCACCCCGACCGTCGAGCGGGTGCGGGCGGCACTGAAGGACCAGGGCTTCGGCGTGCTGACCGAGATCGACATGCGGGCCACGCTGCGCGAGAAGCTCGGGGTCGAGCTCGAGGAGTACGTCATCCTCGGCGCCTGCAACCCGCCGCTGGCCCACCGGGCCGTGGAGGCCGACCGGAACATCGGCCCCCTCCTGCCCTGCAACGTCGTGGTGCGCGCCGACGGGCCGGACGCCACGCTGGTGCAGGCGCTCGATCCGCAGGTGATGGTGCGGCTGAGTGACGCCGCCGACCTGCGGGGGGTGGCCGACGAGGCGACCCGGCGGCTGCAGGCGGCGCTGGACGCCCTCTCCGGATGAGAAACGGCTGGGGTACGGGCGATCGCCCGTACCCCAGCCGCGGTATCGAGGTCACGAACCGCCTGGATCACCGGCGCCAATCCGCACGGCCGGCGATGACGGTACCTTGGACCCGAGGGATACCCCCGGGGGTATGCGCTATGGTTAGTGCATCGCTGGTCATCGCTGCGAAGGAGTTCGGCACCATGTTGTTCACCCAGTACTACCTGGACTGCCTGTCCCAGGCGTCCTACCTGATTGCCGACGAGAGCACCGGCCGCGCCGTGCTGGTCGACCCGCGCCGCGACATCGGCGAGTACCTGACCGACGCGCGGGCGCACGGGCTGACCATCGAAGGCGTCATCAACACGCACTTCCACGCCGACTTCCTCGCCGGCCACCTCGAGGTCGCCGACGCGACCGGCGCGTGGATCGGCTACGGGCACCGCGCCGAGACCGAATACCCGATCCGCAAGCTCCACGACGGTGAGCGGATCAGCCTCGGTGACGTGACGCTGGAGATCATGGAAACCCCGGGCCACACCCCGGAGTCGGTCAGCGTGCTGGTGTACGAGCACGCCGACGACCCGGTGCCGTACGGGGTGATGACCGGCGACGCCCTGTTCATCGGCGACGTCGGCCGGCCCGACCTGCTCGCCTCCTTCGGCGTCACCGCCGATGAACTGGGCGCGATGCTCTACGACAGCGTGCAACGCAAGCTGATGGGTCTCCCCGGCGAGGTGCGGGTCTTCCCCGCCCACGGCGCCGGCTCGGCCTGCGGCAAGAACCTGTCCACCGAGCGGCAGTCCACCATCGGCGAGCAGCGCCGCACCAACTACGCCTGCGCCCCGATGAGCCAGGAGCAGTTCCTCGCCCTGGTCACCGGCGGCCAGCCCTCGGCGCCGGGCTACTTCGCCTTCGACGCCGTGCTCAACCGCAAGGCGCGCCAACTGTTCGACTCCACCGCCGCGGCTCGTCCGCTCACCACCGGCGAGTTCGCCCAGGCCCGCGCCGAGGGCGCGGTCGTGCTCGACGTCCGCGACCCGCAGGAGTTCGCCGCCGGACACCTGACCGGGGCGATCAACATCCCGGCCGACGGCCGGTTCGCCGAGACCGCCGGCAGCGTGGTCGCGCCGGACCGCAAGGTGCTGGTCGTGGCGCCGCAGGACCGGGCGGAGGAGATCGTCGTACGGCTCGCCCGGATCGGCTTCGACCAGGTGGCCGGTTACCTCCGCGACGCGGAGACGGCGCTGGTCGAACTGGCGTCCGAGATGACCCCGGGCAGCCGGCTCACCGCGACCGAGCTGCGCGACGCGCTCGACCGCACCGAGCCGCCGGTGGTCCTCGACGTGCGCAACGCCGGCGAACGCGAGCAGGGCGCCGTCGCCGGGTCACTGCACATCCCGCTCGCCGAGCTGACCCGCCGCCTCGACGAGGTCCCGGCGGACCGGCCGGTCGTGGTGCACTGCGCCGGCGGGTACCGCTCCTCCGTCGCGGCCAGCCTGCTGCGCAACGCCGGCCGGCCGGACGTCTCCGACCTGCTCGGCGGCTACGGTGCCTGGCAGACGATGCTCGACCCCGCCGCACACTGACGCCAGCGTCGGACATCGCAGCGGCAGGTGACCGCGGGTCGGTCCGCGGTCACCTGCCACCAACCGGCCAGACACTGAGGAAGGGTGTATGAGCACCTCGGCGCTACGGCTGGGCCTGCGGGCCAACGCCGCCCAGTTCACGCTGCTCGTCGCGGTCAACGCTCTGGTCGGCGGGCTGCTCGGCTCGGAACGCACCGTCCTGCCGCTCCTCGCCGAGCAGGAATTCCACCTCGCCGCCTACACCGCGGCGCTGACGTACATCCTCGCCTTCGGCGCCACCAAGGCCGTCACCAACTTCTTCGCCGGCACCCTGTCCGACCGGTACGGCCGCAAGCCGGTCCTGATCGCGGGCTGGCTCGCCGGCATCCCCGTACCCCTGATGATCATCTGGGCGCCGTCCTGGGGTTGGATCGTCGCCGCGAACGTCCTGCTCGGCGTCAGCCAGGGCCTGGCCTGGTCCACCACCGTCATCATGAAGATCGACCTCGCCGGCCCCTCCCGGCGGGGACTGGCCATGGGCCTCAACGAGGCCGCCGGCTACCTCGCCGTGGCCACCACCGCCCTGGTCACCGGCTGGCTCGCCGCCGAGCACGGCCTGCGCCCCGCCCCGTTCCTGCTGGCCCTGGCCTATGCCGGTCTCGGCCTCGGCCTGTCCGTGGCCTTCGTACGCGAAACCCGCGGTCACGCCCACCTGGAAGCCACCACCCACATCGCCGGCAAGGCCGAGCATCACCACGGATTGTCCACCGGCCGGGTCGCCGCGCTGGCCTCCTGGCGGGAACCGGCGCTCTCCTCGGCCAGCCAGGCCGGCCTGGTCAACAACCTCAACGACGGCCTGGCCTGGGGCCTGTTCCCGCTGCTGTTCGCCACCGCCGGGCTGTCCCTGACCCAGATCGGCATCCTCGCCGCCCTCTACCCCGCCGTGTGGGGGCTCGGGCAGCTCATCACCGGGCAGGCATCCGACCGCTACGGCCGTAAACCGTTCATCGTCGCCGGGATGCTCGCCCAAGCCGTCGCCCTTACCTGGATCGCCCTCATTGACGGATTCGCCGGCTGGGCCGCCGCCGCGGTGCTGCTCGGCGCCGGCACCGCCGCCGTCTACCCCACCCTGCTCGCCGCCGTCGGCGACGTCGCCCACCCCACCTGGCGGGCCCGCGCCGTCGGCGTCTACCGGCTGTGGCGCGACGGCGGATTCGCCGTCGGCGCGCTGCTCGCCGGAGCCGTCGCCGACCTCGCCGGCATCCGCGCCGCCATCTGGGTCGTCGCGGCCCTCACCGCCGCCTCCGGCCTCCTGGCCTGGGCCCGCATGTACGAGACGCACCCGCGGGCAGCTCGGCGCTGATCGCAGCGCCCGGCACGTCACCCACCAGAGGGGCAGAACCTTCTCGGCGCGGAGCGCCACGGGTCGGAAAGCCGGCAGCGCTCAACTGAGCCCGGGCGCCGGCCCGGGGCCGTGCTGGACGGCTTGTCGGGTCGGTGGGCCTATGCTCTGCCGCGTGAACGAGAACCGGTGGAGCGGCGTGGACCTGGGCAACGTACTGCGCGCTGCCGAGGACGCCGCCCCGGTCGACGCGGTGGAGGCGGTGACCCGAGGCATCGGCGTCGACCTCGGGGCGCGATGGGTGTCGTTCCTCGTCGCGGACATGAGCGGCCGGGCTCTCGTTCGGCTGGCCCACGACGTTCCATTCGGGGACCGGCCCGGCAGACGCCAGCAGGACGAGGACGTCGCCACCGTGCTGCCTTTCGACGGCGGGCCACAGGAACAGGCGCTGCGCTCCCAGCGCGTGCAGGTCTGTCCGCGCGGAGATGATCACGTCGTGATGGCGCCCGTCACGCAACGAGGCGAGGCGATCGGGCTGTTGGAGATCTCCTTGCCGGTCGCGCCGGACGACGCCGCGCTGGCCGAGATCTCCCGGGCCGCGCACGCGCTGGCCTTCGTGGTGATCGCCGCCCGCCGGCACACCGACCTGTTCGAATGGGGTCAGCGGACCACTCCGTTCACCCTCGCCGCGGAGATCCAGCGCCGGCTCCTGCCCTCCTCGTTCACCTGCGAGGCCGGCTCGTTCACCCTCTCGGCGTGGCTGGAGCCGGCGGCCAGCATCGGCGGAGACACCTTCGACTACAGCCTCGCGCGCAACCTGCTGCACCTGAGCATCACCGACGCCGTGGGGCACGGCGTGCACAGCGCACTGACCGCGACGCTCTGCGTCGGGAGCCTGCGGCACACCCGCCGCCGGGGTCACACGTTGCTGGACCAGGCCCGTGCCGCGAACTCGGCGCTGATCGAGAACCCGCCGGGCGGGTTCACCTTCGCCACCGGACTTCTCGGCCGGCTCGATCTGCGCACCGGTGTGCTGGCCATGGTCAACGCCGGCCACCCCACCCCGCTCCTGGTGCGCGACGGAACCGTCCAGCCCCTCGCGCTACCGGTCGATCCGCCGTTCGGTGTACGGCGTCAGGGCACCTACCGCACGACCGACGTCCCGCTGCGCCCCGGCGATCGGCTCATCCTGGTCACCGACGGCATGTTGGAACGCGGTGCCGCCCGCCTCGACCTGCCCGCACGGCTGCCGGGCCTCGCCGATCTGCACCCCAGGGAGGTCGTCCGCGTACTCGGCGATGGAATCCTCGATGTCGCCGGCCCCACCCTGCCCGACGACGCCTGCATGCTCGTCCTCGACTGGCACGGCGACCACGGCGACAACCGCTCCACCACGGCCGGCGCCGATCCCCACCGAGCGAGCGCCCTTCCGTACGCCTGAGAACAGTCCCAACTGCGGCGGCTTGGCAGTGTCCGGGCGCGAGGCGGTCGAGGGGCGCCAGTTCACTGCCAACTTGACCGAGCTTGGTCTCCAGGACGCCAGAAAGGGCCGACCCGGCCGTCCGGATCAGCCCTCTGACCGGCTCCCCTGAGGTCATCCATGACCGGCGTCGGTGGGCTGCTGGCGGGGGCGAACCCGGTGCGAGCGGCGTCGGACAGCCACGACCACCGTCAGCACCACGCCGATGATCACACTGATGGTGGCCAGACCGGACGCCATCAGGCTGAGCAGAGCCGTATCGCGGGCATCGTAGAACCGCGGCGGATCGCCGATCGACAGTGCCGGTGTGGCGCCAACCCCGGACGTCGTGCAGTTCACCTCGTACCGCCACCATCCCGGCCGACCTGGCCGCCGCTCTGGCAGCGAACCCCAGGGCGGCGCAGGCGTTCGGCGCACTCAGCAAGACCCAGCAGTACGCGGTCATCCTGAAACTCGTCACCGCCCGCACCGCCACGACCCGTATCGCGCAACTCGACCGGGCCCTGACCGCCCTCGAAGCAGACAGCGCCTAGTGGACCTCGCTCTCGGCTGGGCGACCACATCGGCGATGAATCAAGTGCTCTCGATCGGGCAGAACTATCGGCAGCGGCGACCCGGGCGGCCTCGACCGGCACCCGGCGAGGAGCGCAATTCAGTGGTCTGATCCGGGTGGGCGGGCGAGCATGGTCGGCATGGTGAGGGATCGGGTGTGGTTGCCGCTTCAGGGCGGGCTGCCGCCGGTGGATGTGGTGGCCGGCGCCGTCGTGGAGATCGCCTGTGACGAGTCCGGGTTCTCCGGCACCAATCTGCTCGATCCGGCCACCCCGGTAATCACGCACGCGAGTGTCGACCTGCGCGTCGGCGAGGCGGTCGAGCTGATCGCGGCGCTGCGGTCCGGGTTCCGGTACTCACCGAACGAGTTCAAGTCCGGGCAGTTCCTTCGCAACCCGAAAGCGGGTGAGGCGCTGGAGTGGTTCCTGGCGGCGCTGAGTGGCCGGGCGCACGTCCACCTGGTCGACAAGGAGTACTTCCTCGTCACCAGGATCGTCGACCTGTTCCTCGCCGAGCCGTCCTACGCGGCCGGTACCCGCCTGAGCCAGGACCACCGTCCGGCCGCCCTCAGCTTGTACCGGGCCGGGCGCTCGGCTGGTTGCGACTGGGGTGTCTTCCTCGCGGCCTTCGTCGAGCTGGTCCGGATCAAGCGGCGGCATCGGCCGGATAGCCGGGCCTTCGAACGATTCTTCCAGGCGCGGGATGCGCTGGTACGAAACGGGCTCAGCGCGCAGGCCGACGGTGTCCTCGACGGGCTCAGCCGGACCCACGTATGGGCTGTCCTGACCAGGCTGAGCGACGACGACCGGTCGATCCCGCCACCGCTGGAGCCGATGCTGCCGGCGCTGGCCGAGACCGTCTTGTTCTGGAGCGGCGGACAGCGGCAGGTGCTGGTGATCCACGACGAGCAGAGCGCCCTCACGGCCGGCCGGTTGAGGCGTCTTCAGCAGGTACTGGCCGACGGCGCCGGATCGTCGCCGGCAGGTTCCGACGAGGCTGGGGCGTCGCCGGCCCGGGTGTCGCCGCTGGCTGGGCTGGTGACAGTCGACTCCCGAGACGATCCGCGGGTTCAGGTCGCCGACCTCCTCGCCGGGGTGGCCCGGCGATTGTCGGGGACCGTCGACGACGGCCCACTCCAGCCGTTTCTCTCCCCGACCTCGCTGTGCGATGCCGAGCGATGACGCACGGTCGACAGGGGTGGTCACTTGGTCGGCGAGCTGTGTGCAGAGGCCTTGAGCCGCGCTCAGCGAACCCTACGGCTTGTCAACCCATTGGACGTTGATGGGGCGCCGGCCGGTGCGCAGGAATTCGTGCCCTGCTTGACGAGCCTGCTCTTCGGTGAGCTCGAAGGGTTCAGCATCTGGAGCGGTGAACCACGGATCGGAGAATGCGTATTCGGCGTCGGCGGCTGTCTGCCCGGGTGGGGCGCCAGGCGGCACCGGGCCCCAGCTGAGCATGATCTCGTCCTCGCATTCCCACACCAGTGCGGAGTGGTCCCCGTGAAGGGTGATGTGCAGGCTCCGCGCCCCGTCTTCGCTGATCAGCGACACGCCGCTGGGCGATACGCGGTCAAGGATGGCGTCGAGTTCGCCAGGGCCCGCCACGGTGGTGCGGGTGTCGTCGATCCAGGCTTGCAACGGTGTGTTAACCGGCTCGCCGGCCGTGGGGTTGCGCAGCCATTCCGGCAGCGCGGTGAGCTGGTTGCCGGCCAGATCCAGCCGGGTGAGGGCTGTGAGGTCACCCAGAGACTCCGGCAGTACGGTGAGCTGGTTTTCGGTCAGGAACAATCGGGTGAGGGCGGTCAGGTTACCCAGCGACTCCGGCAGCGCAGTGAGCCGGTTTCCGGTCAGGTCCAGCTGGGTGAGGGCGGTCAGGTTACCCACCCGCTGCGGCAGTGCTGACAGCTGGTTGTTGGCCAAGTCCAGCCAGGTGAGAGCGGTCAAGTCGCAAAGCGACTCCGGCAGCGTGTACAGCTGGTTACCAGAAAGGCCCAACCAGGTGAGAGCGGTCAGGTCACCCAGCGACTCCGGCAGCACAGTGAGCTGGTTACCGCCCAGGCCAAGTCGGGTGAGGGTGGTCAGGCTACCCAGCCATTCCGGCAGCGCAGTGAGCTGGTTGCCGACCAGCAACAGCTCGGTGAGGGTGGTCAGGTCACCCAGCGACTCCGGCAGGGTTCCCAACGAGAGCCCACTGAGATCCAATGAGGAGGCACCGCTACGGCGTGCCGCCTCAATCCGATCCTCGCTACTGCGCTGTGCCGCCTCGATCTGACTCTGGAAGATATCCACCGCACACCTGGGCCCTGTTGTCATCGCGTGGTCATGATTACCTGCTTGCACCGGTGCTGCGCGATTAGACCACAACCCTTCCGTGGAGCGGGCACCCGCACGCATCAACCGGACTTCACAGTCTCTTAACGCAGTGACGAGGTTGGCTTGCTACGCGATGAAGCCGTGGTGGGGATGCGGCGCGTGTACCCCGGGCAAGCCCCTGGCCCGCCGGCAACTGCCGGCCCGGAGGGCCGGAGGCTCCGGGGTCAAGGGCGACTCGCACGCAGCGACGCGGTAGCGCCCGTGCGCACCGCAGTCGAAGACACCGCGGCCAGTTCAAATGCCCGGGAGTGAAGGGATCAAAGCTGCCGGGGTAGACGGCTCGCACGCGTACGCGACCGGGGGTGCGTGCTATAGAACGTGGCCCTGCCGATGGTTCGGGTGTCACGGCCGCAAGACCCGCTGCGCATCGCGGATGATCTGCTCAGAGGCCAGTGGGGCCCAAGAGGCGAACAGTTCCCGGAAGTAGGTACCGTGCCGGTCCGCCACCGCAGGATCGTGCTCGATGACGTCCAGTTCGTTGACGATGCTCAGGTCCATGAGCGACCGAAGTTGAGCCGCATTCGGCGTTCTCACCTGACGTACGAAGCGGTCGAACACCTGGCCGGTCTTTGCCAGCTCCCGCCAGCTGCGTCTACGGTCGCAGGCGCCATACAGATAGACAAGCTCCTCGGCGTCGACACCGACGAGATCCCGTAGCACAGCACGATCGGCCCGATCAAGCAGGACGAGGTCGAACCCGTCGGTGCCGTAGACGGCGTGGGTAAGGCCCGCCGCTTGCACTTCACTGCTGCAGCCAAGCACGGCGAGCCGTTCGCTGACTCGACATAGGTGGGCGTACAGGTTGCCCCCGGGATGCGCGATCTGCTCAGCTCCATGCCGGCGGAGCCAGACCCGCACGCCTTTGTCGGTGCTCATGGCCCGACTGTAGGTATCGGCTGTCGGATTCGCTGGCCCCTGAGTGTGGGCAATATGTCACAGCGCCGTGGATACGTCTGGCACTCGCCTGGCTGAGGGTCGGCAAACCCCAGCCGGCAATGGAGTACACGCCGACGATCGCCTATGGGGAGGGCTTCAGGGGCCGGCGGGCGTACCGTGCGTTGGTCTGCATCGGTACGACCGGCGCGTGATGGGCACCGCCGCGTAATGAGGTTTCTCGCAGAAGATGGTGCACGATCTGTCGAGAACGCCCTGGCGGCTCCGTCTCAGCAGTGGAACCGGACACCGTGGTCGCACAGGGAGGGGCCCAGCATGGCGATCCAGCGAATGGACAACGTCCTCATCGTTGTCGACGACCTCGACGCTGTAATTGCGTTCTTCGTCGAACTTGGCATGGAGCTGGAGGGCAAAGGGCCAATCGAGGGACGTTGGGTGGAGCGTGTCATCGGGATCGACGACGTCCGGCAGGACGTCGCTATGCTGCGCACCCCGGACGGCCACGGTCGCATCG
The DNA here is from genome assembly GCF_059089345.1 of Micromonospora sp. BS32. Lineage (NCBI taxonomy): Bacteria > Bacillati > Actinomycetota > Actinomycetes > Micromonosporales > Micromonosporaceae > Micromonospora > Micromonospora sp. BS32. The sequence goes on from NZ_JBSSHR010000005.1 coordinate 306,136, forward strand.
AGCTGGCGATGTTCCACACGCCGAAGGCGATCAGCGCCGAGCCGAAGGATGCACCGGCGAATACGCTGGGCATTCGTCGCATCATGTTCGCCGTCGACGACATCGATTACGTCGTCGCCCGCCTGCGTACCCACGGCGCCGAGCTCGTCGGCGAGCTGGCGCAGTACGAGGACGTCTATCGTCTGTGCTACGTCCGCGGCCCGGAGGGCATCATCGTCGGCCTGGCAGAACAGCTCAGCTGAGGTCTGCCGAAGGAACCGTGCAGCGAACCGCCCGACAGCCGATGGGCCAAGGCCACCACCTGAGAAGCCCTCGACGGCGGAGCACCTTGGCGTTGAGATCGAGCAGGCACTGCGGGCCGTGGGCGGGTTCGCTCGCGGCCCTGATCCGGTTGTGCTCATGTCCGCGGTCAGACAACAACGACGATCCGGGGTTCGCCGGCAAGCCATCTTTGCCGAGCGCCCTCGGCGGCATGTGCGTACACCCGATCGTTGTTGCCAGTCGCGGTGGGCCAGGAGGGCTTGGATCGCATGGTCGTGGTTGATCATTGAGCGGTGATGAATCCTGCCGCGCTGCCGGCCGCCCCCAGTTCGTTCTCGTTGGCCGTTCCGCCGCTGTTTGCCGCGCTGGCTCCGGCGCGGAGCATCCTCATCGCCGGAGCGGGCGGGGGGTTCGACGTGTACGCCGGCCTGCCCTTGGCGTTCGCCCTGTGGCGCGGCGGCGCACAGGTGCACCTGGCCAGCCTGTCCTTCTCCCAGCTCGAATTGATCGACCGGGACGCGTGGGTAGCGGAGCACGTCGCCGCGGTGCAGCCGGACACCACCAGCCCGGACTGGTACTTCCCCGAACGCACGCTCGCCCGGTGGTTCGCGGCTCAGGAGCTGCCGTCGACCGTGTACGCCTTTCCGCCGCTCGGTGTCCAGCCGTTACGGGCGGCGTACCGGTACCTGGTCGAACAACTCAACATCGATGCTGTGGTGCTGGTCGATGGTGGCACCGATGTCCTGCTGCGCGGCGATGAAAGCGACCTCGGCACCCCGGTGGAGGACATCACCAGCCTGGCCGCCGTGGCCGCGGTGGACCTGCCGGTCAAGCTGGTGACCAGTCTCGGTTTCGGCATCGACGCCTACGACGGCGTCAACCACGTCCAGGTGCTGGAGAACCTCGCCGCACTCGACCGTGATGGCGGCTACCTCGGCGCCCTGTCCATCCCCGGTTCCAGCCGGGAGGCGGCGCTGTACCGCGCTGCTGTTGCCGACGCCCAGGCCGCCACCCCGGACCGGCCGAGCATCGTCCAAGGACAGATCGCCGCCGCCACCAGCGGCGCGTTCGGAGACGTCCGGTTCACCCGGCGCACCGGCGGCGGCGACCTGTTCATCAACCCGCTGATGGCAATCTACTTCACCGTCGACCTCGACGAACTCGCCGCCCGATGCCTGTACCTCGACCGCATCGAGAACACCATCGGCAGGCGACAGGTCATCACGCGCATCCAAGCGTTCCGCGACGAACTCCTCAGCGCACGCATCCCCCGCGCGTTTCCCCACTGAACGCCCGGACGCCGGCAGATTCGTACGTCGGGACCCGTGACGAGGGCAGGCCATCGCCAGCATACGATCATGAAATGTTCGTGGTGATACTGACCTACCTCGCCGATCTCGCCCAGATCGACGATGCGCTTCAGGACCACACCGCCTGGCTGGACCAGCAGTATGCGGACGGGGTGTTCATCGCTTCCGGTCGTCGGGTTCCCCGTGTCGGTGGCGTGATTCTGGCTCGGAACCTCTCACGAGAAGATCTTGAGCGCAGGCTCGCCTCGGATCCGTTCCGCCAGCGCGGCCTTGCCGAGTATGCGGTGACAGAGTTCGTTCCCTCCCGCACCGCCAAGGGCTTCGAACACCTCTTGCCATAGCCACGAGCGGTCGACAAGGAAACGCACTCTTCCCGGCACGTCGGCGTAGTTCTCGCCGGCCTTAGCGCGCGGCGCCGCCCGGTCGACCTGGGCCGGTCCCGGAGCGCCGGTGACCGATGCGTGGAGCCCTTGTCACCGGGGAGTTGCCAGACGCCGGGCGGAAATCCCGGGCCGCGCCGGCCACCATATCGTCGGGATCGCGGCCGAGGGCCTGCCGGATGTGCGGCGGGATGACCTCGGATGTTGCCATCGCCAGTCGGACCTGCACGGAACGATCGTCAACGAGGCGTTCCAGATCCGCCTCGTCCAGCTCGACCGCGCGGACCAGCGCGGCACGAACGTCGACCACGGGGTCCTGGGCGAGCGCCCTGCGCTGCTCGGCGGTGGTCCGCGGGTTGCGGGCGACCCCCTTGCGTACACGTACGGTGCGATCGGCCATCAGCGCGGTGATCACGTCGGGGTCGTGGGTGTGGGTGGCGAGTCGTTCCCGTACCTCGGGTGAGACGTCGTCGATCAGCCTGGCGGCCAGATCGGGCTCCAAGTCCCGCATCTCCGCCAGGAGGCCACGAAGCTCCTTGTCGGGTGCCTCTGACATCACCCGGCGAACCGACTCGTCGCAAGCCGGGTTGCCGGCGACCGCCCAGCGGACCCACCGGTCGGCGTCTTTGACGAGACGCAGGAGATTGGCGACCGAGGTCGAAGGGTTTCTCGCCACAGCCTCCCGGACCTGACGATCATGGTCCCGGGTCAGCGGTCGCAGTGCCTGGGCGGGTGCGTCGGTCCGGGCCGCGACCGCCTTACGGACCACGGCCGAAGGGTCGGACGCCAAGTCGAAGAGGGTCATCTGTGGCGTTGCGGGGTCCTGCGCGAGGGCGAGCCGCGCGTCGGCGCTGCCACCGATTGCACGGTGGGCGGTGGTACCTGACCCGCTGTGACGGTCGGGCCCGCCGACGTCCTGCTGCTTCCCCATGGGCGCAATCATGTCACGGGCTGACTGGGGCAGCGCGAGCCTGACCAGCGCGTTGACGATGGTCGAAGCGCTACCGCGCGGATGCGCCCTTCGACATGCCTTGATCCGGGCTGTGGGTGATGCTCCGGGCTTCATCGGTATCGAGGTTCATGACGGTCCGGCCCGTGCCGTCCGGTTGCGCCCGATGACGTGACGCGCCCCTCGTACGAGGTGTTGGCCGCGTTGGTCATGTCGCTGACAGAACCCATTAGTTGAGTGCGTTGCTGGTCTCGAGCTCAACCGGCGCGACGCGGAGCGTCGGAGTCATGTCCGTCCGGATGCCGGGGAGGCCGAGCTCGGCTACCTGTTCCTGCCAGAGGCGTGGGGACGCGGGTACGCCGCCGAGGCGTGCGCGGCGGCGCTCGGCTGGTTCGCCGACGCGCTTCCCGGCGAGCCGGTGGTGCTTTGCACCCAGACCGCCAACGACCGCTCGATGCGCCTCGCGGCGAAGCTGGGGTTCACCGAGGTGCAACGGTTCGAGGCGTGGGGCGCCGAACAGTGGTTCGGCGTGTGGTCCCCGGTCACGCCGCCCGCTTGAGCTCGTGCCCGGCAGCACGACGGATCTACGAGGCCGCCGATCGGTCGTCGGTTTCGGCGCGGCGCTTGACCTAGTGGGGTGATGGAGTGCCTGGGCGGCACTCCGAAGACGGAGGTCGCCGCCCGGTATGGGGTGTCGCGGCGGACGATCCACAACTGGCTGGCTCGGTATGCCGCCGAGGGCGTCAGGCGCGGCCGGCAACGCGGTGGCCTTCGCGCTGGCCGCGGTGCCGTACCTGGCGGTGGCGGGCTGGCTGGTCGACTTCCGGTCGTGGCCGGCCCGCTCTGCCCCTGGCAAATCGTCGGTTACCGCGTAATGCGGGTCTTTTCCTTACTACGGTATCTGCGGAGGCGATGCCGGTGACGATGGAAGCAGAGCGCACCCTGCGCGCGGAGGAACTCACCCGACTGGGTGAGCTTGCCGCCCAGCTCCGGGTGGACGCGATCCGGTGCAGCACCAAAGCGGGATCGGGGCATCCGACCTCGAGTCTGTCCGCCGCGGACCTGCTCGCGGTACTGATCTCCCGGCACCTGCGTTACCAGTGGACGGACCCGCGCGGTCGGACCAACGACCACCTGATCTTCTCCAAGGGCCACGCCTCGCCACTGTTGTATGCGGTCTTCAAAGCGGTGGGCGCGATCACTGATCAGGAGTTGGTCGAGACCTACCGCCAGTTCGGGTCGCGCCTGCAGGGACACCCCACGCCGGCCCTGCCCTGGGTCGACGTGGCCACCGGGTCGCTCGGTCAGGGACTGCCCGTCGGGGTCGGGATCGCGCTCGCCGGCCGGTACCTCGACCACCTGCCGTTCCACGTGTGGGCGCTGTGCGGCGACAGCGAGATGGCCGAGGGCTCCATCTGGGAGGCGCTGGACAAGGCCGGCCACTACGGGCTGCGCAACCTCACCGCGATCGTCGACATCAACCGGTTCGGGCAGCGGGGTCCGACCGAGTTGGAATGGGACCTCGACACCTACCGCCGCCGGGTCGAGGCGTTCGGCTGCCAGGCGCTCGTCATCGACGGCCACGACCTGGCCGCGATCGACGAGGCGTTCGGCCGGGCGCGGCAGGCGACGGGTCCGACCGTGGTGCTCGCCCGGACGGTCAAGGGCAAGGGGGTTCCGGAGGTCGAGAACCAGCCCGGGTGGCACGGCAAGCCGCTGAAACCCGACATGGCCGAGCGGGCCGTGGAGGCTCTCGGCGGGGTACGCCAGATCCGCGTCACCGGGCCGCAACCCGAGTCCGCCGCGCCCGCCGGCGCCCCCGCCGGCGAGCCGCCCACGCTGCCGCGGTACGACAAGGGGGCGAAGGTGGCCACCCGGAACGCGTACGGTGACGCGCTGCGCGCGCTGGGCTCGCGGCCGGACGTTGTCGCCCTGGACGGTGAGGTCAGTGACTCCACCCGCGCCGACAAGTTCGGCGAGGCGTATCCCGACCGGTTCTTCGAGATGTTCATCTCCGAACAGCAACTGGTCGCCGCCGCGGTCGGGCTGCAGGTACGCGGCTATCGGCCCTTCGCCGCGACCTTCGCGGCGTTCTTCTCCCGCGCCTACGACTTCGTGCGGATGGCCGCCATCTCCCGGGCCGACATCGCCCTGTCCGGGTCGCACTCCGGGGTGGAGATCGGGGCGGACGGTCCCTCGCAGATGGGGCTGGAGGACCTGGCTGCCATGCGCGCCGTGCAGGGGTCGACGGTGCTGTATCCCAGCGACGCGGTGTCCTGCGCGGCCCTCGTCGCGCAGATGGTCGACCGCAAGGGCGTCAACTACCTGCGCACCACCCGCGGCAAGTACCCGGTGCTCTACGACAACGAGGACGCCTTCCCCGTCGGCGGCAGCAAACTCCTCCGCGGCGGCGACGACGACGACGACATCGCGCTGATCGGCGCCGGGGTGACGGTGCACAACTGCCTCGCCGCCGCCGACGAGCTGGCACGTGAGGGGATCAAGGCCCGGGTCATCGACCTGTATTCGGTCAAGCCGCTGGACCGGGACCGGTTGCTCGACGCCGTCCGGGCCACCGGCGGTCGGCTGCTGGTGGTCGAGGATCACTACCCGGAGGGTGGCGTGGGGTCGGCGGTCCTCGAGTCCCTGGCCGACCTTGCCGAGCCGGTGCGGGTGAAGCACCTGGCGGTACGGGGCCTCCCCACCTCGGGTACCCCGACCCAGCTGATGGACCAGGCCGGGATCGGGGTGAGCGCCATCGTCGCGGCGGCACGCGTCGCGGAGCCCCCCGGCCACTGACGCGGCGGGCGCCGTTTCACCCTTGGACGCGCGGGTAGACGCAGCATTCGCGGCAGGAGGGGGTTCGAGGTGGAGTACGCGGAGTTCATCCAGTCGGTGGCCACGCGACCGAAGATGTCACCGACCCTGGCCGAGCCGATCACCCGTGCCACGCTCGCGACGCTGGCGGAGCGGCTCAGCGGCGGCCAGGCACGGGATCTCGCCGCGCAGCTCCCCGAGGAGCTGCGGGGAGACCTACGCAAGCCCGATGAGCAGGCCGAACCGTTCGAGCTTCCCGAGTTCTTCGAGCGGGTGCAGCAACGCGCCGCGGTGGAGTTCCAGACGGCGACCGACGGGGTGCGCGCCGTGCTGGACACGCTGCGGGACGCGGTCAGCGCGAAGGAGTACGAGGACTCCATCGCCCAGTTGCCGAAGGAGTTCTGGCAGCTGACGGGGCCTGCGGCCACCCGGCTCGAACCCGGCCGGATTGGCACGTAGGCCCGGCCGGGTCACGCCCGCAGCCGGACTTAGAACCCCTAACAGATTGATCTAGGGGCGGTCGTCCTTGATGGACGGTCGGCTAGAGTGTTCGGGCGTGAGGAGGGGTGAGCGGCCGCCGTGGATCGTCTCGGACGAGTTGTGGGCCGAGATCGCGCCGTTGCTGCCACCCCGACCACCACGTCGGCGTCGCTATCCCGGCCGTAAGCCGCTGGATGACCGCAAGGTGTTGTGCGGGATCTTGTTCGTGCTCTACACGGCGATCCCGTGGGAGCACCTGCCCCAGGAACTCGGGTTCGGGTCGGGGATGACCTGCTGGCGCAGGTTGCGGGACTGGAACGACGCCGGCGTGTGGCAGCAACTGCACGAAGTGCTGCTGGGCAAACTGCGCGCTGCCGGGCAGCTGGACATGTCCCGGGCGGTGATCGACGGCTCCCACATCCGGGCGCTCAAAGGCGGCCCAAAACCGGCCCGAGCCCGGTCGACCGCCGCAAGCCAGGCTCGAAACACCACGTCATCACCGACGCGGGCGGCATCCCCCTCGCCGTCAGCCTGACTGGCGGCAACCGCCATGACGTCACCCAACTGATGCCCCTGGTCGACAAAGTCCCGCCGATCAAGGGCATCCGCGGCAGACCCCGGCAACGGCCCGACCAGATCTACGCAGACCGCGGCTACGACTACGACATCTACCGCCGCGCGCTACGGACCCGAGGCATCACACCCGTCATCGCCCGACGCGGCGTCGCACACGGCTCCGGACTCGGCACCCGACGCTGGGTCGTCGAGCAGACCATCGCCCTGCTGCACTGGTTCCGCCGCCTGCGGGTGCGGTGGGAGATCCGCGACGACATCCACGAAGCCTTCCTCACCCTCGCCTGCGCCATCATCGGCTGGCGCCGACTCCAACACTCAAAGAGTTAGGAGCTCTTAGGCGGGTTCGCGGTCAGTGCACAGCCCTTCCAGAAAGGGGTGGCGCCCCGAGCACCCACCGGGACGAGGTCGTGACTGCCCTGGGCTACGAACGTCTTCGATGCCACGATCTGCGTCACGCAGGGCTGACCTGGATGGCTGACGCCGGCGTGCCGGTGCACGTCCTGCGAACGATCGCCGGGCACGGGTCGCTAACCACGACCCAGCGGTACTTGCACCCCGATCGCCAGTCGATCACGGACGCCGGAGTGGCGGTGAGTGCTCACCTGAAGGTTCGCCGGTCCCCAAGTGATCCCAGCTACCGGCGGTTTAGCTCGCCCCAAGAAGGTTGCCGTAAACAGTAGAGGCCGCATCACCAGGGCAAAAGCCCCGGTTGCGGCCCATCTACATACTGTCGGGACGGCCAGATTCGAACCGACACCCCTTGACCCCCAAGTCTTACAACGATTCTGTCACGCCCTGACCGAACAGGCCGAAATATCCTTGGAAAGGGACAAACCGCACGGCCCGAAATGCTGTTCCGTTCCGCGCCTTACCACCTCATCCGCAGGTTGCGATCTTCTCTTTACCGAGCTCGTTACCGCGGATCGTCAAGCACTTCCTATGCCAGCCACTCCACCGAGTTCCTCCATCGCCTCGACGGCGACGGTTCCGATCATCGATCCGCAGACTGCACGGGTCCGACACGGTGACGCGACCCCCTCACCGTGCGGCGCGAGGCCACCGCCCCCGGATGACCTCACCCAATGTGGCTGGACGCCGCGACTCTGCTGCGCCTGTGGCCGAGCCTGGTGTTGCCCCTGAAGGTTTCGCCATCTGTGGGAAGCGCGGATCCCTGAGCTGGCCAGCCTGCGCCGACACGCCGCCCGCGCCTGGACCGGGCCACCGCAGCACCGACCCCGGCGTTCGTACTCTCCGGCGGCAACGTCAACGACTGCACCGCTTCGCCCACGTCATGGCCGCCGTCCGGGTGAAGCGACCAGGACCCGGCCGGCCCCGGGTCCGCCCCCAGGGTCGCGACCCGCTACGACTGCCGCCTCGCACCAGGCCACGGACACCATCGCCGCACTACTGCAATGGTTGTGACCCGGCGAAGACACGACCTGGCTAGGTGCCGACCCGGCGAGGCTCGAGCCGTCCCGCTCCCGGCCCGGTCAACTGCCAGAACTCCTGTGGCAACTGGTCGACAAGGTCCCCGTACTCCTTCGCGCTGGCCGACTCACGGAGGGTATCCAGCACGGCCTGTGCTCCCTCGGCGGCCACCTGGCGATCGACCCCGGCCCGCGACTGCACCCGTTCGAAGAATTCGGCGAGCCCGAACCGTTCCGGATCTTCGGTGGGCCTATGCACCAGGCCTCGTAGCTCCTCAGGGAGCTGGGAGGCGAGGTCCCTCGCCTGGCCGCCAGTGATCCGTTCTGCCAACGTCTCGAGCGTGGCGCGGGTGATCGGTTCCGCCTGCCCCGGCGGAACCTTCGGTCGCGCTGCCACGGACTGGATGAACTCGGTGTAGTTCACCTCGGATCCCCTCTCGAACCGGATTGCGGCGGGTACCCGCGCCCACCGGGGTGAAACGGCGGTTCGTCGCCCTCAGCCGCGCGATGGCGGAGGACGGCGGGTGATCCGGCGGGTCACCCGAAACTGGTACAGGCCGGCGCTGGTGACGGCGTAGAAGACGGGCAGCAGGACGAAGATGGCGAGGCCGACCAACGGCGCCACCAGGTAGCCGACCACCCCCGCCAGGACGTACAGAACGACCCCGGCGAGGGCCCGGAACCGCTCGACGGGGAAGAACCCGTCCTTGACCTGTTCCTTCAGCAGGTCGGGGTTCCGGGCCAGGTAGTGGTAGAACGCCAGCCAAGTCGCGCACAGCGACGCGCCGATCAGCGCGTAAAAGGCGATGGCCACACGCTGGTCCGCGTTGTCGTGCTCCTGCAGCGCGTGCGACACGACGATGGTCGGAAACGGCAGCAGCGCCGTGGTGAACAGCACGAACAGGTTCATCCAGTGCAGGCCGCGATCGACCTGCTGGATGCGGTTGAACGCCGCCTTGTGGTTGAGCCAGACGACCGCCACGTACGAGTAGGACGCGAGATACGCGACGTACGCCGGCCACTGGCTGAGCAGTCCGGACAGGAGGCGGCCGGGCGGGACGTTCGGCACCCGGAGGTCCAGGACCAGCAGCGTGATGATGATGGCGAAGATGGCGTCGCTGAACGCCACGGCACGGCTGGTGTCCGACCGGGTGCCGAGCTCCGTCTCTGGCCCGCTCACCAAGCGCGCCTACCCAGGGGCGTCCGCGGCAAACAGCCGGGCACCGTCGTCCCCATGCGGATCAGAGCGCAGATCATGAACTAGGCGGGCCTGGGGGGTTGCCTCAGTACGGTGGTCGGCGACAGCGGTCCGCTGTTCTCGCTCCCGCTCCTCGGCAGCTTCTCTAGAGGGTCGTGGACGACCCGCTGGTCGAGGGCGTAGAGCTGCCGCCCGCCGACGGGCGGAACCACGTAGCAGCGGATGACGTGACGGTAGTTGCCGAGCGCCTCCTGGACGTCCCCCCGGTAGACGCCCCATCCGGCCACCGTGCGCGTCGCGGTGGCCGGATGCGGGCGGTGGTCAGGGCTTGAGGACGACCTTCTCGCAGTCGTCCTGCTTGTTCTTGAAGATCTCGAAGCCGCGTTCCGCCTCGTCGAGAGGCAGGGTGTGGGTGATGACCCGGGTCGGATCGATTTCCCCGCGCTCGATACGCTGCAGCAGCGGCTTCATGTAGCGCTGCACGTGGCACTGCCCGGTGCGCAGGGTCAGCGAGCGGTTCATCCACGCGCCGGCGGGGAACTTGTCGAGGAAGCCGCCGTACACGCCGATCACCGACACGATGCCACCGCTGCGGCACGACAGGATCGCCTGCCGCAGTGCGTGCGGGCGCTCGGTCTCCGAGCGGACCGCCTGCTTGACCCGGTCGTAGGCGTGGACGTGAGCGCTGCCGTGGCTGGCCTCCATGCCGACCGCGTCGATGCACTTGTCCGGTCCCCGCCCACCGGTCAGTTCCAGCAGCCGGGACCGCACGTCTACCTCCTCGAAGTTCACCGGTGTGTGGCCCGCCCGTTCCGCCATCTGCAGCCGGTACGGCTCCTTGTCGATGGCGATGACCTTCGCGGCGCCGAGCACCCGGGCGCTGTCCATGGCGAACTGGCCGACCGGGCCGGCACCCCACACCGCCACCACGTCGGTGGACTGGATGTCGCACATTTCGGCACCCATATAGCCGGTTGGCAGGATGTCGGAGAGGAACAACACCTGCTCGTCGGTCAGATCGGACTCGATCTTCAGTGGACCGACGTCGGCGAACGGCACTCGTGCATATTGCGCCTGACCGCCCGCGAAGCCGCCGGTCAGATGCGAATAGCCGAAGATCCCGGCGACGGGGTGCCCGAACATCTTCTCCGCGATCCCGGCGTTGGGGTTGGAGTTCTCGCAGCAGGAGTACAGCTTGGCGGCGCAGGCGCCGCACGCGCCGCAGGCGATCGGGAACGGTACGACGACCCGGTCCCCGATGCGCAGCCGATCCGGATCGACGCCCGGGCCGACCTCGATCACCTCACCCATGAACTCGTGACCCATGACGTCGCCGTCCTGCATCGTGGGCACATACCCGTCGACCAGGTGCAGGTCCGAGCCGCAGATCGCGGTGGAAGTGATCCGTACGATGGCATCGCGCTTGTTCAGGATCTTCGGGTCCGGCACGTCCCGGACTTTGACCTTGTTGCGGCCCGCCCAGGTGTTCGCCCTCACGCGTCCGCTCCCTTCGCGAGCTCGGAATCCGACAGCGGTTGCGCCGGACGCTGCGGGAACTCCTTGCGGGCCCGCTTGCCCCACGGGGCGCCGTCGGACCGGACCACCTCGCCGGTCTCCAGCACCTGCTTGAGCCGGCGCAGGTCGTCGTCGAGCTGCTGGTGCGGTTCCTCGCCGAAGTACCTGGCGACCGCCTTGCCGACCGTGCCGCCGGGGATGTCGTACGCCAGGACGACGTGCACTTCGGTGCTCACACCGTCCGGGGCGGGCACGAACCGGACCGTACCGGTGTTCGGCACGTCGGCGTTCCCGGTTGACCGCCACGCGATCTTCTCGCCGGGCGCCTCGTCGACGATCTCCGCGTCCCACTCGACGTTCTTGCCGAACGGGGCCGCGGCGGACCAATGGCTCGTACGGTCATCGGTGGCGCGGACCTCCTCGAGATGCGCCATGAACGTCGGGAGGTTGCCCAGATCGCGCCAGAACGCGTAGACCTCCGGCGGGGGTTTGCGAATGGTTGTCGTGGCTGTCAGCTCCATGGATCCTCCTTTGCGTGAGCCTCGTATCGCCGGGACGGAGCCGGTCTGCTTCGCCCGGGTGGCCTGCACGGCGGTTAGCAGGTCCACCACCGTGATGCCGACGACAGCGCCAGTGACGCCGACGAGCCGCCACCGGCGACGCCCGCCACGGTGGGCGATGGCCCTTCCGAGGGAGGTCAGGTCCATCGCGTCGCCCACGACCCGGGTCCACGTCCAGACGCTCTTCCGCCGGCTCGTCAGGAGCCCGGCCGCGTGTACCAGCTCCCGCGCCCCGACGAGCGGCACCACCGCCCGGGACGTCGGGGAGTCGTCCACGCCGCTGATCCGGCGCACCGTGTCCGGCGCCGCCAGCTGTGCCACGCCCAGACCGAGACTCATCCAGCCGAGCCCTCGCCCCCGCCGCTGCACCTCGTCCTGCCTGGCCTTCCCTGCCTCTCGGGCTGCCAGTCGAGTCACGGGTAGCCTCCGTATCCGATCGCACCTGGCCGAGCATCCCGGTTCATGGCGAACCGGGGCGCGAAATAGTGGGGCGGCATACCCCCCGGGGCCCACCTGAACCCGCCAATCGACCGCTGCACCGAAACTGCCGGCCCGGGCCGCCGGACGGGCACTCATCGTCACGGGCAACCGGCCGGTGAACGCCGGGAATCTGGCGGCGAACGTCCCAAGCCCGAGCCCGGCGTTCCCATTACCAGTGCAGACAGGCGAAGTGACGTTGGAGTATCAGCCGCCCTTTCTCCGACCGCCTGGAATCCTGGGCCCATGGGTCAGGTCGAAATGCGAACGCCGGGCCGGATCCTCTCGGTCCGGCGCCTGTCCATCTCGCTGGCTGCCGGCGCCGTCGTCGCCGTGGCCGTGGCGGTGCTCGGGTTTCCCGAATTGTTTCCGCTGGTCGGTTGGAACGTGGCCGTCAGCGTCGTGCTGGTCTGGGTCTGGCGGATCAGTTGGCGTCAGGGGCCAGAGGGCACGGAGCGGCTCGCCGAGGAGGAGAGCCGCTCGCGCTCCACCGACGGCGCGGTGCTGATCGCCGCGGTGGCAAGCCTCGGCGCCGTGGCCTGGGCCCTCGTTCACTCGTCCGGCAGCAAGGACGCGCTCGCGGTCACCCTGGTCATCGTGAGTGTGCTCACGGCGATCCTGTCCTGGGGATTGATGAACACCGTATTCGCCTTCAAGTACGCGCGCATGTTCTACCTCGAGGATGGCGGGATCGACTTCAAGCAGAGCGAGCTACCGGCCTACAGCGACTTCGCCTACATGGCGTTCACCGTCGGCATGTCTTTTGCCGTGTCGGAGAGCGAACCGGCCAGTAGGCGGGTCCGGAAGACCGCCCTCGGCCATGCGCTGCTGTCCTACCTGTTCGGCACGGTCATCCTCGCCGCGGCCGTGAACCTGGTGACCGGCCTGGGCGGATCCTGATCAACCAGGCTTCACGCGCAGGAATAGCGACCACTACCAGTGGCCGCTGACTCCCCTTCGCCGGGCCCGCCGCCGAGCGGGCCACGGAAGCGGTCAGGGTTGGTACTGGTTGCGGGTTCGGGGCAACCATTGGGGATGGTGGTCGCGCAGGTAGCGGATCAGTCCCTCGCGTAGGTCGCAGCGCAGGTCCCAGGCGCTGGCGCCGTCCGCGGCCGAGGCCTGCACCTGGATGACCACGGTCTGCGGGGTGGCGTCGACCATCTGGAGCACCCACTGGCCGCGATCCCACAGTGGTGAGGACTCGACCAGTCGGCGTGCCTCCTGGCGCAGGTCGTCCAGGTCGGCGGTGTGGTCGACATGGACCTGAACCTTGCCGAGCACCCGCGACTCGTTGCGGGTCCAGTTCTGGAACGGCCGCTCGGTGAAGTACGTGGTCGGCAGGATGAGTACCCGATCGTCCCAGAGCCGGATCACCACGTTGGTCAGCTTCACCTCTTCGACCCGGCCCCATTCGCCGTCCACGACCAGCACGTCGCCGACATGCATCCCGTCGGCGAAGGCGATCTGGATGCCGGCGAACGCGTTGCCGAGCGCGGTTCGCGCGGAGAGGCCGATCACCGCGCCGATCACGCCGGCCGAGGTCAGGATGGAGATGCCGGCGAGGCGTACCGGCCGGAAGGTGATCAGGATCAGGCCGATCGCGACGACCGTAACCACGGCGACGGTGAGCCGCCGCACGGGGCGGATCTGGGTCCGGGCCCGCCGAATCCGCCGGCTGGTGACCAGATCGCCCGGCAGCTTGGTGAAGGCGGCCTTTTCAACGACGTTCAATATCCTGATCGCCAGCCACGAGCTGAGGGCGATCAGGACCAGCAGGGCGGTGTGCCGCAGATAACGCTGCCACTCGGCCGGTCCGGGCGGCAGCGCGTAGTACAGCGCCCCGACCAGCAGGACCGCGGCCGTCGGGCGGCGGCATGCGTGCCGCAGCGGCTCCAGCAGCCACTTGTAGCGGCCGCGGGCAGCCCGGCGGACCAGCATGCCGGAGATCAAGTCCGCGACCGCCGCCGTCGCCAGCGCGGCTACTACGATCGACGCGGTACGCATCAGAGGCCGTTCACCGTGATCCCGATGCCAACCTTCCCCCAGCTCCCTGCCCAGTCCACGTGCACAGGGTGCCATCCAGTCCGGCGGTAGGCGGCGAACATCGGCTTAGTCGGTTGGAGGGATTTGCTCAACCAGTCCTAGACATTCACGCAGCGCGCCGGTAGATCGTCTCGTAGCCACGGGCCATCCGCTGCGCGGAGAAGTTCTCCGCCACGTGGGCGACGCAAGCCGCCGGGTCGAGTGCGGTCGCTTCGTGCAGCGCCGCCGGCAGTTCCTCGTCTGCCTCCGCAGACCAGGCCGGTCAGGCCGGGTCGGACGAGTTCCGGGACGGCGCCGCGGTTGAGCGCGACCACCGGGGTGCCGGTCGCCATGGCCTCCAGCATGACCATGCCGAAGGGCTCCTCCCACTGGATGGGCATGATCAGGCAGCGGGCGTCGATCAGCATCTGCAGCACGGCCTCCCGCGTTGAACACCACCGTGACGTCCTCGTCGAGCAGTGGCCGGATGACTTCGTCGTAGTAGCGGCGTTCGATCGGCTCATTGCACTTGCCAACCAGCGTCAGCGGCAGGCCGGAGGCCCGGCACGCCGGGATGGCAACATCCGGGCCCTTGTCAGGGCTGAACCGGGCCAGCCAGAGCACCGGCCCCCGGCCGGGCGCCGTCTTGTGGGCGATGCCGGCGAGGTCCATCGCATGTACGGCGCCGGCCCAGGGCAGCCGCGGGTTCATTCGACGCTGGGCGTGCGAGATGGCAACCAGGGACGGTGCTCTGGTCGGTGAGGCTGAGCACGTCGCCGTACTCGCCTACCGGGTTGCCGTGCACGGTCGCCACGGTGGCCACGCCGCGCCGGCCGGCGATCATCGGGCCGATGGTGGTGTGGTCGTGAATGACGTCGAAGTCAGCCGCGCTGATCAGGTGGGTGACTCGGGCCGCGTGGGCCAGCTCGGGCAGCGTCTCGCCGAGCCGCTCGTACTGCAGTTCGGGCACCGTCGAGACGAAGTCGGCGGCGGTGCCATGCTGCGGCCCCGCCCCGAACAGGGTCACCTGGTGACCCCGATCGACCAGCGCGTCCACGAGCCCGGCCACCACGTGCTCCACCCCGCCGTAGCCCGGTGGAGGCACCGACAGCCAGGGCGGGAGCACCATCGCGATCCGCAGCGGCCGATTCTGCGAGCGGTCGGCCAGCCGGTGGTTCGTTGCCACCAAGCCCTCCCGTTGATCCTTGCAGCGAGGTTCGATGTGGTCGTGCTGTCGTTTCCCGTCGCCGTGACAGAGGCCGGCGCCGGGACCGCGGGCTGGCGGTCCGACCCAGGCGCAGCAATGGTCCGCCCGGGCAAGGTGTAGCCCTGGGATGGCTGGGGAGGGCCGACTACCTGGGCCTATGCACACAGGACGGCAAGAGGTACGAATACCGGCGACAGCGCTTCATTCCCTTGCTGTTCGGCCCGGAAGCCACGCACGGCACCGCCCAAGTGCACGCGTACTACTGGATCAGCCAGGCCGGCAGGCCCAAGCGGAAAGCATCCCAAGCGGCGCCAGATCCGGTTGCCGGGGATACCGGGCCGGGGCTCCCGGCCGGGCTGATCCCCCCGGCCTGGAGCCCCACCGGTCAGGCTGTCGCCATCTGGCGAACGTGTTTGCCCTCGGCGAACTCCTCGACCATCTTGGCGCAGAAGGCCGGAAGGTCGCTGGGGCTCCGGCTGGTGACCAGGCCGTTGTCGACCTGCACCTGTTCGTCCACCCAGTTCCCGCCCGCATTGCGGATGTCGGTGCGCAGGCTGGGGAACGAGGTGACGGTCCGGCCGTTGACGATCCCGGTCTCGACCAACGACCAAGGGCCGTGGCAGATCGCCGCCACCGGCTTCTGTTGCTGGAAGAACGCCCGGACGAAGTCCATCGCCTGCGGGTTCATCCGGAGCCGGTCGGGGTTGACCGTCCCACCCGGCAGCAACAGGGCGTCGTAGTCGGCCGCATTGGCCTCGTTCACGGTCCGGTCCACCCGATAGTGGTTGGCCGGATTGATGTCCTGGTTCATCGACTGGATCTCGCCGGATTTCAACGAGATCAGGTGGACCTCTGCCCCCGCCTGCTCCGCGGCGGCCCGGGACTGGGTGTACTCCACGTCCTCCACCCCGTCGGCGGCGAGGCAAGCCACTCGCTTGCCGGTCAGTGGCTGCTGGCTCTGCGCCATTTCTGCGGCCTCCCTTCGCGGCGCCACCCCGTCGGTGGCGCATCGCTCGCTCGCGGTCGCCTTCCCGGTGCGGGCACCGGCAAACAGGCCAGCGAACGCCGCTCAAGGGTGGATAATCCGGCCACATGCCGGCTGCACAGCGCGATGGCCTGTGCGGGAAAGGGCCCCGCTACGAGGGTGTGCTGAGTGTCTTTGCGGGTAACGCAGGCAATCCACTGGTACCGAGGCTTTTCGGAAAGGTCGACATGACCCTCGCTGCAGACGCGATCGAGCTGCCGTCCGGCCAGACCATGCCCGTGCTGGGCCAGGGAACGTGGTACCTGGGCGAGCGCCCCGCGAGGCGGCGGGACGAGATAGCCGCCCTACGCACCGGGCTCGACCTGGGTATGACCATGATCGACACTGCGGAGATGTACG
Organism: Micromonospora sp. BS32; assembly: GCF_059089345.1. Lineage (NCBI taxonomy): Bacteria > Bacillati > Actinomycetota > Actinomycetes > Micromonosporales > Micromonosporaceae > Micromonospora > Micromonospora sp. BS32. The sequence continues at coordinate 322,699 of NZ_JBSSHR010000005.1, forward strand.
GTGACGGCGCTTCCGAGGAACTCGTCGGCGAGGCGATCGGCGGACGACGCGCCGAGGTCTTTCTGGTCGACAAGGTGCTGCCGTCCAACGCCAGCCGACGGGGAACCGTGCAGGCCTGCCGCCGCAGCCTGCAACGACTCGGCGTCGACCATATCCACCTCTACCTGCTGCACTGGCGCGGCACGCATCCACTCGCGGAGACGATCGAGGCGTTCGCCGAACTCGTCGACGCCGGTGACATCGGGCAGTGGGGCGTGAGCAACTTCGATCTTTCCGACATGACGGAGCTACTCGATGCGGGCGGGAACTCCTGCGCGACCAATCAGATTCTGTACAACCTCACCCGCCGCGGTCCCGAGTACGACCTGCTGCCGTGGCTACGCGAGCACCGAATCCCGGTGATGGCGTATTCACCGATCGAGCAGGGCCGACTGCTCGGCCACCCCCAGGTCGCGGAGGTCGCCGCCCGGCACGGGGCCACGCCCGCTCAGGTCGCCCTGGCCTGGCTGCTGCGGCAGGACATGGTTGCGGCCATCCCCCGATCGTCCAATCCCGAACACACCAGGGAGAACGCGGAAGCGCGCAACCTGCATCTGACTGAGGAGGACGCGGCGGCACTCGACACGGCGTTCCCGTCGCCGGCCGGCCCGCAACCGCTGGAGATGTTGTAGCGTCACCGACCGTTTCGGCGGACGGCGCCGGTCGAGGTCGCGCCATCCGCTCAGGCGTCGGGTCGGCCAGCCTGCGGGCCGCCTCCGAGAGCCAGGCGAGATCGGCGTCGAACCGGTGGCGCTCGCGTGCCTAACCGAGGGATCGGCCGGGCCAACCCGACGGTCGTCCCCAATGACCGGGGTCAGCAGCGGTCGGTGGTCGCCCGATGGCGGCTCATCGCGTAGCTCGACCAATTCCCGTGATTCTGGGACAGCCTGTCGCTCGATTCAACAACGTGACGACCACCAAGCAGGCCGTCACCAGCGCGACCGGCATGATCCTCATGACCGGCGGTTGCTCTCCTGAGCCGTTTGATGCGTCGGCGCACGGGTAGACCGCGACCCGGTCCGAGGGGATGGGCCGAGGATCGGAGCCACATACCGATGATGGGCTCGTCCGGTCCGCATGCTAGGCGAGGCCGAGGAGTGCGGGATGATCGAACCGGAGAGCCGGGACACGGGCAAACGGGAGTCGCCCGCGCAACCACGCGAGCAGGTCGATCGGCAGCGCGACGCGGAGGAGGGCGGGGCAGTCGCAGGTCAGGGCCAGAACATCGGTGCCGCCGGCGGGCCGACGGTTGCCGACCCCGGCGAACGCCCCGCCGTCCCGCAGAGTGGTGAGCGCGGCCTTCCTCAGCCGGCTGGCGGGCACAGCAGCAAGACGATGTCAGACCCGGACGTCGTCCTCCAGATCCCGCAGGTCAAGGTCGAACAGATCTACGTCGAGGTCGACAACCTGGACGCCTCCGTCTCACTGCGAGCCCGGCTGGGTAGTCTGCTCCAGCTCGACGTGGGCGTTCAGGCGCATCTCGGCACGGTGAAGATCGACATCAAGGGCGTCGAGACCGAGGCGATGCTCGAGGTTCGGCTCGAAGAGCTCCGCGGCATTCTCGACAGCGCCCTCCGTACCATCGAGCGCAACCCTCAGATCATCGAGTCGGTGGTGAAGACGGTGGACACCGCCGTGAACCAGGTCGGGCAGACAGCTCAGCAGGCGCTCGGGCCGCAGGGGCCGCTAGCGCGAACGCTCGACCACGTCGGGCAGACGGCGCAGGAGGCGCTGGGGCCCAATGGGCCGCTGTCGCAGACGCTGCAGCAGGCCACCCAGCAGGTCGGTCAACAGCTCGGGCAGACCACCCAGCAACTGGCTCAGAACAGCGGGGCGGCGGCTGGCAGCGGTGTGGGGGGTCTGGGTGGCGTGCTGGGCAGTTCTCCGGCCCGAGCGGCGTGGCAACGGATGAAGAAGATCGTCAACAGCAGCCAGCCATTGAGGCAGGTCACGGCGCGGCTGGTAGGACCGCAGGGGCAACAGCCGCAGAGCTGATCGACGTCCCGGGTCGACGTTCTTCGTGGTCTCCCGAACGCCTGGATGAACCAGCCGCGAGGCTTCGACCTGGTCACCGGCGAGGTGACCGACGTGCGGCCCTGGGCGGCGATGTTCAACCCGGTGACCGGGCCGCCGACCGCACACATGATCATCGCGGCGTTCCTGGTCACCGGTTTCGGCATTGCCAGCGTGTACGCCGTCGCGCTATTGCGCGGTCGCCGGGGCCGCTTCCACCGCCTCGGGCTCGCCATCCCGTCCACTGCAGCCGCACTCTTCGCCCCGGTACAGGTCGTGGTGGGCAACTGGGCCCCGCACTACGTCGGCGACTAACCAGCCGCCGAAGTTCGCCACGACGGAAGGGCTCGGCCGCACCCGGGCGGGCGCGCCGCTCTCCCCGGGCGGCGCCTACGTCGACGGCGAACTCCGCTATGCGGTGGAGATCCCCAACGCTCTCTTTCCTGCTCGCCAGATGGAACCCGAAGGCCGTGGTGCCGGGGTTCGACCAGGTGCCGGACGACCAGGAACCGCCCGCGATCGTCGTGCACTGGGCCTACCAGCTGACGCCGACGGCGGCGGCTGAATCACCAGGGCTCTACTGCGCACCCGCCACCTCAGGAAGACCAGGACCAGGGTCAGCCGGCGATCCTGCCGCGCACCGAGGGCTCGTCGAACCGCCTGACACGGCAACAGGTGGCAACATCTGCAGCGGTTGACGCTGAATCAAGAGACCAAAATGTCGCTTCATCCAAGACGCAAACGAAGCAGCAGGTCAGCGCGTCTCACGGCCAGCAGACCGACGGCCACCGGTCCGTGCCGTTACCGCCAACGAAGATCATCCGTTACCGGGCGTTACCGCCGTTACCGGAGAAGATCTTCATCTTCCCAGGTCAACCGGTCGGTACGGCCGGATTCGAACCGACGACCCCTTGACCCCCAGGCAACGATTCCGCTTCGCTGAGCTGGCGTTGCTGAGCCTCTCACCTGCGCGAACGGTGCGCCGGCGTCCGTGGTTGTGCGGCAGTGTTCGCACCCGTAGTCACTCACTTAGACACTCACCTTGGCACCGCCAGCCCGGTGGTCAGTCCTGCGCATCCTCGCTGTCAGCGCTGCCCTCGGCCTTGCGGCCGGCCTAGCGGGACTACCCGTCTCCTGACGCACGCACCCGCGCCCCGGAGCCAGTCCCAGGAAGTATCGACGTCTTGTCTGCCAGGTCACTGCGGGAACTAAGCGGGTCGGCGCAGCGACTACTAGACGGACGTGGCAGGCCCCGAGCCTGCGGATGATCAGGGATGGGGGGCGGCGCGGATGCTGGCGGTGCGACGGAGTGCGGTCATCGGTGCTGCGTTGGTGAGCATGATGCTCGTGTTCCCCCAAGTGGCGTGGGCACACGGTGTCGGTGGATCAAGCGAGACCGTCGGCGGGTTCGTGTGGCTGGGCACGAAGCACATGCTTGCCGGGTGGGATCACCTGCTGTTCGTCGGTGGCATCCTGCTGCTGTCGGGCGAGATGCGGCGGGCCGCCAAGCTGATCTCGCTGTTCGCGCTGGGCCACAGCGTCACGCTGTTCACCGCGACGGTCGCCGACTGGCATATCAATCCGGTCATGGTCGACATCGTGGTTGCGTTGAGCCTGGTCTTCGTTGGTGTGGTCGGGCTACGGGGCAGGCCGAAAAACTGGGCGTGGTTCGCCGCGGCCGTGCTCGCCTTCGGCCTCGTGCATGGGCTGGGCCTGGCCACCCGGTTGCAGGACGTGGGCCTGCCGTCGGACGGGCTGATCCCCCGGGTGCTGGCCTTCAACGTCGGCGTCGAGATCGGGCAGCTCATCGCGGTCGTGGCCATGTTCATGCTCGGTGACGTGCTGCGTCACTACCTCCCCCGCCTGCGGGATGTCCGCCTGTCGCATGGCGCGCTGATCGCGGTCGGCGTGGTCGCTGCGGCGGTCCTGGTTATCACCTCTGGCGGTGAGGCGCTGCGACCGGTCCAGGCCGGCGCCCAGGCTGCGGGCAGCTGCGACGTCCGCAACCGTACCGAGATCTTCCCGGCCGGTGGTGGGCACCCGGTCAAGGACTTCTTCGAGCCGGGCGAGACAGTGCCCGCAACCTCGTTCGGGCACGTCATCGGCGACGGCTTCGTGATCGTGAACTACCGTCCGGACCTCCCCGCCGATCAGCTCGCCCAGGTGCGCGCCTTGGTCACCGATCCCATCTCCGGCCGTGTCGTCGGCGGCCCCGCCGCCGGGCAGACAGAGGCCGTCAAGGCGGTCCACGCCTACCGCACCATCGCCTGCGACACCCTGGACGTCGACGCCGTCCGTGAGTTCACCCGCGACTGGTTCGCCGACCCGCGTTCCAAGCCCGCCGAGTAGTCCACCTGCGTTCAGTCGTGCTCGGGGATGCCGGCCACCCGGTGGGAGGCGGCGTGCATGACTTCGGTCACGAGCCGACGGACGTGGCCACCTCGGGCGGCATACAGGACGCGGCGGCCGTCCCGCCGCACCGTGACCAGCCCGGCCAAGCGCAGCTTGCCCAGGTGCTGCGACACCGCCGGGCGCGCCACCCCCAGCGCCGCCACCAGGGCCGTCACGTCATGCTCGCCCTCGACGAGCAGCGACATCAACCGCAGCCGGGTGCCGTCGCCCAGCATCCGCAACATCTCGGTCGCTGCCTCTACCTGGCTATCGGCAGGGAGGCGTTGTTGCAGGTCATTGGCATTTGCAACGTTGTCGCGTGCGTACATGAGCACATATTATCGCCGGCGACAGGCGGCCCGGATCTTCCGTGCCGAACGGGGTAGGGGGAACCGATGCACGACCACGAGCACGGACATGACCACGGTCACGATCACGGGCCTAACGAATCGCATGGGCACGACCATCACGACGGCGGCGGTCGCCTCGCCTCCTGGTGGCACCGGCTGCGTCACGCGGTCACGCCGCACTCGCACGACTCCCGCGACACAATCGATCCCGCCCTGGAGTCCTCCCGGGAAGGGCTACGCGCCCTGTGGATCTCCCTGGTCGGCCTCGGGATCACGGCTGTCGCCCAAGCGGTCATCGTCGTGCTGTCCGGATCGGTCGCCCTGCTCGGCGACACCCTGCACAACGTCGCCGACGCCCTGACCGCTGTCCCCCTCGGCATCGCCTTCCTGCTCGGCCGCCGGGCCGCGACCCGCGCCTACACCTACGGCTACGGCCGGGCCGAAGACCTCGCCGGCATTGTCATCGTCGCGGTGATCGCCGCCTCCGCCGTCGCCGCCGCCTGGACCGCCATCACGCGGCTCCTAAACCCCGCCGAGGTGACCCACCTGCCCTGGGTGGCCGCAGCCGGGCTCGTCGGCTTCGCCGGCAACGAACTCGTCGCCCGCTACCGCATCCGCGTCGGCCGGCGCATCGGCTCCGCCGCACTGATCGCCGACGGCCTGCACGCCCGCACCGACGGCTACACCTCCCTCGCCGTCCTCGCCGCCGCCGGCGGCGCAGCCCTCGGCTGGCGCTGGGCCGACCCCGCCATCGGCCTGGTCATCGCCGTCGCCATCACCTTCGTGCTCAAGGACGCCGCCCGCGAGGTCTACCGCCGCCTCATGGACGCCGTCGACCCCGCCATCGTCGACCAGGCCGAGACGACGCTCCGCACGATCGACGGCGTGCGGGATGTTGCCGCGGTGCGGCTGCGCTGGATCGGTCACCGCCTGCACGCCGAAGCCGAGCTGGTCGTCGACGCCCACCTCAGCCTCATCGCCGCACACGAGATCGCCGCCGACGCCGAACACCAGCTCACCCACGCCGTACCCCGGCTGACCAGCGCAACCGTCCACACCGATCCGCATAGCCACCCCGGCGGGCACCACCACACGGACCTATCCCACCAACGCCGGCAACGCCCGAGCTGACCGTCCACGCCTCCAACTGAATCCGGCGTACAGGTCGACACGTCCGTCGCCCACCAGGCCAGCCGCCGTCACATGGCGGCTGACCTGCTGTTTCTTCGGCTGCTGCTGGTCGTCTTTGGTCATCCCTGGTCGGCGTTTGACGGCCCGGTGACGGCCCAGGCGGCCCGGGGACGGCCCCGTGCTTCTTAGTTCGGCCAGCCGATCGAGGAGCCGGCGAAGCGGCCACCGTGCCGTTCAGCCATCGCGGACAGGGCTCGCATCCGTGCCTCGAAGGCTGGGCTAGGCATGAGTTCGGGGAAGGCGACAACGAGCTGCCAATGGAACCCTGCCGCAACATGCTCGTCGTTGGTCATAGGGCGGCCCGTCTGGCCCGGCCGGTACGTGGCCAATCGCTGCGCGCCTAACTCCGTCAACTCTGCACGGCATGCGTCAGCGGCGGCGGGGCTCGGGAGGTCGATGCAGTACGTGGTCTGCCGCGCCGTCGTTTCGGGGTACTCGTCACCGTGTCCCATCGCCCAGTGAAGACGCTGGGCCAGGTCATGAAGGAGAAGACTGAGATCACCTTCTGAGGCTCCTGCTGGCAACGGCCCGTGCTCAGTCAGCCGTCGGATCAGTTGATGCGTCACGCCAGGTGGAAGCTGGTCTGCCAGCAACAGCCCGTGGAGGACCACGTTCAGTCCGAGGAGCGCCGCTAGGTCTTCGTACAGCAGGGGCCGCATTTCAGGCTTCACCTGGCCAACCTATCCGCAGCCACCCGAGCGACGGTCAGACGTTGAAGCGGAACTCAGAGCGGCTGTCCCGCCAGCAGCGGAAACGTGGCGTGTGACCTGCTCATGCAGCGTCTCGGGCTGCCATCGTTAGTGGCTGGTTGACGACATTTGACGGTGTCTTGTGCCCCCTGTGTGCCCCACACTGCCAAGAGCCGGCTAAGGTCGGCCAGCCTCGCCTTGCACTGTTCAACTGCTCCGCCCGGTACGTGCGCCGCGTTGGCTACTCGCGCGGCTACTCAGCGCGCCAGCCCCGCTAGGATCCGACCCTCAGGCCGGGGCGGCTTCCGTGTCGCTCGCTGTCCGCGGGCTGGCGGCCCTGTCCAACACACCACACGGCAGAAGCAGCAGAACGCCCATGGATGCTGACGGCAGTGCATGGAAGCCTCTATGGTATCCGTGTTTGGTCTTTGGGGATGGAGAATGGATGACGGGACTGAGCGACGGCTTTGAAAGCTTTCTAGTGCCGTCAGAAAGCGAAATCCGGACAGCGATAACGCAAGGACTTGTTGTCCTCGATACAAACGTTCTCCTCGAAGCCTACCGATTTGCGCCGACTGCAAGGGTTCAGCTATTCACTGTTCTGCGGAGTCTCGGCGATCGACTTTGGATACCGCACCAAGTAGCCTTGGAATTCCACAAGAACAGGCTTTCTGTCATCGCCAACTTTGACGACTCATACAATCAAGCCCTCAAAGCTGTAGACGAGTTCCGGGCAACCATTGAGCAAGTCTTGGGCCAGAAAGCCGCAGAGCTGGCGAACAGGGTTAGCCTCTCGGAAAGGGAGCGACAGGGTCTCCTCGCGCCCATCATGCATGGACTGAACTTGACGCAGGAGCGCCTCAGCAAGATGCGCAAGCGGCATGGCCTACAGCCGGATTCAATTGTCGATGACCCTATTCTTCAGACGCTTCGCAACGTCTTCGACGGCAGAGTTGGATCAGAGATGCCGACCGACCAACGCCTCCAAGCTATCAAAGAGGCGAGCCGTAGGGCGGCAGAGAAGGTCCCTCCTGGGTACAAGGATTTTGCAACGAAGAGTGACGGTAGCGGCGATTACCTCGTGTGGGCTCAAACGCTTGAGGAGGCAACTCGCCGAAAGCTTCCCATACTCTTTGTTACCCGCGACGCCAAGGAAGACTGGTTTCTTAGGCTTCGCGGGAAGACGGTCTGCGGCAGACCGGAACTGGTGGCGGAGGCGCGACGAGTCGCCGGAGTGCATGCAATTATTATGCAAACCCACACCTTGTTGTTCCACGCGCGATCCTTTCTGCAACCCGAAATTAGCGATGAGACGATTCGGCAAGCCGTCAAGGCTGCCGAGCAGGACGGGCCACAAGATCCGCAAAGACTCGAAGTTCCTGCTGATGTCCTAAATCGGATGATCGAACAGGCAGAGGGGGCCGCTGAAAGCGCGTTCAAGGAATTTCAAGACACCATCGCAATGCGGGAGCGGATTCAGAAGGAACAGCGATCCCTAGCCGACCTCAGCAGCGAGGAGTTGATCCGCAGGGTGCAACTCAACGAGGCTCGTTTCGTGCAGGTCGAAGAACGAATGCGCCGGACACGCAGAAATCTTTATCTCCTGCGAGGAGCGGAAAAAACCCCTGACAATACCGCCGTGATTTCTTGGGTCGGCCCGCCTCAGCCTTGGTTCTTCCGTGGGATGGCGCAAAAGGCCTTGGCGAAAGGAAAGGGCGAAGGTTCGCTGAATTAGAGTCACCCTAAGCTGCCATCCCGTCTGCCCTCGACCCGCCCTCCCGGGGAGCGGGCCGCCGCCCGGCCCGCCACGTCAAGCGGACCTTGACGGCTCGTACGGACGCTGGCGGGTCGGGCGGTGGTCTGCTCGGCTTGCCCGGGTCGATGGCAGGCGGGATGGCCTACCGCAACCCCCCACAGACGGTGACCCGCCGACGCAGCCCCGGCCATCCTGGAGCCGGAGCGCCCCCGCCGGAGGCGCAGTAGCGGTAACCCCGCGACCGCCGCCAGCTCGCCGACGCGGCCGGCGTGCGCTCCCCTACGCCGCGCGGGCTCGTGGCCGCGCGGCCCGGCCGGCTGCCGGCCCACCCCTCCACCGGTCAACGCCTGTCGTTCTGCGGCGGCTCTCCGGGCTCCCCGCTCTCCGCGCCAGCCGCCGGGCATCAGGCGTGACGGCCGCAGAGCGACAGCGGCAGCGGCCGGCGCGCGCCCTGGCGGCGGCGCGTGCGGCCCGTTCAGGGCCGCCTTGAAGACGTACAGAAACTTTGAACCACATCGCCGGCGGCCGGCCTGAAATCGGCCTCACCACCTCCCGACCTGGCTTGCCCCCGCGAGGGCCGTTCGGCACCGTGTGGTTATCGGAGGTAGCTGAGATGATGGCAGCGTGACCACGCCGAAGACCCTGATCCTCTGGGACGTCGACCACACGTTGATCGAGAACGGTGGCGTCAGCAAAGAGACTTACGCTCTCGCCTTCGAGCTACTGGTTGGCGATCCGCCTTCGGTCCGTCCTCAGACGGACGGAAGGACCGACCAATCAATCATGGCGGAACTCTTCGCGACCAACGGTGTCGAGATGACCCAAGCCCACCGTGATGCGCTCTTCGCAACGCTCGTCGAGGCCATGGAGCGGAACGCTGACGCACTCCGGCTTCGTGGTCACGCCCTGACAGGTGCTGGTGCTGCTCTGACGGCTGTCAGTCAGGACGACTCGCTCGTGCAGTCGGTGCTTACCGGCAACATCCCTGAAAATGCGTTCACCAAGCTAGCCACCTTCGGATTACATAAGCACCTCGACTTCGAGGTAGGGGGCTTCGGCTCCGACAGTATGGTCCGCGCTGACCTGGTAGCGGCTGCCCAAGCCAAGGCCGGCACCAAGTACGGCACCGTGTTCGACCGCGGCAACACAGTCCTGGTTGGCGATACAACCCGTGATGTCGAGGCAGGCGTCCAAGGTGGTGCCCGCGTCCTGGCCGTTGCGACCGGCGTCGACGCTGTGGAAGCCCTACGAGAGGCGGGTGCCGACCTCGTTCTGGAGGACCTGTCCGACACGGAGCTGGTTCTGCGCTCCCTACATCAGGTCGCGGACGGAGCAGGTGCTCACGGCTCGTAGGGCTTGGACTCTTCCCAGATGCGCTCAAAGCTCGTTGCGTAGGTGTCGAACAGGTCCGTCGAGCTGTTGCACCGTCGCAAGTGGAGAATCGGAGCCATGTAGCCGTACGTCCCGAAGATGTGCTGGTTGATTAGCATTTGATCGTCGAATCGGAAAATCGAGTTGTAGAGCGTCGTCCTGTGCACGTGGAAAGTAATGCCGGGAACGCCTAGCAGCGGGCGATAGTAAGCGAGGGCCATCCGCACTCGCCCGTCAATGGCGTCGTAAAGGCGTTCTTCGCGTCCCCGCAGCTCCAACTCCTGCGTCCCGGGCTCGCCTAGAGCGATCCGAACCTTAACGCCGTTGGCCGCCTTGTACTTGATGATCTCGATGGACTCGGGGTTCTCTTCAGGCAGGAAGAGGCTGGCAAACGCGACCAGGTCCAGCCTCTCGCGCGTCGCCAGCAGGAGATCCGACCAGAGTTGCTTCGGTGATTCCGAGCGATGGGGATAGAAGCCCACGACCTCTGCCGAAGCGCTTGTGTCCTGCGGCCGGTCTAGGTCAGGCCATAGCCAACTCATCGGCACGTCGAGCAACTTCGCCGCGCGCTGAGCTGTCGTCTGGTGAGGGATCCGGCCGGTTGTGATCCAGCGTTGCACCGTCTTTGGATCAACACCTAGGTCATCGGCAAACGTTCGCTCGGTGTGGTTGTTGCTCCGTAGAGCATTCCGTAGGCGTTCGTTTGCCATCGTCAATCTCCAAGCCGGGACGCAGAAGGGACGCCGTAGGGACACTCTATCCCGGAAGTGCTGTCCCGAAAAGACTATCCCTTGTGGTTACTGTGTCCGCTCTCTTGCGGTTTCCTGGTTGCAGAGCAGTCGTCCACTGGGGACGCGCTCGGACACAGGAGGTCTGTTGTGAAGCTGTACGTGGACACCACGAGCAAGCAGGTGACGGCGTCGAAGGACCCGGAGCCGAAGAACGACCAGAACGGCAACCAGAAGTCCGAGAAGAACACGGGCCGGCTCATGTGGTCCACCCAGGTCTTCGTTCTCGACGAGAACGGCGGGGAGGTCATCACCATCACCACGGCGGGTGAGAAGCCGAGCGTGAAGGTGGGCGACTTCCTGGCGGTCGAGCAGTTGGAGGCCATTCCGTGGGCGACCAACGGGCGCAACGGCGTCGCGTTCCGGGCGGTGTCTCTGAAGCCGAAGAACGGTTCTGCGGCCAAGTAGGTCTCTTCGCACGACGTGCTGTGTGTGCCACTGGTGTCCGTGGCCACCGCGCAAGCGGCCTGATGGTCCGCTGAACCCCACCTCAATGCGGTTCCGGGAGTTGTTCCTGACTCCTACTTCTCCCGGTCCGGTCGCCACCTGGCAGTGGTGACAACCCCAAGGAAATGGCCCGGGGTCGGTACTGACTCCTACGTCTGCCGACCCCGGTGCCGCCCACTCATCCAACCCAACTGGCATTGGGAGGACTCGTCGTGTCCAAGTCTAGCCCCCGCCGCTTCGGCGGCAAGTCAACCGGAACGGTGACGGTCATCGAGGCCAAGGTTCACCGATCCTCCGCGCGCAACGCCAAAATGGCGTTCATCCTGACGGCGGTCATCGTCGGCCTCCTGTCGGCCGTGGTGGCCGCTTCCTACTGGCACCCCATCGTGGCCCTGATCGTCGGTGCCCTGATCGGCGTCCCGACCGGTGCCCTGGTCTGGCTGCTCGTCCGCGTATGGCCGGTAATCCGGCTGCTGTGGTGGTGGAGCCTCGAAACCACCCTCGCGATCGCGCTGCTCACCGTATGGGTGCAGCTCGCCAACCACACCCCGACCGTGGTGACCCTGCTCGTGGTCGCCCTGGTCGTCGGCGTCCCCGCCGCCATCCCCACGTTCCGCCGCCGGGTGGTCGCCTGGACCTGGTGCCTCGTGGTGCGCCACCGGCTGCGCGTGTGCTTCGCGCAGTTCATCATCGCCAACCAGTCCGGCAGCCTCCCTCTGATCCTGTGGGCACGCCCCACCCCGGTCGGCGAGCGGGTCTGGGTCTACCTGCGCCCCGGCCTGTCGGCCAAGGACCTGGAATCCCGGCTCGACAAGATCGCGGTCACCTGTCACGCCTCCACGGTGCTCCTCGAGCGCGCTTCGGAGAACAACGCCGCTTACCTGCGGTTCGACATCAAGCGCCGTGAGGTGCTCACCGCCCGGGTGAACTCTCCGCTGGTCGATGCCATCGACCGCAACGCGCCGGTCTCGGCGTCACCGCTGACGGTGCCTACCGCCCTGGACCTACCGGACGTCGACGCTCCGACGATCACTCTCCCGGCCCAGGGCAAGCCGGCGAAGAAGCCGGCCTCCACCGCCAACGGCAGCAAGCCCGCGGCTTCCTCGTCGTCCGCGCCGGACGACGACACCTCTGACTGGATCTGACCCACACCAACCCGGGACGCGAGGAGCCATGACGGCTCGTTCGTGTGGCTTCTCGCGCCCACACCCCGCCCAAGGAGGGCACCCATGACCACCACGACTCCCACCTCCGCTGAGGCGGTGCCGGTGGGTGCTGGCCTGTCGATGTTCGACCCGGTGTTCATCGGGATCGACGAGTTCGGTCAGCCCGTCTACCTCGACGTCGTCTACCACAACCTGCTCGCCGCCGGTGAGCCCGGAGGCGGGAAGTCCGGCCTGGTTAACAACATCTGCGGACACGGCGTCCTGTGCGACAAGACCCGCCTCGTGCTGTTCGACGCCAAGCTGGTCGAACTCGGCCCCTGGCGCGACCTGGCCGATGCGTTCATCGGCCCCGACATCGACCAGGGCATCGACGTGCTGCGCCGTCTCCTGGTCGTGGCCACCAACCGCTACACCTGGCTGCTGGCGAACCGGCGCCGCAAGCTCGGCCCCGGTGATGGCATGTCGGTCATCCTCACCGTCATCGACGAACTCGCCATGTTCTCCACGGTGCTCGGCACCAAAGCCCAGCAGGAAGAGTTCTCGACCCTCTTGCGCGGGCTCGTCTCCCTCGGCCGCGCCTGCGGCATGCCCGTCGTCGCCGCCACCCAACGGCCCTCCTGGGACATCATCCCCGCGTCGCTGCGGGACCTGTTCGGCTACCGGGCCGCGTTCCGCTGCACCTCGCTGAACAGCTCGAACATCATCCTCGGTCAGGGCTGGGCCGAGCAGGGCTACACCGCCTCCGACATCGCCCCCACCAACCAGGGCGCGGCCTACCTCCTGGCCGAAGGCGGCACACCTCGCCGCATCAAGGCCGCGTACCTCACCGACACCGACATCTACAACATCGCCGACTACGCCGCCTGGACCCGCCGCCCCACCGGCACCAGCACCCCGGCGGTCAACCCCACTGAGTGGGAGATGGCGGCATGACCACCCGCGAACGCACCTACGCCAAGGCCAACAACCAGCGGGCCGCGCAGTTCGTCGAGCTGTGGATCGTCGCTCAACCGGCCGAGATCGCGGCCATGGTCCAGGTCGCCTCCGCTAGCGGCCGACTCGTCTACCTGTCCCCGCCGACCCCGATGGGCGGCGACGACACCCGCCACCGCCGCTACCTGCGGCTGCGCACCACCTGAAACGGCCGACAGGACCGGACACCGCCTGGCAGCAACTGCCGGTCCTGCCGACCTCCACCAACAGCCCTCTGAAAGGACGTGGCTGCCATGAAGGCTACCCACAACCGGCCCACCACAGCACCGGTCACACCCGCTGACCTGCTGCGGATGGCTGCCCTCTACCTGCGCCGGCACGGCTGGCACCAGGGCACCTACTACGCACCCGCCGACATCCTCACCCCGCCGGCCTGCGCCGCCGGGGCCATCGGCATCGCCTGCGCCGGCCACCAGGTCGAGCACTTCGCCCAGCTCGACCCCGACGCCTTGGCCGACTACCTCGCCGCCCTTGGCGCGTTCGTCGACTACCTCGACACCACCACGCCGGTTTTCACCGTCAACTCCGACGGCTTCGTCATCGACGAGAACACTTCCCCCTACTTCTGGAACGACGACCCGACCCGCACCGCCGAGCAGGTCATCACCGCCCTAGAAGCGGCTGCCGACGAGTGGGACCGCCTTCACCACCAGGAAGGCGGGAACTGATGTTCACCGTCAAGGCATCCTTGACGCGCATCCCACGTCAGAAGCGCCGCGAGGTCGTCGAGAACGACGCCTTCGCCGCGTTCGCTCGGCGCATCATCCGCGCCCACGGCCGCCGCGTCGCCGCCGGTGACGTCGAAGCCCTCCGCGACCTTGTCGCCCTGTCGGCCAACCTCGACGAGGCCATCGGAGACGCCGTCGTCGGCCTGCGGGCCTTCGGCTACTCCTGGGCCGAGATCGGCTCCCGGCTCGGCATCTCCAAGCAAGCCGCCCAGCAGCGCTGGGGCGGTGAGAAGCCATGACCATCACCTACCACCTCGCCGGCACTGACGAGGAATTCCCCACCTACCGCTACCGCCTCGCCCCGGACGGGTTGGCTACCCGTCGCCAGTTGCGCGCCGCCGGCCTTCGACCGGGCGGACATGACCCGGTCGCGCAGATCCTCTGGCGGCGCGGCAAGCGCGTCGCCTACCTCTACCGCCTCGACATGGCCGCGCCCAAGCGCACTGCCACCGAGGCCCAGCGGGCCGCCATCGCCAAAGCGCTCCTGGCCCGCCGCACCTGCCGCCTCTGTGCCGTGGTGCAGCCCTACTACATCCCCCGCCGCTACGGCTGCTGCCTCGACTGCCACGAAGGGAACCCGTCGTGAGCTTCCACCTTTCCGACCCGTGCCTGTGGTGCATCGAGGGCAGCTCGCCCGCCGGCATCCACGACATCCTCGGCCCCGTCTACAAGCCCTGCCCAGTCTGCCTCGGCCCCTGCGCACTGTGCGAGGGCGACGGGCTGTTCCCGGCCGACTTCACCTGCCTGCCCTGCTTCCGCGAGCAGATGGCCGCCCTCGGCCTGGCCCCGATCATGTGCGCCCACTGCTCCGGCGTGGTCGACCTCATCCCGCTGGACACCATCCCGGCTCCGGAGGTGACTCCCCATGTCGAGCACTGACCCGGCAACCGTCACCGAACAGTTCGCCGCCGAGTACGCCCGCAACGCCGTACCGGCCATGCTCAAGGCGATCTCGTCTATCAAGCGGTACAACCGGTTCGTTCTGCTCGGTGCGCTGCTGACCAGCTACCTGCACCAGGCCCACTACCTGTGGACCCAGGACGCCGGCTACTTCGCCTACCTGGTGCCGCTGATCTTCGACGCCGCGATGGTGTCGATGCTGACCGTCGTGCGCACCTCCGGCATCGCGAAGGATGCCAAGCGCGGAGCTCTGGTCGTCTTCGCCGCCGCCGCGCTGCTGTCGGCCACCATCAACTTCGCCTCGCCCGGCAGCCTCGGCCTGCGCTTGGTCTTCGCCCTGGTCGTCGTCCTCGTCATTGGCGTCGAACTCGTCGCCGGACGCATCCGCCCCGACTTCGCCGCCATCGAAGCCGAAGCCGCCGCCCTGCTCACTGCCGCGCACAACCTCGCGGCCACACCCGAGCAGACCAACGAAACCATTCCGCCGGTTGTCACGCCGGACACCACACCGCCGGCCGTCGGCACTGCGGCCGTCGTCGATATCCCGCCGGTCGCCGCGCCGGCTGTCATCGAGGCACCCGCGCTCACCCCGATCCCGGCCACCCGGCCGGAGGTTCCGGCGCACCTCGTACCGACCGCCCGCTTCGCCATCCGTCAGCACGAGCAGACCCACGGCCGGCCCATCACCGCCGACGAACTCGCCGCCCTGCTCTCCGTCACTCCCGGCATCGCCCGGGAACTGCTGCACTCCATCAACGGCCACACCCCGGCCGTCAACGGCACCCCCGTCGGTGGTGCCCGGTGACCATCCACGTCGTCGACATCGACTACGTCACCCACACCTGCCCGGCCCACGAGGAGCCGCAGCCCTACGACATCCGACGCAGCGTCGTTGACGTCATCCCCGGCGGTCCTTGCCGGACCCCGGTCACCATCCGCTGCGGCGACACGACCGCCACCATTGCCTGCCACCGGCACGAGCCGGCCGACCGCCAGTGCGGCGCCTGCCGGATCATCGTCACCCAACACACCATCACCACCCGGCACCTCCCCGGTGGGGCTGCCTGATGGTTTCGACGCTGGACCTCACACCCCGCGCTTCGGCCCGGGGTGTGGGCTCGAACGCCGACACCATGACTCCGTATGTCGGTTACACCGCTGCCGGCTCCGCCTTCATCCGCGCCACCGACCCCGACTACTTCGGCTGGATCGAGCACGTCCGCGCCGCCGCCGGCTGCACCCGACCAATCCGCCTCGCCGGCCAGCTCCTCACCGTCGAAGCCGCCACCGGCCGGCTCCTCGACGCCCGGCACACCGACGCCATGCCCGACGCCGCCATCTACAAGGCGTGCGGCAACCGTCGGTCTAGGGTCTGCCCGGCCTGCGCCCAGACCTACCAACGGGATGCCTTCCAACTCCTGCGCGCCGGCCTCATCGGCGGCAAGGGCATCCCCGAAACGGTCGCCGCGCATCCGGCAGTGTTTCCGACCTTCACCGCCCCCTCGTTCGGGCCGGTTCACGCCCGAGTGGTCAAGCGGCACACCTGCGGCAACCGCCGCCGCTGCGACTGCCGCGCCGAACCGTGCCACGCCCGCCGCGCCACCGACCCCGCCGCCGGCCTCTGCTCCCATGGCCGGCCCGCCGTCTGCTGGGCACGTCACGAAGCCGATGACGCCGTCCTCGGGCGGCCGTTGTGCCTGGACTGCTACGACTACGGCCACCAGGTCGTGTGGAACCTGTTCTCTGGCGAGCTGTGGCACCGCACCAAGCAAGCCGCGGAACGGTGGCTCGCCAAACTCGCCCGCCGCCGAGGCATCCCCCGCGTCGAGATCGTCACCGCCACCGGGCGTACCCGCAAGATATCTCCGATCCGGCTGTCACCCGGGAAGGTCGCCGAACTCCAGGCCCGGGGAGCGGTGCACTTCCACGCCATCGCCCGCCTCGACGGCGTCGACCCGGCCGACCCCGACGCGATCGTCCCGCCGCCGGGCGGGTTCACCATCGCCGACCTGGTCGACGCGTTCCGGCACGCCGCCGCGCAGGTCGCCTTCCGCACTCCGTCGCACCCGGACCGGCCCGAGGGCTGGCTCATCACCTGGGGCGAGCAGCTCGACATCCGCCCCATCACCACCGGAGTTGACGGTGACGTCACCGACGGCATGGTCGCCGGCTACCTTGCCAAGTACGCCACCAAGAGCACCGAGGCCACCGGGCACACCTCCACCCGCCTCACCGCCGAAACGATCGGCGACTACGCCGACCCCGACGGCGACCACACCGCCCGCCTCATCGACGCCTGCTGGCGCATCGGCCGACCCACCGGCACCCCGGTCCCCCTGTCGCAGCGGCCCTGCGACCCTCGGCCCCTGCCCGGCTTCGTCGACCGCTGGCAGTGCCCCGACTGCGGAGCGCACACCCGCTACCCCGCCTGCCTGACCTGCATCGCCCAGCGTCAAGCCGCCCTTGACGCCCAGCCGGCCAGCAGCCCCGAGGCCACCAATCCCTACGCCCGGCTGCGGCGGTGGGCGCACATGCTCGGCTACGGAGGTCATTTCCTCACCAAAGCCCGCCGCTACTCGGTGACCTTCCAACTTCTGCGGGACAACCGGGTCACCTTCCGCCGACACGAGCACGAGCACCAGGCCGACGAGCACACCGCCACCCTGCGGGCCGCCGACCACGTCGACCACGACAGCACCCTGATCGTCGGCACCCTCACCTTCGCCGGCGTCGGCTGGCACACCACCGGAGACGCCCTCCTCGCCAACACCGCCGCCGCCATGGCGCGAGAGCGACGAGCCGCCGGCCGGGAGGAACTAGCCCACGAACTCGCCACCACCCCGGCCGACACCGCGCCGGCCGCCGCATAGCTACCGGCAACGAAAGGAGAGCCAATTGACTGCACCCACCATCAACGCGCCGGCTCGGGCGCTCTATCGCATCACTGAGGCGATGCACCTGCTCAGCCTGTCTCGGACCGTGATCTACGAACAGATCCGGGCCGGCCGGCTGCGCACCGTCCGACAGGGACGATCTCGGCTGGTCCCCGCCGCCGCGATCACCGCGTACGTCGACCTACTCGAACAGGAAGCTCGGAAAGGAGGCACCCGATGACCATGCGCCGCGCCCGAGGAGAAGGCGGCCTGCACTGGGACGAAGCCCGGCAGCGCTGGATCGCCAGCGTCACCGTCGGCTACACCCCGGCCGGCAAGCGGATCATGCGCAGAGGCAGCGGCAAGACCAAGACCGAAGCTCGCGCCAAGCTGCGGGAGAAGATCCGCGACTACGAAGACGGCCTCGCCCTGGTCCAGGATGGGCACACTGTGGCCGACGCTCTCACCGATTGGCTGGCCTACGGCCTGAGCAGACAGTCCGAGAGCACGAAGGCGAACTATGCCACCCTTGTGCGCTCCCACGTCATCAGCGACCTCGGTGCGAGGAAGCTGCGGGACCTCAGCGCCACCGACGTGGATCGCTGGCTCATGAGCAAGTCCAAGCACCTGAGCACTCGCACCCTGCGACTTCTCCACTCGTTGCTGAACCGCGCGGTCAATCGGGCCATGGCGCGAGACAAGGTCAAGCGAAACGTCGTAGCCCTCTGCGCTGTCCCCACAGGTCGCGCTGGGCGACCGTCCAAGTCCCTGACCCTCGACCATGCCAAGGCGCTCCTGATCGCTGCCGAGGGCAGCTCGTTGCACGCCTACATCGTGCTCTCACTGCTGACCGGCGCTCGCACCGAGGAACTCCGCGCTCTCACCTGGGCACACGTCGACCTCACCGGCAAGCCGGACAACAATCCGCCGGTGCCCCCGTCCATCCAGGTATGGCGCTCGGTCCGCGCCGATGGAGACACCAAGACCAAGAAGTCGCGTCGCACCCTGGCTCTGCCGGCCCGGTGCGTCACCGCGCTCACCACTCACCACGAGCGCCAAGGCGAACCTTCCGCCGACCGTCTCGTCTTCACCTCCGCTGCCGGCACTCCCCTCGACCGGCACAACGTGCTCCGAGCCTTCCGGCCGGTCGTCGCCAAAGCGGGCCTCGACCCGCGCGACTGGACGCCCCGCGAGCTGCGGCACAGCTTCGTGTCCCTGCTGTCCGACAGCGGCGTCAGCATCCAGCAGATCGCCGACCTCTGCGGCCACTCCGGCACGACCGTCACCGAGAGCGTCTACCGTCACCAACTGCGCCCGGTGTTGCTGAGCGGTGCCGTTGCCATGGACCGGATCTTCGACGATGAGGCGTAGACACTCAGTTAGACACTCAGGCATGAAGAGAGGGCATATCCATCGATCGGATATGCCCTCTGACCTGCGTCGGGACGGCCGGATTCGAACCGACGACCCCTTGACCCCCAGTCAAGTGCGCTACCAAGCTGCGCCACGTCCCGATGCCCTCGCGTGGTTTCCCCCGCGACAGCCGGTACAGCTTAGCGCAGGATCTTCGCACCGCGCGCGCAGGCCCCGCCGGACCAGTTTGAGCCCCGACCGGGTCGCGCCGATCAAGCCACCGCGGAGGTGCAGCGTGTCGACGCACGACCGGAGGAGCGCCTGTCCCTACGCTTCGCGGAGCATCTGGGCGGCATGGTATCGGCGATCGACCACCAGCATCACGACGACGACGATGACCAGCGCGGTGAGGTGCAGTCCCGCGTTCGTCGCCATGCCGACGGGCACGGCGCCGAACACGGCGATGGTCGTGATCACCCTGCTCCGCACCGCCGCGATGTGCAGTGAACGCCGGATCGCGACGATCGCCGTCAGGTAGAGGGCCGCGCCGCCGGAGAGCGCCAACGCGGACTGCCAGGACGTCGGGTCGCCGGGGTGGGCCACCGCGGCATGGATGCCGGCGGCGGTGACCACGATGCCCAGCAGCAACGGGATGTGCGAGAAGAGCAGCCGCACGGCCTGCCCGACCCGCTGACCGGGCCCGGCGGCGGCCATGGCGGCCTCCGCCGCCGGCGCGTCGGTGAAGTAGGTCCAGACAGGGCCGCCGGCAGCGCCAGCGCCAGGCCGATGACGGCAATGGTGCCGGTGGTGAGGTGGTCGACGTCGACACCCATCCCGATGGCCACGACCGACTCGCCCAGCGCGATGATCACCAGGAGCCCGTGCCGCTCGACGAAGTGCGCCGGCTGGATACGGAAGAGGGCCTGGACGCTCACCCACGAGAAGCGTGGCACCAGGTACGGGATGACCGACTGGACCGCGAACGCCGCCAGCCACAGCGCGTACCGGGTGGCGCCCTCGGTCAACCCGCCGACGACGACCAGCAGGGCAGATCCCAGGTTGTACGCCGCCAGCCACGCCAACGCCCGGCCGATGTCGGCCTGGGTGAACAGCAGCAGGTGGACGCTGATCACCACGAGGTAGCCGACGCCGAACACCAGCCCGGTGTCGGTGTAGGCCCGCGGGATCCCGATCGCGGCGATCAGGAAGCCCACCATCCCGAGGAAGAGCAGCAGCTTCTGGGCGGGTATCCGCGGCGGCACGTGGTTGGCCAGCCACACGTACCCGTCGAACATCCACCACAGGATTCCGAAGAGCAGCAGGACGCGGCCGAAGCCGGCCAGCGACAGGTCTGTCTCCAGGATCAGGGTGAGTTGGGTCAGCGTGAAGACGAAGACGACGTCGAAGAAGATCTCGACCGAGGTCACGCGGTCGGCCGGAGCGCGGCTCGCGTCGCGCCAGCGCGGAAACCTCATGAGCTTTGAGCTTAGACCGGCGCCCACCGTTCGCCGCCGCAATCGTCCGCGCTCACCGTCCGCTCCCGTGCCTCCGCACCGCCGGCCGCGACGGTGACATCGGCGGCGGCTCAGCCCCGGCCCGGGTTCCGCAGTCGGTCGGCCAGCTCGCGGACGGCGTCGGCGAAGTGCTCGTCCGACTCGCACGGCCAGTGCCCCTTGATCGGTGGTGGCACGCTGTCGCCCGCCGGCGCCATCACGTCCTGCGGGTCCCGCAGGCGCCGGTCCACGGCGGCGCTCGCGTCGCCCGCGGGCGGATCGCCCGGCCGGTGGGCGGCGAACATCCAGCCACCGATCGGATCGGTGTCCCGCCACAGGTTCAGCCAGCGCCAGCCGATCCGGTCGCCCACCTCGTGCAGCACGTCCCGGCCCAGGTACGCCGGGAAGAGCCGGGCGTACAGGCGGTCCAGCGGGGACCCGTAGGTCAGCAGCGCGACCCGCCGGCACACCTGCGGCGGCAATTGCAGCACGGTCGCGGCCAGCAGGACGGAGCCGTGACTGTGGCCGGTGAGCAGGACGCCCGCGTGCCGGTCGGCCAGGTAGCAGATTCGCTTCGCCAGCTCCGGCACGGCCCGCTCGGCATAGCAGGGCGGCGCGAACGGGTGGGCCGCGCGGGGCCAGAACGTCCCCAGGTCCCAGAGCACGCCGACGTAGCGGCGGAACTCCGCCGTCCGGTACGCGAACAGCCCGCCCACCAGCAGGGCGACCACGACGCCGGCGATGAGGTAGCTGCCGATGGTGATCACGAAGTTCACGAAGTCGCTCGGGACGCCGAGGAAGCGTTCGGCCAACGGGCTGGGTTGCAGGCCGAACAGCCCCAGCACGCTCGCGGCCAGACCCAGCGCCGTCAGGCAGGCGTACGCGATGGCCAACGGACCGAGTTGTTCGGTGAACCGGGCCCGCGCGATGGTCTCCTCGACGCGCTCCATCCGGGCGGCGGCGGCCGGCGGGGCGGCCGGGAAGTCCGCCGCGACGATCCCCGCGGCGGCCCGTCGACGGCGACGCCGGGACAGCAGGGTCCTCCCGGCACCGACGAGCACCGCGGCGATCGTCGTGAAGAAGAAGGTGAAGATCGCCCACTTGTACCCCAGGGGCGGGGCGGCCAGGTCGTCCGGGCGTCCGGTGATCGCGCGGCGGTTCAGGAAGTACGCCGTCCGGTAGATCAGCTCGGCGGAGAGCGCGCCGGCCAAGCCCACCGCGACCGCCGCGAGGACCGGCGCTCCCAGCCCGCGCAGCAGCGCCGGACGAGGGTCCCGACCGGACCGTCGCCACAGGGCCAGCACGACCAGCACGACCAGCAGCCACATCTGGGTGAGGACCACCCAGCCGACGATCCGACCGTACCCGGGCAGCCCGGCCGACGGCGGCCACCGGGTCCGATTCAGCGCGACGACGGCGACGGCCGCCACGATCAGTCCGCAGGCGGTGGCGCGCAACGCCGAGGTCAGCCCGTCCGGCGTCCGGGCGGTCCCGGGCCGTTCCAGCAGGGTGGGGGCGCAGAGCAGCGCCGCGCAGGCCACCAGCACCAGCACGGCGAGCGCGGCCAACACGGTCGTCACCGGGGACGGACCGGCGGCGCCACTGGCCGCGAGGAGGGTGAGGGCCAGCACCGCGAACGCGGCGGCGATGTGGATCGCCCGCAACCGGCCCACCATCGGCATGGCGTCCCACTGGCCGACCGCGTTGAGCCGGTCACCCCCGGGCTCACCCCCGGGGGTCCGGAAAGCGTCGTACGAGCGGCCGGGGCGGGCGCCGAGCAGCCAGACCAGGGCGACGGCGGAGACCGGCACCAGGGTCAGCACCGCCAGGCGCAGTCCGACCGGGCGACCGCCCAGCCAGGACAGCCAGCTGCGACCCGCGAGGCACTGCGCGGAGGCCATGCACTTCCAGGCGATCAGGTCGAGGGCGACACCGGCTGCGGAGAGCACGTAGAGCAGGGTGAGGTTGAGCGCGACGAGTCGGCACAGCACCTTGACGCCCGCGCCGGATCCCCGCCCCGCCGGCCGCATCCAGATCGCCACGTTGCTCAGCATGAACGGCAGCATGAAGACCAGGGACAGCGTCCGGGTGGCGGTGCCCGAGGGCAGGTCGCTCCACCGGTACGCCTCCAGCACCACCCCGCCCGGTCCCTTGGAGTCCGGGTAGCCGGGCCGGGGGCGGTAGAAGCCGCCGCTGCGGTCGCCGGCCACCTGGTAGACGTTCGGGCGGTCGAGCACCTGCCCGGCCTCCGCGCCCGAGACGCCGTGGACCCGCAGCTCCACGACGACCCGGGAGACCTCCTGGCGCCGGGACTGCGACACATCCGACATCGGCCCGTGACCCCCGCAGCGTGGCCAGCGGCTCGGTACGGCCGCGGGCCGACGACGAGCCGGCCCGCCGCCGGCTGGCGCCGGTGACTACCCGAACCGTGGCCCGCCAACCACCGACCGCCGGCGCCGGCGGCCTACGCCACTCCCCCTAAGGCGTCCTAGGAGGGTGGGTTGACGGCGGAGATGGCGACGCCGGGTGACCGTGGCGGCCACCCGGCGTCGGGACGTACCAGGGTCAGCCGTGCGCCTTGCCCCGGCCGCCGGGGCCGAGCTTCTTGCGCGGGCGTACCGAGATCTCCACCGGGCTGCCCTCGAAGCCGAACTCCTCGCGGAGCTTGCGCTCGACGAAGCGCTGGTAGCCGGCGTCCAGCGGCGCGGTGGTGAAGAGCACGAACCGCGGCGGGGCCACGCCCGCCTGGGTGGCGAAGAGGATCTTCGGGGCCCGGCCGCCGCGCACCGGGTGCGGGGTGGCCTGCACCAGCGCGGTGAGCCACTGGTTGAGCTGCGCGGTGGGCACCCGGGTCTCCCAGCTCGCCAGCGCCTTGCGCAGCGCCGGGGCGAGCTTGTCCACCGCCCGGCCGGTCTGCGCCGACAGGTTGAGCCGGATCGCCCAGGGGATCCGGCGCAGCTCCCGCTCGATCTCCTTGTCCAGGTAGTACCGGCGGTCGGCGTCGACCAGGTCCCACTTGTTGAAGGCGATGACCAGCGCCCGGCCGGCCTCGGTGACCATGGAGAGGATCCGCTGGTCCTGCTCGCTGATCGGCTCGCTGGAGTCGAGCAGCACCACCGCCACCTCGGCGGCCTCGATCGCCCCGGCGGTGCGCAGGCTGGCGTAGTACTCGGTGCCGCTGGCCTTGCCGACCCGCTTGCGCAGGCCGGCGGTGTCCACC
Source organism: Micromonospora sp. BS32 (assembly GCF_059089345.1). Taxonomy (NCBI): domain Bacteria; kingdom Bacillati; phylum Actinomycetota; class Actinomycetes; order Micromonosporales; family Micromonosporaceae; genus Micromonospora; species Micromonospora sp. BS32. The sequence goes on from NZ_JBSSHR010000005.1 coordinate 346,460, forward strand.
AGCTGCCAGGTCTCGCCGCCGATCTCGACCAGGCTGTCGACCGGGTCGACGGTGGTGCCGGCGACCGCGTCGACCACCGCCCGTTCCTCACCGGAGAAGCGGTTGAGCAGGCTGGACTTGCCGACGTTGGGGCGGCCGACCAGGGCCACCCGGCGCGGGCCGCGCGGGCGGTTCTCGACGATCTTCGGCGCCTCGGGCATCGCGTCCAGGATGGCGTCGAGCAGTTCGCCGGAGCCCCGGCCGTGCAGCGCCGACACCACGTGCGGCTCGCCGAGGCCGAGCGACCAGAGCGAGGTCGCCTCCATCTCGATGGCGGCGTTGTCGGCCTTGTTGGCCACCAGGATGACCGGCTTCGCGCTGCGCCGCAGCATCTTCACCGCGGCCTCGTCCACGTCGGTCGAACCGACCATCGCGTCGACCACGAAGAGCACCACGTCGGCGGTGACCACGGCGGTCTCGGCCTGCGCGGCGATCGCCGCGGCGCGGTCCTTCGCGTCGGGCTCCCAGCCGCCGGTGTCCACCACGGTGAACGAGCGGCCGTTCCACTGGGCGTCGTAGGGCACCCGGTCCCGGGTCACCCCGGGGACGTCTTCCACGACCGCCTGACGGCGGCCGATGATCCGGTTGACCAGGGTCGACTTGCCCACGTTGGGACGGCCGACGACGGCGACCACGGGCTGCGGCCCGGTCGGCTCCTCGACGTCGATGTCCGGCTCGCGCAGCTCGACCCAGCCGACGGTGTCCTCGCTCATGCCACACCCCGCTCGGTGAGCAGGTCGCGCAGTCGGGCGACGACCTCGTCGATGCCCAGCTCGGTGGTGTCCAGCTCGACCGCGTCGGCGGACTGCTGCAACGGGTTCGCCTTGCGGGTGGAGTCCAGCTTGTCCCGGCGGGCCAGGTCGGCGGCGGTCGCCGCGACGTCCGCGGCGTCCTCGGCGCTGCGCCGCTGGGCGCGCGCCGCCTCGGAGGCGGTCAGGTAGACCTTCAGGTCGGCGTCGGGGGCCACCACGGAACCGATGTCGCGCCCCTCGACCACGATCCGGCCGGCGTTGAGGATCATCTCGCGCTGCCGGGCCACCAGCAGGGCGCGGACGGCCGGCACGGCGGCCACGGCGGAGACCGCCCCGGTCACCTCCGGGCCACGGATCTCCTTGTCGACGATCACGCCGTCGGCGGTCACGCCGTACCCCTGGGGGTCGGTGCCGATGCGCAGGTCGACCTCGCCGGCGACCTTGCCCACCGACTCGGCGTCGGTCAGGTCGACACCGGAGCGCAGTACCGCCCAGGTGATCGCCCGGTACATGGCGCCGGTGTCCAGATAGCGGGCACCGAGGCTGACGGCGAGCCGCCGCGAGACGGTGGACTTGCCCGAACCGGACGGCCCGTCCACAGCGACCACGCAGCGCCCGGCCCGTACGTTTTCCTCCACCGTTGTCCTCCTCAGCCCGTACCTCGCGGGTCGCCGGTGTCTCCGGCGCCGTTGAGCGGTTGTGTATCTCTGTCAATCATCCCGCGCCTCGCGGGTCGGCCGCGCGCGACGCCGCCGGGGGCGACCCACGCCACCCGCCGGCCCGCGGGCCGCGTCGAAGCCTACCGGCACACCTACCCAGAACGAGGAGGTCAGTCACCCACGGCCTTGAACAGGGCGGCGACCTCGGCGTTGGTCAACCGCCGGATCCGCCCGGTACGCAGGTCACCCAGCCGGATCGGCCCGATCGAGGTACGCACCAGCCGGGCCACCGGGTGCCCGACCTCGGCCAGCAGGCGCCGGACGATGTGCTTGCGCCCCTCGTGCAGGCTCAGCTCCACCTGGGCGGTCTTGCCCAGGGTGTCCACCAACTTGAACGAGTCGACCTTGACCGGCCCGTCCTCCAGCTCCACGCCGGCCATCAGCCGCCGGCCCAGGTTGCGCGGGATCGGCCCGGCCACCTCGGCCAGGTAGGTCTTCAGCACCTCGTACGACGGGTGCATGAGCTTGTGGGCGAGGGTGCCGTCGTTGGTGAGCAGCAGCAGGCCCTCGCTGTCCGCGTCGAGCCGCCCGACGTGGTAGACCCGCTGCTCCACCCGGTTGCCGATGAAGTCGGCGAGCTCGGTGCGTCCCTTCTCGTCCGCCATGGTGGTAACCACCCCGCGCGGCTTGTTCATCGCCAGGTAGACCAGGCGGTTGTCGGCCTGGAGGCGCTCGCCGTCGACGTGGATCACGGCGGTGGCGGGGTCGACCTTGTCGCCGAGCTTGGCGACCCGGCCGTCCACGGTCACCCGGCGCCGGAAGATCAGGTCCTCGCAGGCGCGTCGGGAGCCCACGCCGGCGGCGGCGAGCACCTTCTGCAGGCGCTCGGTCCCCTCGTAGACGGGGGCGTCGGGTTTCGGGGCACGGTCATCGCGTCGCATCGGCAAGCTCTTCTACGTCGTCGGGAAGGAACGGGGCAAGCGGAGGCAGGTCGGCCACCGAGTTCAGCCCCAGCTTCTCCAGGAACATGGTGGTGGTCCGGTAGAGGAACGCCCCGCTGTCCGGTTCGGTGCCGCACTCCTCGACCAACCCGCGGGAGACCAGGGTACGGATGACCCCGTCACAGTTCACACCCCGGATGGCCGAGATCCGCGAACGGGTCACCGGTTGCTTGTAGGCGATCACCGCGAGGGTCTCCAGCGCGGCCTGGGTCAGTCGTACCGACTGCCCGTCCAGTACGAACCGTTCGACGTAGGTCGCGTATTCCGGGCGGGTGTAGAGACGCCAGCCACCGGCGGCGCGGCGCAGCTCGAAACCGTGCCCGGCGGCCGTGTAGCCGGCGGCGATGTCGTCGAGCACCGGGCCGATCCGCTCCGGCCGCTGCTCCAGCACCTGGGCCAGGACCAGTTCGCTGACCGGCTCGTCCACCACCAGCAGGATCGCCTCCAGGGCGCCGCGCAGCTCCGCGTCGTCCAGCTCCGGGGCCGGCTCCGGCGCGGGCGTCGCCCGCCGCCGGGGTGCCGGCTGCTTCCCGGGTACGCGGGCAGCCCTCCCCTCTCCCGCCACCGCGCCTAAAGCGGGCTCGGCGGCGATGGCCGGACCGGTGCTCGCCGCGGACTCGGCAGCCGCGGGCGAGGTCTCCTCCGACTCGACGGCCGGGTCGGTGTCGTCCTCGGGCTCGGGCTCGATCACGGGGGCGGGGCGGCGTTCCCACGGGGGCACCCAGGCGGCGGCCTGGTCGGCCAGGGAGTCCGGGCGTTCCACGTCACTCATCGGGTCACTCCTCCGTCGCTCCCGGGTCGTCCCCGTCGCCCACCGGCGGGACGGGGCGCGCCGGGGGTTCCGCCTCGTCCGTCGCGGGGGCCGCCCGGTCGGACGGCCCGGCCTGCCCGGCCGGCGGCGCCGGCTCGCCGGCGTACTCGTCGATGTGCAGTTCTCCGCCGCCCTCGGCGGGCCCGGTCCAGCGGACGGTCAGCTCCTCCAGGGCCTGTTCCTGAACGAACGCGACCAGCCCCTCGCGGTACAGCTCCAGCAGCGCCAGAAACCGGGCGACCACCTCCAGGGTGATCTCGCAGTCGGCGCAGAGCAGCGAGAACGTGGCGATGCCGGCGCGGCGCAGCCGGTCGGAGAGGATCGCGGCGTGCTCCCGGACGCTGACCCGCACCATGTGCACGTGGGCGATGGAGACCTCGGGCACCGGCTTCGGGGTCATCGCCCTGATGGCGAGCTTCAGCAGCCGCTCCGGGCCGATGCCGAGCACCAGGTCGGGCAGCGCCTCGGCGTAGTGGGGTTCCAGGGTGACCGCGCGCGGGTACCGCCGGCCGCCGACCGACTCCAGCTCGGCGATGTGCGCCGCCGCCTCCTTGTACGCCTTGTACTGCAGCAGCCGGGCGAAGAGCAGGTCCCGCGCCTCCAGCAGGGCGAGGTCCTCCTCGTCCTCCACCTCGGCCGAGGGCAGCAGCCGGGCCGCCTTCAGGTCGAGCAGGGTGGCCGCGATGAGCAGGAACTCGCTGGTCTCGTCGAGGTCCCACTGGTCGCCCATGGCCCGGATGTAGGCGATGAACTCGTCGGTGACCTGGTGCAGCGCCACCTCGGTGACGTCCAGCTTGTGCTTGCTGATCAGTTGCAGCAGCAGGTCGAACGGGCCGGTGAAGTTCGCCAACCGGACGGTGAAACCGGTGCCCTCCTCGGCCTGCGGCACGCCGCCCGGATCCGTCGCCACCTCGGCGGCGACCTCGGCGGCCACCACGGCGGGCTGCTCCGGGGTCGTCGGCGGGTCCAGCGGTGGCGCGGTCACCGGAAGACCGTAGTCCACGCTCCGGGCGGGGCGACGCGAAGGTGCACGCCGGCCTACCGGTCGGCCTGGGCGGCGATCACCTCACGGGCCAGCTGCCGGTAGTTGCGGGCCCCCGAGGAGGCCGGGTCGAGCGTGGTGATCGGGGCACCGGCCACCGTGGACTCCGGGAACTTCACCGTCTTGGTGATCACCGTCTGGTAGACCTTGTCGCCGAACGCCTCGACCACCCGCTGGAGCACCTGCCGGCAGTGCGTGGTGCGACTGTCGTACATGGTGGCGAGGATGCCCTCGAGCTCCAGGTCGAAGTTGAGCCGCTCGCGGACCTTGTCGATGGTGTCCAGCAACAGCGCCACGCCCCGGAGGCTGAAGAACTCGCACTCCAGCGGGATGAGCACGCCGTGCGCCACGGTGAGCGCGTTGATCGCCAGCAGGCCCAGCGAGGGCTGGCAGTCGATCAGGATGTAGTCGTACTCCTTGCGCACGTTGCGCAGCACCCGGGCCAGGGCCATCTCCCGGGCGACCTCGTTGACCAGCTGGATCTCGGCCGCGGAGAGGTCGATGTTGGCCGGCAGAATGTGCAACCCGGCCACGTCGGTCTTGATCAGGACGTCCTCGGCGGTGACGTCGTCCTGCATCAGCAGGTTGTAGACCGACAGGTCGAGGTTGTGCGGGTTCACCCCCAGCCCCACCGAGAGCGCGCCCTGCGGGTCGAAGTCAACCAGCAGCACCTTGCGGCCGTACTCGGCGAGCGCGGCGCCCAGGTTGATGGTGGTGGTGGTCTTACCCACGCCACCCTTCTGGTTGGCCATCGCGATGATCCGCGCCGGCCCGTGCCGGTCGGTCGGCATCGGCTCCGGAATGGGCTTGCGCATCGTGTACGCGGCCGGGTCCGCCGGACCCAGGTCCGCGCCGAGCGACGCCTGCTGCTCGCGGAGCTCCGACGTCCAGGCGTCGGCACGATCACCGTTGCCAGCCATGTCCTCGTTGCCCCCTCCCGACGACCACCCGGCGTCGGAGCCTTCCGACCCTTCGCGGCGCCGCTGCGCACCCCGGATGTCGCCCCAGGAGGTCCGCGCCGAAGCCGACTCTACGCCACCGACCAGCAGCGCGTTCAGTACCGGTCTCCGGCGTGTCGGCCGTCCCGGCCGGTCCGCCGGCGGTGGGACGGATCAGCCGCGGGCGCGCGGGTGGGCGGTCGCGTACACCTCACGCAGCCGCTCCACGGTGACCAGTGTGTACACCTGGGTGGTGGTCACCGAGGCGTGGCCGAGCAGTTCCTGCACCACCCGCACGTCGGCGCCGCCGTCGAGCAGGTGGGTGGCGTACGAGTGGCGCAGCGTGTGCGGGGAGACCGCGCTCGGCCCGTCCACGGGCAGCCCGGCCCGCTCAGCGGCGCGGCGCAGGATGGTCCACGCGCCCTGCCGGGTCAGGGTGCCGCCGCGGGCGTTGACGAAGACCGCCGGGGTGCCCCGGCCGGCGGCGACCAGGCCGGGGCGGGCGCGCACCAGCCAGGCCCGCAGCGCCTCGACGGCGTACCCGCCGATCGGCACGAGCCGGGTCCGGCCGCCCTTGCCGCGCAGCAGGGCGGTGCCCTCGGTGACGTCCAGGTCGTCGATGGCGGCGCCGACCGCCTCGGAGATGCGGGCGCCGGTGCCGTACAGGAACTCCAGCAGCGCCCGGTCGCGCAGCGCGAGCGCCGCCCCGTCGCCGGTGGCGGTGACCGGGCCGGCGGTATCCAGCAGCCGGACCACGTCCTCGACCGGCAGGGCCCGGGGCAGCCGGCGCGGCGGGGTGGGCGGGTGCACGTCCCGGCTGGGATCGGCGCCGGCCAGGCCCTCGCGCAGCGCGAAGCGGTGCAGCCCGCGCACCGCGGAGGCGGCCCGGGCGGCCGAGGAGACCGCCAGCGGCGGGTGGTCGGGATCGCCGGCGCGGAGCCGGGCCAGGTGCGACTCGACCACGCCGGGGCCGACGGCGGCCAGGTCGGCGACGCCCGCCGAGGCCAGGGTGGTCAGGTACCGCTCCAGGTCCCGGCGGTACGACGAGAGGGTGTTCGCCGACAGGCCCCGCTCGACGGTGAGGTGGTCGAGGTAGCCGCGGACGGCACGGCGCAGGGCCGGCGCGGGCTGTGGGCCCGCACCGGCCCCGAGGTCCGGTGCTGCGGTCAGCCGTCGCCCCTCAGGCCAGGACGTCCGACAGCGGCAGCGTCTCCATGCCGTGCGCCTCGGCGACCGGGCCGTAGGTGACCCGCCCGTCGTGGGTGTTCAGGCCGAGGGCGAGAGCCGGGTCGCGGCGCAGCGCCTCGCGCCAGCCCTGGTTGGCCAGCTCCAGCGCGTACGGCAGGGTGACGTTGGTCAGCGCGTAGGTGCTGGTGTTCGGCACCGCGCCGGGCATGTTCGCCACGCAGTAGAAGATCGACTCGTGCACCTTGTAGACCGGGTCGGCGTGCGTGGTGGGACGCGAGTCCTCGAAGCAGCCGCCCTGGTCGATGGCGATGTCGACGAGCACGCTGCCCGGCTTCATCCGGGAGACCAGCTCGTTGGAGATCAGCTTCGGGGCCTTCGCGCCGGGGACCAGCACCGCGCCGATGACCAGGTCCGCGTCGACCACGGCCCGCTCGATCTCGTACGCGTTCGAGGCGACGGTCTGCAGGTGGCCCCGGTAGATGGCGTCGGCCTGGCGCAGCCGGGCGACGTTCTTGTCCAGCAGCAGCACCTCGGACTGCAGGCCCAGCGCGATGGCGGCGGCGTTCAGGCCGGAGACACCGGCGCCGATGACCACGGTCTTGGCCGCGTACACGCCGGAGACGCCGCCGGGCAGCACGCCCCGCCCGCCGCCGGTGCGCATCATGTAGAACGCGCCCACCTGCGGGGCGAGCCGGCCGGCCACCTCGGACATCGGGGCGAGCAGCGGCAGCGACCGGTCCGGCAGCTCGACGGTCTCGTACGCGATGCCGGTGACCTTCCGGTCGATCAGCGCGTCGGTGCACTCCTTCGACGCGGCCAGGTGCAGGTAGGTGAAGAGCACCTGCCCCTCGCGCATCCGGTGGTACTCCTCGGCGATCGGCTCCTTGACCTTGAGCACCAGCTCGGCGGTGTCCCACACCTCGTCGGCGGTGGCCAGGATCTTGGCGCCAGCGGCGGCGAACTCGTCGTCGGTGATGCTCGACCCCTCACCGGCACCGGACTCGACGAAGACCTCGTGACCGTGGCGGGTGAACTCGTTGACGCCCGCCGGCGTGATCGCCACGCGGTACTCGTGGTTCTTGACCTCGCGTGGGATTCCGACCTTCACGATGCAGACACCTCTCTCGGGGCAGCTCACCCCCGACTGCGCGGTGCCGCGTCGGCCCCTTTGCCGGCGCGGTCCACCGGTCCCGCCGGCGGCAGTCTAGGCGCGCGGCCACCCTCCGGGAGCCAGCACAGTGACATCCGGTGCCCGATCCGCCTGACGGTGTGTCAGGCGTCGGGCCGGCGCCTCCACTCGACGGTCCGGCCCCATCGTCGCACCACGTCGGGGCCGCCGCCCACCGGAAACCCCAGGACACGACGCGGAAGGGCCGCACGGGCGTGCCGTGCGGCCCTTCCGGGCGTACCCGGGGTCAGCGGGGCAGCGGGGCGTCGGCCCGGCGCAGCACCGACCAGCCGGCGTCGCGGGCGCGGGCCGCGGCCAGCAGCCCGGCCACGCACGGACCGTTGGTGATCTCCCCCGCGAGCACCATGCCGACCGCCTCGTCCAGGTCGAGCCGGACGAGTTGGATGTCCGCCTCCTCCTCGCGGCGCTCGTGCCGCTGGTCGGCGGGGACGTCGGCCAGGTCGCGGGCGAGGAAGACCCGCACCACCTCGTTGGAGAAGCCCGGCGAGGTGTGCACGTCGACCAGCAGGTCCAGGGTGCCGGCGGCCAGATCGGCCTCCTCGGCGAGCTCCCGCGCGGCGGCCGCCGCCAGGTCCTCGCCGTCGACGTCCGTCAGCCCGGCGGGGAGCTCCCACAGGTGCCGGCCGACCGGCTGCCGGTACTGCCGCAGCAGCACCACCTGGCCGGCGTCGTCGAGCGCCACCACGGCGACCGCCCCGACGTGCCGGACGTAGTCGCGCTGCGCGGTCCCGCCACCCGGCATGGTCACCTCGTCGGTGACCACGTCGAAGATCTTGCCGCGGTACCGCTCGGTGCGCCCGCGCAACTCGTAGCGGTGCTCGACGGCGCTTCGCGCCGCGCTGCTGAGCCCCCCGGTTCGCTCGCTCCGCTCGCTCACGAGGCGGAGGAGGCCTTCGCCGCGGCGCCGTTGCGGGCGGCCTGCTCCGCCGCGGGGGCGTCGGCCACCGCGTCGAGGTCCACCGGCAGCTGGTCGGCTTCCGAGTACGCCACGGTCGCCTTGACGAACGCCGCGAAGAGCGGGTGCGGCCGGGTCGGGCGGCTCTTCAGCTCCGGGTGCGCCTGGGTGGCCACGAAGAACGGGTGCAGGTCCCGGTCCAGCTCGATGAACTCGACCAGCCGGCCGTCCGGCGAGGTGCCGGAGAAGTGCAGGCCGGCCTTGGTGAGCTGGTCACGGTAGGCGTTGTTCACCTCGTACCGGTGCCGGTGCCGCTCGCTGATCTCGGTGCTGCCGTACGCCTCGGCGACGATCGAGCCCTCGGTCAGCTTCGCCGGGTACGCCCCGAGCCGCATGGTGCCGCCCAGGTCGCCCTTGCCGGCGACGATGTCCTCCTGGTCGGCCATGGTGGCGATGACCGGGTGCTTCGCCTCCTCGTCGAACTCCAGCGAGTTCGCCCCGTCGAGGCCGGCGAGGTGGCGGGCCACCTCGATGGTCATGCACTGCAGGCCGAGGCAGAGGCCGAGCAGCGGGATGCCGTTCTCCCGGGCGTACCGGGCGGTGCCGATCTTGCCCTCGATGCCGCGCACACCGAAGCCGCCCGGGATGAGGATGCCGTCCACGCCGGCCAGGGCGGCCGCCGCGCCGGCCGGGGTGACGCAGTCGTCGCTGGGCACCCAGCGCAGCTGCACCCGGGCCCGGTGGCCGAAGCCGGCGGCCCGGATCGCCTCGCTGACCGACAGGTACGCGTCGGGCAGGTCGACGTACTTGCCGACCACCGCGACGGTGACCGTGTGGTGCGGCTGGTGCACCCGCTCCAGCAGGTCGTCCCAGCTGGTCCAGTCCACGTCCCGGAAGGAGAGCCCGAGCCGGCGCACCACGTACGCGTCGAGCCCCTCACGGTGCAGCACCTTCGGGATGTCGTAGATGCTCGGCGCGTCCGGGGCGGCGACGACCGCCTCGCGGTCCACGTCGCAGTAGAGGGAGAGCTTCTCCTTGAGCTTCTCCGGGATCTCCCGGTCGCAGCGCAGCACGATCGCGTCGGGCTGGATGCCGATGCTGCGCAGCTGCGCCACCGAGTGCTGGGTCGGCTTGGTCTTCAGCTCGCCGGACGGCGCCAGGTACGGCACCAGCGAGACGTGCAGGTAGAAGCAGTTGTCCCGGCCGAGGTCGTGGCGGACCTGGCGGATCGCCTCCAGGAACGGCAGCGACTCGATGTCGCCGACGGTGCCGCCCACCTCGGTGATCACCACGTCCGGCAGCTGGCCGTCGGCGTCCGGGTCGGCCATGCCGAGGATCCGGGACTTGATCTCGTTGGTGATGTGCGGGATCACCTGGACGGTGTCGCCCAGGTACTCGCCGCGCCGCTCCTTGGCGATCACGTCCGAGTAGATCTGGCCGGTGGTGACGTTGGCCTTGCCGGAGAGCGCCCGGTCGAGGAACCGCTCGTAGTGGCCGACGTCGAGGTCGGTCTCGGCGCCGTCCTCGGTGACGAAGACCTCGCCGTGCTGGAACGGGTTCATCGTCCCGGGGTCGACGTTGAGGTACGGGTCGAGCTTCTGCATCACCACGCGCAAGCCGCGCGCGCTCAGCAGGTTGCCGAGGCTGGAGGCGGTGAGGCCCTTACCGAGCGAGGAGGCGACGCCCCCGGTGACGAAGATGTGCCGGGTCGTGCGTGCTGAAGGGGCCAAGGCCTGCTCCCGTGTCGTCCGTAGCGGTCAAGCGAACCGCCGTGCCGATCAGCAAAGTGATCACGCGATCCACGGGATTCCACGGTAACACCTTCCCGACCCCGGTCCGGCGTCGCACCCGGGGTGACGTGCCCGGAGTCGGTCGGCCGGTCAGTTCGCCGTCACCTCGGTCGATGCCCCGGCGCCGTCGCCGGGGGCGCGGGCGGCGGGCACCGCCACCGCGCCGGGGCGGCGTTCGCCCTCCCCCGGCCGTCCGTCCGCCGCCTGCGCGTCGCCGGTCCCGGTCGCGTCGGCGTCGGCCTGACCACCCTCGGGGGTACGCCCGGAGCCGGCGGATCCGCCGTCGCCCCGCTCACCTCCGGCCGGGCCGCCGTCCGGGGCGTCACCGGCCGACGCACCGCCCGGCCCGTCCCCGCGCGGCCGGCCGGCGCCGGGCTGGGTCCGGTCGGTGGAATGGTCGAGCACCCGCAGCGAGGCCAGCGCCGCCATCGGCACCACCAGCGCACCCGCCGCCCCGGCCACGTCCAGCGCGGAGCCACCCAGCAGCCCGCCGATCACCGCGGCCACGGCGGTGCCGGCCATCGCCGCCCGGACCGCCGGGTAGATGCCGAACAGCCGCAACAGCCCGCCCCAGGGCTGGAGCAGGGCGAACCAGACCAGCAGCGCCCCCAGCACGGCCAGCAGGGTCAGCGGGCTGTTCACCAGGGTCTCGAAGTTCGCCGTACTGGAGCGGTGCACGGTGAGCCCGCCGGTGCCGTCGGCGAGGGCGGCCAGGAACCGGCCCAGGGCGCCGCGCTCGTCGGCGGGGCGACGCAGGTCCACCACGGCGAAGCCGATGGTCAGCGCCAGCCCGGCCATGGCTGCCCAGACCAGCCGGCTGACGGTGAGCCAACCGCCGGTGCTGATCGCCGCGGCGACCGCCACCCCGGCGGTGAGCGCCACCGCGCCGACCGGGTCCGACCCCAGGTAGGGGCTGCCCACCACCACCACGGCCGCGCCGCCCACGGCGACGACCACCATCGGCCGCCAGCCCCGGCGGACCCGCTGCGCCAGCCAGCCGGCGCAGAGCAGTGACCCGGCCAGGAAGACCCCGAGACCCACGGTGCCCAGACCGGAGAAGCGACCGCCCTCCAGCGCCGAGTAGCCGACCACGCCGTTGAGCTGCAACCGGGCCCCGCTGACCACGTCCGCGCCGACCACCAGGGTGGCCAGGCCGGCCACCACGCCGAGCGGGCCGAGGGTGCGGTCGTGCCCGGGGGCGAACCGGACCAGGGCGGTCGCCGCCCCGATCAGGGCCACCGTGACCAGCGCGAACCACCAGCCGGCGTGGTCACCGCGCCACCAGGGCACCGCGTCGGCGAGCAGGGCGGCGGGGACGGCCAGCGCGGCGGCCACCAGCAGCAGCTCCACGACCGCCACGATCCGCCGGGAGACCGGCGGCGGGCTGTGCGGGCCGGCGAGCCGCCGGGCGCGGCGCAGCAGCGGCAGCACGGCCACCGCGAGCGCCACCTGCGCCCCGGCGAGCAGGGCGAAGAACCACCCGGCGACGGTGCGCTGGGCGCCCGCCTCGCGGTCGGCGTCGGCCGGGGCGGCGATGGCGGCGGCCAGGTCGTCCGGACGGTCCTCGATCCGGACCGCCGGGCGGCCGAGGAAGAGCCGTTCCGGGATCGGCCGGCCGAGCGCGGCGAGCGCCGTCGGGGCGAGATCGGCCAGCTGCAGGTACCCCTCCCGGCCGGTGCTCGCCGAGGTGAGCCAGCCGTGCTCCCAGCCCGGCCCGTCGGCGACGGCCACGTGCAGCCGGGCCGGCTCGGCGGTGTCGGACACCCCGGCGACCAGGACCATCGAGCGGGCCGGCCGGGCGGCGAGCACCCGGGCCAGCGCCTCGTCGGCGCGGCGGGCGTCGGCCCGGCGGGCCACCGGGTCCGTACCGGTGACGGTGCCGAGGTCGACGATGCTCAGCACGCAGGAGCCGAGCAGCCCGGCCGGGTCGGCGGGCAGCGCCGGGGCGTACCGGTCGACGCGGCCGAAGGGACGGGCGGCGGCGACCGCGGCGCCGGGGCCGACCGCCACCGAGCAGCGCACCGACTCCGCCAGCGAGCCGGGCACCGCACCCCAGGGCAGCCGGTCGGCGTTGTAGCGGACCACGCCCTCCTGGTCCGGCAGGTTCGCGCCGATGCCGTCGGGCTGCTCCACGGTCACCCCGACCGGCGGGCAGCCGCCCTGCTGGCGGCTGCCGTTCCAGGCGGCGTAGCTGCCCGCCCCCAGGGTGAGCCAGCCGTCCACCGGGCAGGTGGGGCGGTGCGCGGAGCGGGTGGACAGCGACCCGATCGACCCCCGCTCGGCCATCCGCCACAGCGTCGGGGTGGTCTGCGGATCCACGTCGTCCCAGCGCAGCCCGGCGACGCCGGCGACCACCACGAAGTCGGCGGTGTGCCGGGGCGCGCCGGTCCGCGGCCGGGCCGCCAGCGCGGTCACGCCGAGCACCACCACGAGCAGGGTGAGCAGGACCGGGGTGAGTCGGCGCAGCATCACCGGCGCCCCGTCGACGAGGTGTCGGCGCCGGCCGGTCCGGCGGCGTCCGGGGCCAGCTCGGCGTAGAGGGCCAGCAGGGCGGTGACCGTGTCCTCCTCGGCGGGCCAGGTGGCGGCGCGGGCGGCGCCCCGGCGGGCCAGGTCGGCGCGGAGGCTCTCGTCGTCGAGCAGCGACCGCACCGCCGCGTCGACCGCGTCGACGTCGCCGGCCGGCACCAGCACCGCCGCGTCCCCGACCAGCTCGGGCAGGCCGCCGACCGCGGTGGCCACCAGGGGCACGCCGGCGTGCAGCGCCTCCTGGGCGAAGAGCTGCCGGGCCTCCCAGTCGCTGGTGACCACGGCCAGGTCGGCGCCGGCGAGCAGGTCCGCCACGTCGGTGCGGTGCCCGAGCAGGGTCACCGGCGCGCGGGCGGTGGAGATCCGGGCGGCCAGCGGCAGGTACGCGGGGCCGCTGCCGGCGATGACCACGACCGGCGGCGGGGTCCGGCCACGCCACCGCGCGGCGGCGTCGATCAGCACGTCGTACCGCTTCTGCGGGTGCAGCCGGCCGACCGAGAGGATCAGCGGCTGGTGTGGCGCCACGCCGAACTCGGCGCGGACGGCGGCGCGGCGGCGGCGCGGCGCGGGCAGCGCGGGCGCGGCGACCGGGGCGAGCCGGGCGTCGGCGGCGCCGAGGGCGGCGGCCCGCTCCACCAGGTCGGCGGAGGCGCCCAGGGCGACCCGGGCGGAGCGCGCGACGGTCCGCTCGGCGAGCCGGGAGAGCTGACCGCGCAGGCCGCCGGCGAGTACCGCGTTGTGCCAGGTCACCACCAGCGGGGCGGCCGGCCGGGCGAGGACAGCGACCAGCCCGGCGCGCAGGCCGTGGGCGTGCACCACCTGGACCTGCTCGGCGGCGAGCGCCCGGCGCAGCGCGACCACCGCGCGGGCGTCGGTCGGGGTGGGGCTGGCCGGGATCTCCACCGGGGCGAAGCGGGCGCCGACGCCGGTGAAGTCGAACTGTTCCTGGGTGGCCGCGGGCCCGCAGACCAGCACCGAGACCCCGGCGGCGGTCATCTGACGGGCCACCGACCGGATGTGCTGCCCCACCCCACCGGTGCTGGAGGCCAGCAGCAGGACCACCGTGCCGCGCCATCGGGCCGCCGACGTCGGGTCGGTCATGGGGACACCGTCTCCTTCCCGTCACCACCCCGCTCCGGGGGTACGCCGTCGCTTCGCGGGCCGCGCCGCGGGGCTGCCCGTCGTCGCCCGAGCCGGCGCCGCACCCGTGCGAACAGCGGCCGGACGTCCGGCCGGTCCGCCAGCCCGGCCACGGCGAGGAAGACCACGCCCACCACGGCCCCGGACAGCATGCCCTGCGCGAGCGCCTCGACTTTCGTCGGGGTGCCGTCGGCGAGGCCGGCCAGCCACCGGGCGGCGACCACCCCGGCGGGGGCGGCGAGCGCGGCGGCGAGCAGTCCGGCGCCCCCGGCCCGGGCGGCCCCGTGCAGGGCGGGCCGGCCGGCGGCGCGGAACACCGCGCCGAGCAGCAGGACGCCGAGCACCAGCATGCCGGCGGAGTTGGCCAGGGTGACCGCGAGCACCCGGTCGGCCCGGGGCAGCAGCGCCGCCAGCGGCACGGCGACCACCGGCACCACCAGCCAGCCGGTGGTGATGGCGGCCGTCGCCGCCCGGGTGGCGCCGCGGGCGTAGAGCGCCCGGGACAGCACGGCGAAGAGGCCGTAGCCGACCAGGCCGGGGGCGAACCCGGCGATCGCGGCGGCGGCCGGCCCGACCCCGTCGGCGCCGAAGAAGAACCGGGCCACCGGCTCGGCGGTGCCGACCAGGGCCGCCGCGCCGAGGAAGCTGAACAGCAGCACCCCACGCACCGTCGAGGCGAGGGTCCGCCGGTAGCCGTCCTCGTCGCCAGCCGCGGAGGCGGCGGAGAGCGTCGGGTACGCGGCGACCGCGAGCGGCACCGCGAGCACCGCCCAGGGCAGCAGGTACATGGTCTGCGCGAGGTTGTAGACCTGCGGCGAGCCGGTGGGGCCGCCGGAGACCCGGTTCAGGATGACCACCAGGGCGGCCTGCTGGGCGGTGACCGTCACCGCGCCGGCCAGGGCCAGCCCGCCGACCCTGGCCCGGGCGTCGGCGGAGAAGGCGTACCCCGGACGCAGCCGCAGGCCGAGCCGGCGCAGCGGGATCAGCAGGGACAGCGACAGCGCGACCACGCCGAGGGTGGTCCCACCGGAGAGGACCAGCTCGCCGGCCCGGCTCACCCCGGCGACGGTGGCGCCCCGCCCCTCGGTGATGCCGAAGACCAGGTAGACCACCATCACGGTGAGGCTGGACAGCAGCGGCGCGATCACCGGCCAGGCGAACCGCCGGTGCGCCTGGAGCACCCCGGTCAGCACGATCCCGACGCCGTAGAGCGGCAGCTGCGGCGCGAAGACCCGCAGCATCCGCGCGCCGGCGGCCAGCTCCGCCGGGGACCGGTCGTCGGCGAGCACCGAGATGATCGGGTCGGCGAGCAGCGCCACCAGCAGCGCGAGGGGCACCAGCAGGGTCACCGTCCAGGTCAGCAGCGCGCCGGTGGTGGCGGCCACCGCCCGGCGGTCGCCGGCCGCGACCGGTCCGGCGAGTAGCGGTACGACCAGGCTGGCCAGCGCGCCGCCGGCGACGATCTCGAAGATGATGTTCGGGACGGTGTTGGCGATGACGTACATGCCGCCGAGGTCGCTGCGCTCGACGACCAAGGTGAACACGGCGGTGCGGCCGAAGCCGGCGAGCCGGGCGACCACGGTGAGGACGGCGATCAGGGCGGCCGCTCCGGCCACCCGGCCGGCGCCGGCGAGGGGGGCCGGTCTGGTCACGTCAGTCGGATCGCCGGCCCACCGCGTCGAGCTCACGCAGTACCGGGGTGCGCTGGATCACCTGGGTGAAACTGACCTTCTCGCTGGCGGCGGTGAGCCCGGCCAGGACGGCCAGGACCGCGGCCCGGCCGACCGGGCCGCTGCGGGCCGCGAGGGTGACCCCGAGCAGCGCGCCGAGGGCGTTGGCGCCGCTGTCGCCGACCATCACCCGCTCGCCGAGGTCCTCGTCGAGCAGCCCGGACGCCGCGCCGACCGCGCCGGCGGCGAGCCCGCCGTGCGGGCCGCGGGCCAGCGGGGCGCCGAGCAGCACGCCGGACTTCAGGGCCCGGCCGGGACGCAGGTCCAGCAGGTTGAGCAGGTTGGCGGTGCCGGCCACCACGCCCGCGCCGAGCAGCACGTCGACCGTGCGCCCCAGCGCGCCCTGGCCCTGGCGGCGGCGGTGCCCGGCGACCGTCGGGTCGGCGACGAGCAGGACGGCCGCGGCGAGCCCGGCCGCGCCCACCCCGCCGACCTTGACCATGCCGGCGGTGACCCGCCCCTCGCGCAGCGCGGCGAGGTGCCCGGCGAAGCCCTTGGCGGCCTTCTGCTCGGGCCGGTTGCCGACCACGTCGTCGTAGAGGCCGACCGCGCCCGCGCCGAGCCCGGCGACCAGCGCCGCCGCCCCGGCGGGGACGCTGGGTGCGCCCAGCGCGCCGGCGGCGGACGCGCCGACGGCCAGCGCCGGCCCGGCGGCGAGGGTGACGGTGCGGCCACGGAAGTTGGTCCGCTCCAACGCGGGGGCGACCGGCGCGGTACGGATCTCGCGCAGCGCGTACCGGGTGCCGGCGGCGCCGAGCGCGGCGGCCATCAGCCGCCCCACCCCGCTCACCGGGCACCGCCGGAGGGGACGGACGGGCGGCTTCCGCTCAGCGCGGTACGTCGTTCGCTCACTGGGGCAGTCTAGGCAGCAGCGAGCCGGCATTGTCGCCGACGCCGTACTGGCCGGCCTTCTTCTCGGTGAGCTGCTGCACCAGGGCGAGGCTGGTGACCAGCTGGCCCTGGGTGGTGTTGGCGTTGTCGACGGTGGAGATGGTCTGGGCGAGCACCGGGTCGCCACGCACCACGGCGACCAGGTTGCTGCCGGAGGCGCCGGTGCCGCCGACGACGATCGCCCCGGTCCGGTCGAACTGCTCGGCGATCTTCACCACCGACTCGTCCTTCTTGGCGGAGTCCTTGTCCACGTACGGCTGCCCGCTGACCACCACGACGGCCTCGGCCGGCCCGGTGACCTTGTCCTCGGTGGTGAGGTACCCGGCGTTGCTGTACGCGGCCAACACCGCCCTACGGTCCGCCTCGGTGACCGGGGCGGCGCCCTGGCCCCGGTCGAGCAGCACGCTGGCGAGCAGGGCGCTGGAGGTCTCCACCCCGTTGCCGTTGCCGGGCAGCGCGGAGGCGGGGGCGCTGGGACGGGCGGCGGTGACGGCCAGCTCCATCAGGTTGGTGTTGTTGTCCGGGTTGATGAACTTGTCCTGCACGTCGACCCGGCCGGTGACGTTGGCCCCGGCGAGCTGGAGCATCTTCAGCACGCCCTCGGTGTGCTCGCGGCCGGCGGGCAGGCTCAGCACCATGACCCGCTTGCCGGCGAGCTTGCCCGGCAGGTAGACCTGCGCCATCTGGGCGGCGAACTCCTCCTCGAGCTCCAGCTCCTTCTGCATGCTGTTGACCGACTGGCGCATCTGCTGGTTGTCCTTGCGCAGCGCGTTGACATTCTCCTTGAGCGAGTCGGCCACCGGGCCGTTGAGGGCGGCCGTGCCGACCACCAGGCCGATGGCCAACGCCAGGAAGACCGCGGTCAGGGACACCACGTGGTACCGGAAGTTGATCACGCTTGCAGCCTCTTGATCGGTCGGGGAGCTAGAAGAGCTGGCCGAGCTGGAACACGAAATTGTCCCACCACTCGGAGACCACGCCCAAATACGCCTTCCCGACGGTGGAGACCGCCACCGCGGAGGCCATCGCGGCGACCGCCGAGAGGACCAGCAGCAGCAGCGACGAACCCGAGATGCTCTGCCGGTAGAGCCGGCTGACGCCCTTGGCGTCGACCAGCTTGCCACCGACCTTGAGCCGGGTGAGGAAGGTCGAGGCCATGCCGCCGCGGCCCTTGTCGAGGAACTCCACCAGGGTGGCGTGGGTGCCGACGGCCACCAGCAGCGACGCGCCCTTCTCGTCGGCCAGCAGCATGGCCAGGTCCTCGCTGGTGGCGGCGGCCGGGAAGGTGATCGCCGGCACGCCGAGGCCCTCCACCCGGGCCAGGCCGGGCGCCCGCCCGTCCGGGTACGCGTGCACGATCACCTCGGCGCCGCAGCGCAGCACGTCGTCGGTGACCGAGTCCATGTCACCGATGATCATGTCGGGGGTGTAGCCCGCCTCGACCAGCGCGTCGGCCCCGCCGTCGACCCCGATCAGCACCGGCTTGAACTCCCGGATGTAGGGGCGCAGCACGTCCAGGTCGGCCTTGTAGTCGTAGCCGCGGACCACGATCAGGCAGTGCCGACCCCGCATCTGGGTCTGGATGTCCGGTACGCCCACCCCGTCGAGCAGCAGGTCGCGCTCCTGGCGCAGGTAGTCCATGGTGTTGGCGGCGAACGCCTCCAGCTGGACCGACAGGCCCTCCCGGGCGTCGGCCATCGCCTTGGCCACGGTCTCGGCGTCCTGCAGCTCGCCGTGCGCCACCGGCTCGTCGCCGACGAAGACGGTGTTGCCCTCGATCCGGATCGTGTCGCCTTCCCGCACCCGCTCGAAGATCCCCTCGCCCAGGTCGTCCAGGAGCGGGATGCCCGCGGCCACCAGCACCTCGGGGCCGAGGTTCGGGTAGCGGCCGGAGACCGACGGCTTGGCGTTGAGCACCGCGGCGACACCGACGGCGACCAGCGAGTCGGCGGCGACCCGGTCCAGGTCGACGTGGTCGATGACCGCGATGTCGCCGGGGCGGAGCCGGCCGGCCAGGCGCTTGGTCCGACGGTCGAGGCGCGCGGTGCCGAGGACTGAGCCCGGTTCCGTGTTCCGGTTCCGGCGCAACATGGGTAGACGCATCGTGACCATCCTGGCATGTGAGGCAGGCTTCTCTGTCGCGACATGCCTGAGCAGGGCCGCCTACCCAGGGAAGCACACGAGGGCGCGGGCCGGTGTGCTTGCGCTCACAATCGCCGCGCTCAGGGCCGCCTTTCCTTGGCGGCGACGGCCAGGAGCTCCTCGGCATGGGCGATACCCAGGTCGGAATCCGGCAAACCCGCGAGCATACGGGCCAGCTCCCGGGCCCGCTCGGTGTCCTCCACCACCCGTACCCCGCTGGTCGTCACCGCTCCCCCGGTGTCCTTCGCCACCACCAGGTGCCGGTCGGCGAAGGCGGCCACCTGCGGCAGGTGGGTGACCACCAGCACCTGGTGGCTGCGGGCCAGCCGGGCCAGCCGGCGACCGATCTCCACCGCCGCGGTGCCGCCGACGCCGGCGTCCACCTCGTCGAAGACCAGCGTGGGCGGGCCACCCGAGCCGGCGAAGACCACCTCGATGGCGAGCATCACCCGGGACAGCTCGCCGCCCGAGGCGCCACGCTGCAGCGGCAGCGACGGCGCGCCCGGATGGGCGAGCAGCCGCAGCTCCACCTCGTCCGCGCCGTCCGGGCCGATGCCGGCCGTCGCGCCGTTGACGGTGAGGGTCGGCTCGGCCTTCCCCGCCGCC
Organism: Micromonospora sp. BS32; assembly: GCF_059089345.1. Classification (NCBI taxonomy): domain Bacteria; kingdom Bacillati; phylum Actinomycetota; class Actinomycetes; order Micromonosporales; family Micromonosporaceae; genus Micromonospora; species Micromonospora sp. BS32. Next base: position 365,801 of record NZ_JBSSHR010000005.1, read on the forward strand.
CGGGGCACCACCGCCACCTCGATCCGGGCGTGCGGCATGGCCAGCCCGGCCAGCTCGACGGTGACCTGCTCGGCGAAGCGGACCGCGGCCTCGTGCCGGGACGCCGACACCCGGCCGGCCAGGTCGGCCACCTCGGCGGCGAGGCGGGACGACTCCCGGTCCAGCTCGTCGAGGAGTTCGTCGGAGGAGTCCAGGTCGGACAGTCGGGTGCGGGCCCGCTCGGCCCAGGCGACCACGCCGTCGACGTCGTCGGCGTACTTGCGGGTCAGCGCGCGCAGCGCGGCCCGGCGCTCGTAGATGACCTGGAGCCGGGCCGGGTCGGCGTCCAGCACCGCGAGGTACGCCGACAGCTCCGCGGAGACGTCTCCGACCAGGGTCGCGGCCTCCTCCAGGCGCAGCGCCAGCTCGCCCAGCGCCGGATCGGTGCCGGCCTGCGCCTCCAGGGTGCGCCGGGCGGCGCCGAGCAGCGTGGTGGCGTCCGGGGTGTCGTCGGCCGCCTCCACGCCGCCGGCCACGCACTGCTGGGCCAGCTGCGCGGCGGCGCGCAGCCCTTCGGCGTGCTCCAGCCGCTGCGCCTCCGTCTTGAGCTCGTCGTCCTCGCCGGGCTGCGGGTCGACCCGGGTGATCTCGTCCAGGCCCAGCCGCAGCAGGTCGGCCTCCTGGTTGCGCGCGCGGGCGTTGCGCCGCCGGTCGGCCAGGTCGTCGACCACCTGCCGCCACCGGCCGTACGACTCGCGGAGCGCGTCGAGCAGCTTCTCGTGCTCGGCGCCGGCGAACCGGTCCAGCGCCGCCCGCTGCTCGGCCGGCCGCAGCAGCCGCAGCTGGTCGGACTGGCCGTGCACCGCCACCACCTGCTCGCCGACCTCGCCGAGCATCGACACCGGCATGCTGCGCCCACCCACGTGGGCCCGGGAGCGGCCCTCGACGGTGACCGTCCGGCTCATCAGCAGCGAGCCGTCCTCGTCGGGCTCGCCGCCGGCCTCCCCGATCCGGGCGTGCACGGTCGCGGCGACCCGGCCGACGAGGCGCAGCCGCCCCTCGACCACCGCCCGGCCCGGCTCGGCGCGCACCCGCCCGGCGTCGGCCCGGCCGCCGAAGAGCAGGCCGAGGCCGGTCACCACCATGGTCTTGCCGGCACCGGTCTCACCGGTGATGACGTTCATCCCACCGGTCAACGGCAGTGTGGTGTCCTCGATGACGCCCAGTCCGGTGATGCGCAGCTCTTCCAGCACAGCACCCGACAGTAGACGCGGCCACCGACAGTTGACCAGCCGGCGCGGGCGGCGCGGCGGCCGGCCGTACCATCACCGCTCGTGAACGGGTCAAGCGATGGACGGCAGGTGCTGGGGATACTCGGCCTGGGCGAGGACGAGGAGCAGGTCTACCGAGCGCTGCTGCGACTCTCCACCGCCCGGCGGGCGCAGCTGGTGACGCAGCTGCCGCTGACCGCCGAGCGGATCGGGGCGGCGCTGGCCGGACTGCGGGCCCGGGGCCTGGTCGCCCCGGCCGGGGTCGAGCCCGACCCGCCGTTGCGGCCGCTGCCCCCGGACGTGGCCCTCGGCGACGAGCTGCTGCGCCAGCAGCAGTCCCTGGAGGCCGCCCGCCGCCGGGTCGCCCAGCTCACCGAGGAGTACCGGGCCGGCGTACGGCGGCACGACGCCGACCACCTGGTGGAGATCGTCACCGGCACCGACGCGCTGCGCGGCCGGCTGCGGCGGTTGCAGGACGACGCCCGGACCGAGGTGCTCTGGTTCTGCCGGGCCAACCCGCTGGCCATGCCCGGGCCGGAGAACGTGGAGGAGTTCGCCGCGCTGGCCCGCGGGGTGAGCTACCGGGCGATCTACGAACGGGAGCTGCTGGCCGAGCCGGGCGCGTTGGTCGACGTGGAGAAGGCGGTCCGCAGCGGCGAGCAGGCCCGGATCACCAACCTGCTCCCGGTACGCCTCGCCGTGGCCGACCGGACCACCGCGATCTGCCCGTTGGTGCCCGACCGGGCCAGCGGCGAGCCCAGCGCGGCGGTGATCGGCCGCAGCCAGCTGCTCGACGCGCTGCTGGCCCTCTTCGACAGCCACTGGCACGCGGCCACCCCGCTGCTGCCCGGGGCGGCGCCGATCGCCGACGGCGGCCCGGACGCCGACGAACGGCTGCTGCTCTCGCTCTTCGTGGCCGGGGTGCCGGACAAGTCCATCGCCTCTCAGCTCGGGGTGAGCCGCCGCACCATCCAGCGGCGGCTCGCCGACCTGATGACCCTGGCCGGGGTGGACACCCGGCCGGGCCTGGCGTACCAGGCCGCGCGCCGCGGCTGGCTCTGACCTCCCCGACACCCCGTACCACCGGCTGGTGACGCCGGGGGGTCACCGCCACCCGAAGGCGGGACCGTGCCGGGCCACCGGCCGGGACGCCGCCGTGGTTCCCACCACCCCCTGGCGGAAACCACGGCGACCCGGCGGGACGCCCGCGCGGAAAGGGGGGAAGTCCGCGCGGGCGTCGTTTCAGCGCAGCCCGTACGCCCCGATCACGGACTGCTCGATCGTGCTGCCCGCGCCGTCGGTGGCCCGCACCCGCAGCGACACGCTCCCCACGCCGGCCGGCACGGTGGCCTCGTACGCCGTGCCCGCCCCGTGGACCGGGACGCGTCGCCAGTGCGCGCCGCCGTCGAAGGAGACCTCGACGGTGACGGCGGTGCCGGTCGGCGCCGGAAGGCCGGCCTGGTGGCGCAGCGCGAGCCCGACACGGTGCGGCCGGTCGCCGGCGACGGTGCCGGACAGGTCGGTCGGGACCCGGTAGTCCAGCTGGAGCAGCGGCAGCGGTGCGGCGTCCGGCCCGGTGGGTCGGGCCGAGGTGAACTCCCAGGCGGTGCTGGTCCGCCCCGCCCAGCGCCACTCCTCGGCGGGGCGGTCGGTGGTCAGCTCCAGCCGGTACCGCGCGGCGTCCGGCGTGGTGGTGACCGGCGCCCAGCCGGTGGAGAGGTCGGCGATCGGCGCGCCGTCGCGGGACAGGACGGCCTGCAAGGCGTCGTCCGGCTCACCGCCCGCCCAGTGCCCGTCGGCGTCCACGAACGGCGCCACCCGCAGCTCGAGCACGTCACCGGTCCGGCGCGCCGCCGACGCGCCGCCGCCGGCCAGGGCCGGCCGGACCACCGGTGCGAACCAGCTCTGGGTGGCGCGGGTCCCGCCGGTGTACCGGCGCAGCGGTTCGCTCGCCCCGCTGAGCATCGGGCCCATCTCGTCCCACACGTAGAGGTGGCTGGCCCACTGCCGCCACAGCGAGTCCCCTGCGCTGACCCACTCCTCGCGTTCGGTCCCGGTCCGCACGATCCGCTGCGACTCCAGCGCGACGGACTGCCAGGGCCGCCAGCCGAACCGCTGCTCCTTGGCCCAGGCGAAGCCGCCGGTGTCGACGTACCGGCTGGTCAGCCGGACCGAGTTGTCGGCGGTGACCCGGTGCACCACAGTCGCCGGCACCTGCTGACGCGAGACCTGGAAGACGTCGTACAGGTAGGGGCTGGAGACGGTGATGGCGAGCCGCACCCGGGCCTGACCGGTCTTCGCCGCCGCCAACACCCGCTGCCCGTCGTCGTACGGCAGCACCACGGCCGGCACCGGGAACCGGTCGCCGAGCGGACGCCACGCGGTCCAGGCGCTCCAGTCGGCCGGCCGGACGATCATCACCGCGGCGGCGCCGGCGGCGGCCGCGGCGGCGATCTGCTCCTCCTCGGACCGGTCGGGGCTGACCGAGATCAGCGCCGCGGCGTCGCGGACCCCGGTCAGCTCGTTCGGCGCGCCGGCGCCCGCGTCGACCAGCCGCAGGTCGCGGCGCAGGTCGGCGTCCGGCGACTGGTAGAGCAGGTTCACGTCCAGCGGCCCGGTCACGCCGGTCACCTGGGCGTCCACCATGGGCGCCACCAACTGCCAGCGGGAGGCGAACTCGAACTCGCCCTCGGTCGCCCGGCGGGTCGGCGTGACGTTGAGCTGCTGGACGGTGCTGAACTGCATCACCCCGTGGTCGACCTGCCGGCCGTTGCCGAACACCCGGTGCGCGTAGTACGCGAGGGTGGTCTGCTGCTCGGCGGGGCGCGGCGTCTCGATCCGCACCGGAGTGCCCTTACGGGCGTCCAGCACGATCTCCAGGTCCCGGTTCACCGGCAGCTGCGGATCGACGACCAGGGTCGACTGCTCGTCCAGCGGGACGCCGTCCTCGATCAGCGCGTGCAGCAGGTACGGGCCCTCCTCGACGGTGAACGTGACCTGTCCGCCCTCGGCGATCCAACCGAGGCTGTCCGACTCGGGCTGCTCGCCGAAGAGGGACACCACGGGGACGCCGGTCGGCCGGCCCGCCCGGTCCACCGCGCGCAGGGTGACCGTGTGGCGGGGGCCGCTCAGGGTGGCGGCCAGCGCGGTCCGCGTCTCGATGCCGTCGGCACCGGTGGCGATCAGCCAGCCGCCGTGCCGGCCGCGGTCCAGCTTCGCCGGGTCGGCGGTGACGGGTACCCGCACGGTCGCGCCGGCCGGCACGGTCACCTGGTCGCCGGCGAGGGCGAAGCCGTCCGGCTCGTCGGCGCCGCGGTCGATGTTGCGGACGTCGAGCCGCAGGCGCAGGGTCTGCGCGACGCCGCCGGCGTTGGTGTACGCCACCTCGCGACGCAGCCCGTCACCGGTGGTGCCGGGCTCGATCCGGCGGAAGTCGGCCACCGCCGAGGCGTACACCCGCTGGCCGTACGCCCGGGCCACGTCGACCCGGCCCGCGCCCTGCGCGAACACGGTCTGCCCGGCGGTCGCCCGGGCGGTGCTCGCCAGGGCGTCCTTGAGCTGGGCGGCCCGCCAGTCGGGGTGTTCCTGGGCCAGGATCGCGGCGGCGCCGGCCACGTGCGGGGTGGCCATCGAGGTGCCGGACGCCGCGGTGTACCGGTCGTCGACCGGTGAGCCCATCGTGGTGCCGGCGGCCCGGGCGGCGACGATGCCGACGCCGGGCGCGGTGATCTCCGGCTTGACCGCGTTGTCGCCCAACCGGGGACCGCGACTGGAGAACTCGGCCAGCGCGTCGTCCCGGTCCACGGCGCCCACGGTGAGGGCCGCGTCCGCCGCGCCGGGCGCCCCGACGGTGTAGTCCGCGCCGGAGTTGCCGGCGGCCACCACGAACAGGGTGCCGGTCTCGGCGGTGAGGTCGTTGACGGCCTGGCTCATCGGGTCGGTGCCGTCGGTGGGCGCGCCGCCGAGGCTCATGCTGACCACCCGGGCGCCCGAGTGGGCCGCCCACTCCATGCCCGCGATGATCCACGAGTCGTACCCGCTGCCGTAGTTGTCGAGCACCTTGCCGACCAGGAGCCGGGCGCCCGGGGCGACGCCCTTGCGGGTACCGCCGGCGGCGGCGCCGCTGCCGGCGATGGTGGACGCGACGTGGGTGCCGTGGCCGTGCCCGTCGGCGACGCTGCCGCTGTCGGTGAAGTCCCGGCTGTCGGCGATCCGTCCCGCCAGGTCGGGGTGGCCGGCGTCGACGCCGGTGTCCAGCACCGCGACCTCGACCCCGGCGCCGTCCCGGCCGGCGGCCCAGGCGGCCGGCGCGCCGATCTGCGCCACGCTGCGGTCCAGCACCGGCCGGACCCGGCCGTCCAGCCAGATCCGTTCGATGCCGGCGCCGAGCCGGCCGCTCTCGGTGGCGGCGGCCCGCCCGGCCTGCGGGGCGTGCAGCTGCGACCAGAGGCCGGCCAGGTCGCTCTTGCCGACCGCGAGGGCGGCGCCGTCGATGCTCGGCAGCGGGCGTACGTCGGTCGCGGCGGCGGCGGCGAACGCGCCGGCCCGTTCCCCGCTGCCGTCGCGGTAGCGGACGATCAGCGGCAACCGGCCGGCGGCGGCGTCGCCGTAGCCGTCCGCGACGAGCTCCTCGACGTCGAACAGGTTCGGGTCGAGCACCCCGCTGGCGAGGTACGGCACGACGTCGCTGGGGAGCACCCGGAGCTGCCCGTCGACGGAGAGGGTATGGAAGCTGATCTGCTCGCGGCCGGCCGCGGGTCGGACGGTGGCCGCCGTCCGGCCGGGGGCGGCCCGGTCCAGCTCGACGACGTCACCGGTGATCAGGGTGACCCGGGCCGGGGCCGGTCCACCGGTGGTGGCCGGCGGGGCCGGTCGGGACGGCGGGGGCGGCGGTTCGGCGGACGCCGGGGCGGCGACGCCGGTCACCAGCACGGCGGCGGCGCCGAGGGCGAACCAACGCGGGGGCCAGTTCATGGATACTCCTTCGCTGACGACTCGGCCGCCGGCGCGCCGGCGGCCAGTCGGAGTCTGCGATGGAGATCAACCACGGGTCACTACCCCGGGCCCGCCGCACCGGCGACATGTCGCCAGCTGGACACGACCGGGGGTGGACGCCGCCGACCTGCGGTGACAGCACGTCACCCGACGACAGCGGTGGGCGCGGGGCCGAGCGCGGGCGGTGTGGCGCGGGGCGGGGCGAGGACCGCCCGGGCGCGGGCGGGTGAGCGCGCGAACCGGGCGGGAGCCGTGGCTCCCGCCCGGTCGGACGGCGCTGGTCGGGACGGGCCGGTCAGCGGCGGCTGCCGCGCCAGCCCTGCACCGGAAGGTCGAACTTGGCGACCAGCCGGTCGGTGAACGGCCGGTCCCGCAGCCGCACGATGCGCACCGGCAGGGCGCCCCGCCGCACCGTCACCTTGGCGCCCGGGGGCAGGTCGAAGACCCGCCGGCCGTCGCAGCTGAGCACGGCCAGGGTGGTGAACGGGTCCACGGTGATGACGAAGGTCGAGGTCGGCGCGGTGACCAGTGGGCGGCTGAACAGCGCGTGCGCGCTGATCGGCACCAGTAGCAACGCCTCCACCTCGGGCCAGACCACCGGACCGCCACCGGAGAAGGCGTACGCGGTGGAACCGGTGGGGGTGGCGCAGACCACGCCGTCGCAGCCGTACCGCGACAGCGGGCGGCCGTCCACGTCGACGAGCAGCTCCAGCATCTGGGCCCGCTCGCCCTTCTCGACGCTGATCTCGTTCAGCGCCCAGGACTCGATGGTCGGCCCGCCCTCGAACTCCGCGGTGACGTCGAGGGTGAGCCGCTCGTCCACGGTGTAGTTGCGCCCGACCACGTCGCGGACCGCCACGTCGAGGTCGTTGATCTCCGCCTCCGCGAGGAAGCCGACCTTGCCGAGATTGATGCCGAGCAGCGGCACCTTGGCCGGCCGGGCCAGCTCGGCGGCACGCAGGAAGGTGCCGTCGCCGCCGAGCGCGAAGACGATCTCGGCGCCCTCGGCCGCCTCGGGGCCGGTCACCGGCACCACGCCGGGCAGGTCCAGGTCGTCGGCCTCCTCGGCCACCACCCGCACCTCGAAGCCGGCGCTGATCAGGTCCGCGGCGACAGCGCGGGCGTGTTCGGTGCTGCGTCGCCGCCCGGTGTGCGTCACCAGCAGAGCGGTCCGGCTCACCGGGAGGACCGCCCGTCGGTGCCGACCCGGCTCGCCCAGTCCCTGAAGCCCACCGGGTCCCGCCTCTCCGCCACGATCACGTGACCCCGCCACGCGCCCACCGCGCTCACCCTGCCACCTCCTCGGTGGTCGCGTCCGGCAGGTCGCCGGACGGCGCCGGACCCTCCGGTCCCGCCGCCACCACGGCCCGTACCCGGTCCGGGTCGGCCGGTGGTGCGTCCCGGCGTAACCATACGAAGAACTCGACGTTGCCGCTCGGCCCGGGCAGCGGGCTGGCCGCCACGTCCGCCAGGCCGAGCCCGAGCCCGGCCGCCGCGGCCGCCACGTCGAGCACCGCCTCGGCCCGCAGCGCCGGGTCGCGGACCACGCCGCCGGTGCCGACCCGCTCCTTGCCCACCTCGAACTGCGGCTTGACCATCAGCGCGAGGTCGCCGTCGGCCCGGGTACAGCCGGCGAGGGCCGGCAGCACCAGCCGCAGCGAGATGAACGACAGGTCGGCGACGGTCAGGTCGACCTCGCCGCCGATGAGCTCCGGGGTGAGGGTGCGCACGTTGGTCCGCTCGAGGACCCGGACCCGCTCGTCGGTACGCAGCGGCCAGGCGAGCTGGCCGTAGCCGACGTCCACGGCCACCACCTCGGCGGCGTCGGCGCGCAGCAGCACGTCGGTGAAGCCGCCCGTGGAGGCGCCCGCGTCGAGGCAGCGCCGGCCGGCGACGGTCAGCCCGCCCGGCGCGAACGCGGCGAGCGCGCCGGCCAGCTTGTGCCCGCCCCGGGAGACGTACTCGGCGGTGGGGTCCTCGCCGGTGACCAGCAGCGGGTCGGCCGGGTCGACCATCGCGGCGGCCTTGCGCGCCACCACCCCGCGCAGCTGGACCCGGCCGGCCTCCACCAGCGCGCCGGCCTGCTCCCGGGAGCGGGCCAGGCCGCGACGGACGAGTTCGGCGTCGAGCCGGGTACGACGTGCCATGGGGTGGTTCTCCGGTCGGTTCAGGACTGGTCGATGGTGGCGAGGGTTTCCCGCAGCGTCTGGTACGCCGCCTCGTACTGGGCGATCTGGTCGGCCGGGGGCAGTCCCTCGGCGTTGATCATCGCCTGCACGGCGGCGTCGACGGCGGGGTGGTGGGCGTCGTCCAGGTCGACGGCCGGCGCCGGACCGGGCCGGGCGCCGGGCGGCGGGCCCGGACGTGGCCCCGGCGGCGGACCGGGCCGGTACGGGCCGGTCACGACCGGCTCCGGCCGGCGGCGGTCACTCGTCACCGCCGGGCGGGCGCTTGCGCGGGACGGCCTTCTTCACCGGCCGGGCCACCGGCGCCGGGCCGTCGGTGGTGCTCACCGCGGCCGGCGGCCTCTTCGCGATGGCCTTCTTCGCCACGGTCTTCTTCGCCACCGCCTTGGTCGGCGGGGTGACCGGCCCGGCGGAGGCCGACGTACCGGCGGCGGGGGCGGGTGCTCCTGACGCACCCGGGCCGGACTCGGGCGCCACCGGCGCGGCCGGGCCGGCCGGCGGCACGGCGCCGGGTGCGGCCGCCGGAGCGCCGGGGAGCAGCGGGCTGGGGCCGGCCTTGGCCTCGCGCAGCTGGCGTTCCAGTTCGTGCACCCGGCGGGTCAGCTCGGCCACCTCGTCGGCGGTGGCCAGCCCCACCGCGCCGAGGGCCCGGTCCACCTCGAAGCGGACCAGCTTGGTGAGCGCCTCGCGGTTGGCCGCGCCGGTCGAGACGAGTTCCTCGGCGAGCGCCTGGACCTGGGCGGCGGTGGCGCCGCCGGTGCCGACCAGTCGCCGTACGGCGTCCTGGGCCCGCTTCCGGGGCGCCTCCGTCAGGCCCGTCGCCAGCTCGAGGTAGGCGCGCCACGCGTCCTGCATACCTGAGTCCTTCCGTGGGGGCGGGGGGTGTGCAGGTCTCACGCTACCGGGCGCCCCGAGAGGTCCATTGCGGTACGGTGCCGGGGAACGGCGTGGCGTGCGATGAGGAGCGGGATGTGGCCAGCGTGGACGAGTGCCGGCAGGCGTTGCAGGATCTGGCCGCCCGGTTGGACCGGCACGCCGACGTGCAGGGCAAGATCGACCTCGACCGGACGCTCGCCTGCCGGGTCACCGATCTCGAGACCGCGTTCCACGGCCGGATCGCCGGTGGCCGGCTGGTCGACCTGAGCGACGGCGACGACCCGAAGGCCAAGATCGCACTGGTCACCAACAGCGACGACCTGGTCGCGCTGGTGCACGGTCAGCTCGACGTCACCAAGGCGGTCGCCTCCCGCCGGGTCTCCATCAAGGCGAACCCGTTCGATCTGATGAAACTGCGCAAGCTGCTCTGACGGGGCCCGCCCGCCGGGGCGGGTCAGTCCGCCAGACCGAGGGCCTCGAGGGCCCGTTCCGCCTCCGGAGAGCCCGGCCGCACGTCGGACCCGAGCGCGGGCCGCGACCAGGCCGCCGCGCAGAGCGCCGCCAACGCGTCCAGCGGCCGTCCCGCGCCCCGCAGCTCCAGCCCGCCGTCGACCACCGTCGCGGACCAGCCGCCGGAATCCGGTCGCCCCGGCACCGACACCACCGCCGCCGGGTCGAAGAGCCCCGCCAGGTCCGCCGAGACGTACGTCGGTCGCCGCCCCTCGGGAGCGGCCAGCAGCTCGGCGACGTCGCTCACGCCGGTGAGTACCAGCAGGCTGTCCAGCCCGGCGCGGCGGGCGCCCTCGATGTCCGTGTCGAGCCGGTCGCCGACCACCAGGGTCCGGCCCTCGCCGGCCCGTCGGGCGGCGGTGGCGAACAGCGCCGGCTCGGGCTTGCCGACCACCAGGTCGGGCGCGCGGTCCAAGGCGTGCCGTAGCGCCGCCACGAGCGAGCCGTTGCCCGGCAACGGGCCTCGGCCGCTGGGCAGGGTGCGGTCGGTGTTGGTGGCGACCCAGATGGCGCCGGCCCGGATCGCGACCGACGCCTCGGCCAGGTCCACCCAGCCCACCTGCGGCCCGTACCCCTGCACCACCGCGGCGGGTGACTCGTCGGCCTTGGCGACCGGGGTGAGGCCCGCGGCGCGGATCTCGGCGCGCAGCGCTTCCGCCCCGACCACCAGCACGGCGGCACCGGCCGGCAGCCGGTCCCGCAGCAGCTCGGCGGCGGCCGCCGCGGAGGTGAACACCTCCTGCGGCTCGGCCGGCACGCCCATCCCGGTGAGCAGGTCGGCGACCTCGCTGGAGCGGCGGGAGGCGTTGTTGGTCGCGAACGCCACCGCGCGGCCGTCGGCCCGCAGCCGGCCGACGGCGTCGACCGCGCCGGGGATCGGCCGGTCGATCAGGTAGATCACACCGTCCAGGTCAAACACGACCAGGGCGTACCCGTCAACCAACCGATCCCCGGCGACCTCGGTCATCGCTGGTCCGACTCCGACTCCGACTCCGACCCGCGGCGGTCGGTGGACGCGTCGTCGGCGGCAGCCGGGTCGTCGTCCGGACCTCGACCGGTCGGCTCGGCGGTTGCCGGTGCGTCGTCGGCGCCGGCCCGCTCGGCGGCCGCCCCGTCGGTGAGCTCGTCGTCGGTGCCCCGGTCCTCGTCGCCGTCGTCCTCGTCGCCGTCGAGCTCGTCGTCCTCGTCGTCGAGGTCGTCCTCGTCTTCGTCCTCGTCCTCGTCGAGGTCGTCGTCGTCCTCGTCGTCCCGCTGGTCGGCGGTGGACAGGTCGGCATCCGGCCGGGCCGGCACCGCGCCGGGAGCACCCGGACCGGCGGCGATCTCCTCGGCCGGCTCGTCGTCCTCCTCGTCACCCTCGATCACCACGCCGTCGAGTTCGAGCAGCCGCTCCGCGGCGTCGGTCTCCCCCTCGGTGTCCGAGTCGGCGGCGCGGGAGAACCACTCCCGGGCCTCCTCGCGACGGCCGACCGCGAGAAGCGCGTCGGCGTACGCGTAGCGCAGCCGGGCCGTCCACGGCTCGGTCGAGTCGGCGGTCAGCTCACGGACCTGGAGCATCGCCACGGCGGCGTCCTTCTGCCCGAGGTCACCCCGGGCACCGGCCGCCACGATCAGCAGCTCGATGGCGGTGGCCTGGTCGAGCTTCTCCTGGTCGGCGCCGCGGAACAGGTCGATGGCCCGCTCCGGACGCCCCAACGCCCGCTCGCAGTCGGCGAGCACGGCCAGGTGACTCTGCAGGCCGCTCATCCGGTGGTAGGTGCGCAGCTCGGCGATGGCCGTCTGCCACTCCCCCGCGTGGTACGCGGCCAGGCCGACCGCCTCACGCACCGCGGAGATCCGCGAGGCCATCCGGCGCGCCGCCATGGCGTGGGCGAGTGCCTCGGCCGGGTCCTCGTCGATCAGCTGGCCGGTCGCGACCAGGTGCCGGGCGACGGTCTCCGCCACCGGCTTGTTCAGCGACAGAAGCTCGGCGCGGACGGCTGTGTCCAGGTCGCTCGCGGAGATCTCGTCCGGCAGCGCCGGCGCGGCCGTACGCCCGCCCTCGACCTCGTCCCGCCGCTCGCGGTCCGGGCCGAACCCGCCCTCGCGACGCCGGTCGTCGAAGCCCGGACGGTCCTCCCGACCCTGGCGGTCGCCGTACGGGCGACGCTCGCCGCCCCGGTCGGGCCGCTGGGCGTCGCCGCCCCGGAAGCCCTCGCGACGCTCACCGCCGCCAGCACCACCCTCACGACGCTGGCCGCCAGCGAAGCCACCTTCACGACGGTCACCGCCGCGGAAGCCACCCTCACGGGAGTCACCGCCACGGAAGCCACCGCTCGGACGCTCACCACCACGGAAGCCACCCTCACGGGACTCGCCGCCACGGAAGCCACCCTCACGGGGACCGGAACGGAAGCCGCCCTCGCGACGGTCGCCGCCACGGAAACCACCCTCACGGGAGTCACCGCCACGGAAGCCACCGCTCGGACGCTCACCGCCGCGGGCACCGGCGTCGCGGTCGCCGCCGCGGAAGCCACCCTCACGACGCTCGCCACCACGAGCACCCGCGTCGCGGTCGCCACCCCGGAAGCCGCCCTCGCGACGGTCACCGCCGCGGAAGCCGCCCTCGCGGGAGTCGCCGCCACGGAAGCCACCGCTCGGACGCTCACCGCCGCGGGCACCGGCGTCGCGGTCGCCACCGCGGAAGCCACCCTCACGCGGACCGGAACGGAAGCCGCCCTCGCGACGGTCACCGCCACGGAAGCCACCCTCGCGGGAGTCGCCGCCACGGAAGCCACCGCTCGGACGCTCACCACCACGGGCACCGGCGTCGCGGTCGCCGCCACGGAAGCCACCCTCACGCGGACCGGAACGGAAGCCGCCCTCGCGACGGTCACCGCCACGGAAGCCACCCTCACGGGAGTCACCGCCACGGAAGCCACCGCTCGGACGCTCACCACCACGGGCACCGGCGTCGCGGTCGCCACCGCGGAAACCACCCTCACGACGCTGGCCGCCGCCGAAGCCACCCTCGCGACGGTCACCGCCGCGGAAACCACCCTCACGGGAGTCACCGCCACGGAAGCCACCGCTCGGACGCTCACCACCACGGGCACCGGCGTCGCGGTCGCCACCGCGGAAACCACCCTCACGACGGTCGCCGCCACGGAAGCCACCCTCACGGGGACCGGAACGGAACCCGCCCTCACGACGCTCGCCGCCGCGGAAGCCACCCTCACGGGAGTCACCGCCGCGGAAGCCGCCCGGACGGGAGTCACCGTCACGCGGACCCGACCGGAAGCCACCCTCACGACGGTCACCGCCGCCGCCGCCTTCACGACGCTGGCCACCGCCGAAACCGCCCTCACGACGGTCACCGCCGCGGAAACCACCCTCACGGAAGCCACCCGAACGGGAGTCACCATCGCGCGGACCCGACCGGAAGCCACCCTCACGACGCTCGCCGCCGCGGAAGCCACCCTCACGGGAGTCACCACTGCGGAAGCCGCCGGAACGAGAGTCACCGTCACGCGGACCCGACCGGAAGCCACCTTCACGCCGGTCGCCGCCGCGGAATCCGCCGTCGCGTCCACCCCGGTCGGCACCACCGCGCGGGGCGCCACCGCGGTCGTCGCGGTCGCCACGGTAAGGGGGCCGGTCATCACGACGCGGGCTGTCGCCGCGCCCCTGGGGTCGGTCGGTACGGTCGTCGTGGCGGCGCGGACGGTCTCCGCCCTGCGGTCCTGAACTCACAGGTACATCCTTCCTCATTGCGCCACCAACGGCGCTACGCAGTCGAGGGGCGACCCTCATGGGGCGGCCCTCGACTGGAATGTTTGTCCGGCGGCGTCCTACTCTCCCACACCCTCCCGAGTGCAGTACCATCGGCGCTGGAGGGCTTAGCTTCCGGGTTCGGAATGTTACCGGGCGTTTCCCCTCCGCCATGACCGCCGTAACTCTATC